>JBJMJD010000086.1:0-46717 GCA_045806525.1 Gaiellales bacterium | reverse complement strand
GTCGGCTCGTTGATGATGCGCAGCACCTCGAGGCCGGCGATCTTGCCGGCGTCCTTGGTGGCGTTGCGCTGGGCGTCGTTGAAGTAGGCGGGCACCGTGATCACGGCCTCGCTGACGGGTTCGCCCAGGTAGGCCTCGGCGTCGGCCCGGAGCTTCTGCAGGATCATCGCGGAGATCTCCTGCGGCGGAAAGGTCTTGTCGCCGGCCTGCACGCGGGCGTCGCCGTTGGGTCCAGAGACGACCTCGTAGGGGACGATCTTCTGCTCCTCGCTGACCTCGGAGGCCTTGCGGCCCATGAAGCGCTTGATCGAGAAGACGGTGTTCTGCGGGTTGGTGACCGCCTGCCGCTTGGCCGGGGTACCGACCAGGCGCTGGCCGTCCTTGGTGAACGCGACCACCGACGGGGTGGTGCGACCGCCCTCGGCGTTGGGGATGACGGTGGGCTCGCCGCCCTCCATCACCGCCATGCACGAGTTGGTGGTGCCAAGATCGATGCCAATCACTTTGCTCATACGGTCCTGCTCCTTGCGGGTTGATTCAGTTGGTCAGAAGTAGAAAATCTTAGTCGAGTTGTAGCAGATTTCCCCATGCCGGGCCAGCCTTGACATTACCCGCATCTATACCTAGCCTAACTAGGTATGAGCGCCAGCGACCTGCGCGGACAGATCGACCTGCTTCTGCTGAGCGTGCTGGTGGCCGGGCCCGCGCACGGATACCGCGTGATCGAGCGGCTGCGCGAGCAGAGCGAGGGAGCGTTCGATCTGACCGAGGGCACCGTCTACCCCGCGCTGCACCGGCTGGAGCGAAGCGGCCTGCTCGTGAGCCACTGGTCAGACGAGGCACCGCGCCGGCGACGGGTCTATGCCGTGACACAGGCGGGCCGCGGCTCGCTGGCGACCAGGCGACGGGACTGGGCGGCGTTCGCGGGGGCGATGCAGGCGGTGATCGCACAGTGATCGAGCACTGGCTGGGGGAGTTCGACCGCCACCTGCGGGTGCACGGACGCCGCCGTCGGCGGGTGATCGAGGAGCTTGACGCGCACCTGCGTGAGGGCGCCGCCGCGCACGGTGAGCGGGAGGCGGTGCGCCGGATGGGAGACGCCAGAGCGGTCGCCGAGTCGTTCACCCCGCGCGCGGCCGACAGGCTGTTCGAGCAGCGTGACCGGTTGGCGGCGCTGCTGATGCTGGCGGCGATGGCGGCCAGTCTGCCGCTGGCGCGCACGCTGGAACAGCTCGGCCGGCCGGGTTCGCACGCCTCGGCCTGGTTCCTGGCGTTCCTCTCGCCAACCGCGTCGGTGGCGCTTGTGTCGTGCCTGGCCGTGCTGCGGCGGCGACCCGTGGGTGCGCGGCTGGCGGCGCCGCTGCTCGCCATGGTCGTGGTGACAGCGACTGTGGTGCTGCTCGACCTGCCGCCGTCACGGGCCGAGTTCCACACGTACACGGTCGCCGAGACGGCTCAGACGCGCCTGCAGTGCCCGGCCTCCGATGCAGGCTGCGTCGCCGCCGACCACGCATCCGAGATCCGCGTCAACTACTCGGTGGGTGCGGTGCTGCTGGCCGGCTTCTACCTAGGGGCCGCCACCGGCTGGACGCCACGCCGTGGCGGCAGGCGACGACGGGCGATCGCCTGACCGCCCCTCGGCAGCCACGGCCGCCCGCCGGGGTAGCGTTATGTCGCCCAGCGCCCGTTCCGCCAGCAGCGGCAGCATGACGAGCGTCAGCACCTGCACCGTGGTGATCGTGCGCGACGCCGATTCCGACAGCAGCGGGTGCAGGGCCACCGTGTGGTTCCAGTAGACGAACGCGAGCGCCGCGAGCATCCCGAAGAAGGTGACCAGGTAGGCGACCGCCAGCTCGCGGTTGCGTCCGCGCAGCAGCATCACGACCGCGCAGGCCAGCGCCAGCGGCACCACCCCTGCCCAGGTCCAGGCCACCACCGAGCGGGTCAGTGACCGCACGATCGTGGGCAGGTCGCCGGCCTGGTCGATCATGCGCCCCAGGGACGGCTGCACGATGCGTGAATGCAGATCGTGTGCGTTCGCGTACAGCTGCCAGGGAGCGGCAGTCGCGACCACGGCGACCGCGGCTACAGCCGCATCGCGCAGCGACCGCCACTGCCGGCGGCTGACCAGCAGCAGGCCGACCAGCGCGAACAACAGGCCCGTGTTGGCCGTCGACTCGACCTTGGTGGCCAGCGAGCCAGCCAGGAACAGGCTGCCCAGCGCCAGATCGCGGCGCGCCCCGCCGGCCAGCCAGAGCCCGACCAGCACCGCGCCGGCGACCCAGGTGCAGGCGACGGTCATGTCCCAGGGCCCGTACAGGGTGCGTATCTGAAGCCCGGGCGACGCCGCCACGGCGGTGAGCCCGGCGGCCAGCACGATCGGATTCGCATACGGGCGCAACACCACCCACATGGCGGCCACGAACGCGATCAGCACCAGAACGAACTGGACGTGCACGAAGACCGTGTCCACGCGACCCATGGCGTGGTTGTCGAGGGCGTTCAGGGCCGGCAGCCCCAGCGGGTACTCGCGATGGGTGTTGAGGTAGGCGGAGCTGAAGAACCGATCGTCAAGAGCGCCCCGGAACGGGCCGCCGTTGCCCGTGAGCAGGCGCGCCTTCAGCGCCCAGTCCAGCTGCCAGTCGATCTCCGCCGCGCGCTTGGTGCTGGCCTGCAGCAACAGCAGCCCGCACGGGACGGCGGCGGCCGCCGCCAGGAGCAGGCCGTCGCGCCCGGGCGGCCCGCCGTGCGGCTCGCGGCGCCGGCGATCGACCGCAACCCCCAGCGCCAGCGCGACCGCCGTCGTCACGACCAGCACCTGCGGCGTCGGCGCGAACCCGGCGTACAGCAGCGGGGGCATCAGCGCCAGGTAGAGGGCGATGCCCGTGAACGGGCTGAGCACCAGCGCACCCGCCGTTCCGGCCGCGCGCCAGCTGCCGATCACCATCAGCGCTCCCGCGCCCAGCGCCGCCAGCAGCAGGTTGACGGCGAGCAGCCCCGCCGCCTCCCGTATCACCTGCGCACCAGCCAGTTGTCCCCGTACCGCCAGCTGTGGGCGCCGGCGATGCCGGCCTGCTGCGGAGTGCCGCCGAGCACCAGCACCCAGCGGGTCTGCGACGGCTCGACGCGGATCCGCGGCGCCAGCACATAGCGCAGCCAGAACGAGCCGCCCTGAGGAGTGACCGGCACCATCGCGTAGGTGTCACCCGGGGGGATCCGGCTGATCGCCGCACGCGCGAGATCCTGGTATCCGCGCTTGCGGTAGGCAGGCGGCGCCTGTTCGAGCGCCGGCGAGGCGTGCGGTAGCCCGTTCAGATGCCTGGCCCGCGCTTCCACCGACTGGTACGTCGAGACGGCCATCACCAGTGCCAGGGCGATCACGGCCAGCGACGCGGCCAGGTGCCGGCGCCACAGACCGACGCCGAGGACGGCCAACCCGAGACACACCGCTCCCACGGCGAACACGCTCATCGCGGCGATCCTAGATGATTGATCGACGCCTGCCGTGATGTGCCAGATGGCGAGAACCGAGGCATCTCAACCGCGCGCGGCGGCCCTCGGGTGGTCTGATACTGTCTCGCACCCGTTCGCAGCCATGGCCAGAACGCTCTCCGTCCTGATACCGATCTACAACGAGGAACGCGCCCTGACGGCGCTGCTCGACGCCGTCGAGGAACGACCCGAGGTATCCGAGATCGTGATCGTGGACGACGGTTCCACGGACGGCACGGCGGAGATCCTGGCCGCCCGCACGTTCACGCGCCCCACCCGGGTGATCCGCCATCCCCGAAACAGCGGCAAGGGCAGCGCGATCCGCACGGCTATCGCGGCCGCCGGCTCCGAGCTGGCACTGATCCAGGACGCCGACCTGGAGTACGACCCGGCCGACTACCCGGCGTTGCTTGCGCCGTTCGAGCGGCACGGGGTGACGGTGGTGTTCGGCAGCCGCAGCTTCTCGTCGCACTCCGCCTACTCGTTCTGGTTCGTGATGGGAAACAAGCTCGTCACGCTGTGGACGAACCTGCTGTTCAACTCCTACATCAGCGACATGGAGACGTGCTACAAGGTGATGTCGCTGGAGACCTGGCGCTCCCTGAAGCTGAGGGCGAACCGGTTCGACATCGAGCCCGAGATCACCGCGAAGCTGCTGCGCTCCGGACACCGCATCTACGAGGTGCCGATCTCCTACGTGGCCCGCGGCCGAGACGAGGGCAAGAAGCTGACCTGGCGGGACGGCGTTGCCGCACTGTTGGTGCTATCCCGCATCCGCCTGTTCCGCTGACCGATCGGCGCGACGCGGCGCGCGGCCGCTGACCACAGACGCGCCGAACGGGCACAGGTCGAGCAGCACGCAGACCTCGCAGCGCGGCCGCCGCGCCTTGCACGTGCGACGGCCGTGCTCGATCAGCAGCAGGTGCGCCTCCAGCATCCGGTCGGCCGGCGTGATGGCCGTCAGCAGCGCATGGGCGGCGTCGGCGCCGACCCGCGGCCCGATCAGCCCCAGCCGCAGCGCGATCCGGTGGATGTGCGTATCCACCGGCATCACGGGCATGCCCAGCGAGAACAGGAGCACGCAGCTGGCGGTCTTCGCGCCAACCCCGGGTAGCGCGGTCAGGAAGGCCATCGCCGCTTCCGGCTCCAGCCCCGCCAGCCAGGCCAGGTCGAGCCCGGCCGGTGACGCCGCCAGCTGGGCGAGGATCGCCTGGATCCGCGGCGCCTTCTGGTTGGCAAGGCCGCCCGGCCGCAGCACCGCCACCAGCTGTGCCGGTGGCGCCTCCAGCACGTCCTGCCAGCGCGGGTAGCGCTCCCGCATCCCCGCGTAGGCGCGCCCGCAGTTGATATCGCTGGTGTTCTGCGACAGCACCGTAAGGATCAGCTCGTCGAGCGGCGCCAGCGCCCGGTGCGGCCGCACGCCGTAGGCGGCGCGCAGCCTGTCGAGGATGGCAGGAAAGGACGCGACGGGTACTCTTTGGGCAGATGACCGCACTGACCGACACTCTCGCACGGCCGCTCCGCGATCTGCGCATCTCGGTCACGGATCGCTGCAACTTCCGCTGCACCTACTGCATGCCGAAGGAGGTGTTCGGACACGACTTCGTGTTCCTGCGCCGTGAGCAGCTGCTGACCTTCGAGGAGATCGAGCGCCTGTCACGGCTGTTCCTGGCCGCGGGCGTCACCAAGATCCGCCTCACCGGCGGCGAGCCGCTGCTTCGGCGCAACCTTGAGGCCCTGGTCTCAATGCTCTCCGCGTTGCGGCAGCACGGCCTCGCCGACCTCACCCTGACCACCAACGGCGCCCTGCTGCCGGCAAAGGCCGGGGTGCTTCGCGAGGCCGGCCTCGACCGCGTCACCGTCAGCCTCGACTCGCTCGACGACGACGTCTTCCAGTCCATGAACGACGTCCACTTCCCAGTCGTCCGCGTCCTGGAGGGTATCGAGGCCGCGCAGCAGGCCGGTCTCTCGGTCAAGGTCAACATGGTCGTCAAGCGCAACGTCAACGACGGCTCGGTGATGGACATGGCCGAGCGCTTCCGCGGCACCGGCATCATCCTGCGCTTCATCGAGTTCATGGACGTCGGCACCACCAACGGCTGGCGCCTGGACGACGTGGTGCCCGCACAGGAGCTGGTCGGGAAGCTGTCGGCCCGCTGGCCGCTGGAGCCGGTCGCGCCGCGCTACCCGGGCGAGGTGGCCAGCCGCCTCCGCTACGCAGATGGCGCCGGCGAGATCGGCGTCATCGCATCCGTCACCCGCCCCTTCTGCGGTGACTGCACCCGCGCCCGCCTGTCGGCCGAGGGCGAGCTCTACACATGCCTGTTCGCCGCCCACGGCCGCGACCTGCGCGGCCCGCTGCGCGACGGCGCGACCGACGAGCAGCTGGCGGCCCTGCTGGGCCGGATCTGGGGCAACCGCGGCGACCGTTACTCGGAGCGGCGCAGCGCCGAGACACGCGACCGCCCGCGGGTTGAGATGTCCCACATCGGCGGCTGACGCACGGCCCGGGGCGGCTGCTCGATCCGTCGCATCGGGTACCATCCCTCGATGGCGACGTTGGCCTCTGCACGGACCAGGGAACGTGTGCGGGTGCTTCCCAAGGGATGGCCTGACTTCCTGTTGCAGCTCGGGCTGTTCGCCGTGGCGGACCTGCTGTACGAGATCTCCCGGACCCTCGCCAAGGGCGACCTGGCGGTCGCGTTCGTGCATGCGCGCGACGTCGTCTCGGTCGAGAAAAGCGTCGGCATCTTCACGGAGCTGGACGTCCAGCACTGGGCGTTGGCACGTCCGTGGGTGCTCGACGTGGCCAACATCACCTACTTCCACGCCCACTTCGCGGTCACCACCTGCTTCATGTTCTGGCTGTACCTGCGCCGCAACCACCACTACTACTTCGTGCGCAACATCGTCTTCTCGGCGATGGCGCTGGCCCTGATCGGCTACATCCTGTTCCCGACCGCCCCGCCGCGCATGCTCACCGACCTCGGCTTCATCGACACGCTCGAGAAGACCGCCGACGTCAACTTCAACACCGGCGCCGTGTCGCTGCTCTCGAACCCGTTCGCGGCCGTACCCAGCGTGCACACCTGCTTCTCGCTGATCATCGGCACCAGCTGCTTCTTCCTCGTGCGCCGGCCCGCCGTGCGCCTGCTCTGGCTGCTCTACCCGTGCCTGATCGTGTTTTCGATCGTGGCAACCGGCAACCACTTCTGGCTGGACGCGATCCTGGGCGCCTGCCTGGCCTGCGTCGCCCTCGGCGTCGCCTGGACGATCGAGCGCTTTCACCCCACGCTGCCGGCCTCCGCCCGCCATCGGTTGCGGCTTGATCCCGTCTCCTGACCGGGATTTGCGGCACTGCATGCACGTGATAGCGCGCGTGGTATAGTACGTGCGATGACCACCTCGCTCGCGCGTCTCAAGGACGGGTACACCAACGGCGGGCGCAGCGTCGCGCTGCGCTTCATGCAGAGCTTCCGCAGCATCCCGCTCACCCCCAACCAGCTCACCACCTGCGGGTTCCTGCTGAACGTGGCCGCCGGCGTGCTGATCTACGAGCAGCACTGGGTGTGGGCAACGGTGGTGTTCGTGGCCGGCTCCGTGATCGACGCTCTGGACGGCGCGCTTGCGCGCGCGCACGACAAGATGACCCCGTTCGGCGGCTTCCTGGATTCGACCCTCGACCGTATGAGCGAGGGCGTGATCCTGGGCGCCATCGCCCTGGTGCTGGCCGACCAGGGCCACACCCTCGCCCTGGCCTGCGTGTTCGTGGCGCTGGTCGGGTCGTTCCTGGTCAGCTACACCCGCGCAAAGGCCGAAGCGCTGGGCCTGAAGGGCGACGTCGGCCTGATGGCGCGTGCAGAGCGGATCGTGCTGCTGGCCGTGGTGCTGC
This sequence comes from Gaiellales bacterium, assembly GCA_045806525.1. Classification (GTDB taxonomy): domain Bacteria; phylum Actinomycetota; class Thermoleophilia; order Gaiellales; family JAICJC01; genus JAICYJ01. The sequence continues at coordinate 39,333 of JBJMJD010000086.1, read as the reverse complement.
CGTTTGCCGGCGTTGGCAGCGTGCTGCCCTATGCGATCTACATCCTGGCCGCGCTGACCGCGATCACTGTCGTCCAGCGCATCGCCTACGTACGCACACAACTGAACGCGAAATCGGAGGGATAGTCATGGCCGAAACGGCCTCGCAAAACGGACATCGCGCCTCGAACGGAAAGGTGCGCGTCGCCATCGTCGGCGTCGGCAACTGCGCCTCGTCGTTCGTCCAGGGCATCCAGTACTACCAGAACGCCAAGGCGGGCGAGACCGTGCCCGGGCTGATGCACGTCGACCTGGGCGGCTACAACATCTCGGACATCGAGTTCAGCGCCGCATTCGACATCGACGCCGACAAGGTCGGCAAGGATCTGTCGCAGGCGATCTTCAGCGGGCAGAACAACACCGTCAAGTTCTCCGACGTGCCCAAGCTCGACGTGCCCGTGTACCGCGGCATGACCCACGACGGGATCGGCAAGTACCTGTCGCAGGTGATCACGAAGGCCCCCGGCGAGACGGCCGACGTCGTCAAGATCTTGCAGGACACCAAGACCGACGTGGTGGTCAGCTACCTACCCGTCGGGTCCGAGGAGGCGACCAAGTGGTACGTCGAGCAGGTGCTCGCGGCCGGCTGCGGGTTCGTCAACTGCATCCCCGTGTTCATCGCCCGCGAGCCCTACTGGCGCCGTCGTTTCGAGGAGAAGGGGCTGCCCATCGTCGGCGACGACATCAAGTCGCAGGTCGGCGCGACGATCGTCCACCGCAAGCTGGCGCGCCTGTTCCAGGAGCGTGGCGTGCTGCTGGAGCGCACCCACCAGCTGAACGTGGGCGGCAACACCGACTTCCTGAACATGCTCGAGCGTGAGCGCCTGGAGAGCAAGAAGATCTCCAAGACCAACGCGGTCACCTCGCAGCTCGACCACGACCTCGGCGCCAAGAACGTCCACATCGGCCCGTCCGATCACGTCGCCTGGCTGGAGGATCGCAAGTGGGCCTACATCCGCCTCGAAGGCCGCTCGTTCGGCGACGTGCCCCTGAACATCGAGCTCAAGCTCGAGGTGGTCGACTCCCCCAACTCGGCCGGCATCGTGATCGACGCCGTGCGCTGCGCCAAGCTTGCGCTCGACAACGGCATCGGCGGCGCGCTCGAGTGGCCGTCCGCCTACTTCATGAAGTCGCCTCCGGTGCAGCACCCCGACGACGAGTGCCACACGCAGGTCGAGACCTTCATCGAGACGTACACGCCCAAGAAGTCGGGCGCCAAGGAGAAGGCCGCGGCCAAGAGCTGAGGCCGTCGTGGCCGACGCGCTGAACATCTGCCTGGTCTCGCCCTACGCGCTGGCCGGCGGCCATCCGGTGGCCGAGTACGTGCGGAACGAGGCGACGGGACTGGCCGGGCGCGGGCACCGGGTGACGGTGCTCGCGCCCAGCGCGTCCTCGCAGTCGCTGCGGAGCGGACGGCGCCGGCTGCGCTCGCTGGCGGCGGGCGACGCCGAGGCGCTGCACGCGCTGCCCGGCGAGCCGCTGGCCGTGGCCGTCGGCCCGGCCGTTCCCAGCGGAGCGCGCGGCCGCGGGCGCGGCGCAGGGCTGCCGATCGCGGCCTCCGCCAACGTCGCCATGGCGGTCGGGGAGGGCGGTTTCGACATCGTGCACGCCCACGAGCCGATCGTGCCGGGGCTGGCCACCGCAGCGCTGCGCCACACGCGCGGCCTGATCGTGGCGACCTTCCACGCCGAGACCGAGCGCGCGCTCAGCTACCCGATCGGCAGCGGCCGGCGGAAGCGCTACGGGTCGCGCATCGACGCGCTGCTCGCGGCCAGCACGCGCGCGGCGGAGCTCGCCGGCACGCTGTACCCCGGCGACTACGAGGTCATGCCCGACCCCATCTCCCCCATCTTCATGCCAGCCGGAAAGACCGCGAGCAGGGTCGTGGCCGAGTGGACAGGCGAGAGCCGCGGCGTCGCTCGCAGCCTGATTCGCACCGTCGCCGACACGCCCGGCGTGGAGCTGACGCTGGTCTGGGAGAGGCGCGGCCGCAGGCCGATGCGGCCGTACGTTCCGCCGCGGGCGCGCGGGCGCGTGCGCACCGAGGGGCTCGAGCGGGACGACCAGCGAGCCCGGCTGCTGGGAGCCGCCGACGTGTTCGTGGCGGCGCCGGACGGCAGCCCGCTCCTCGCCTGGGAGGCTCGCGCCTGCGGCGCTGTGGTGGTCTCGGTCGACGAAGGCCCGGGGCTGCGCTATGCGGCCGACCAGCCACCGCTGGCCGCCGCCGCCGTGGCGCGCCTGCTGGAGCAGGCCGATCTGCGCGAGCAGCTGGCCGCCGAGGGCGCACGGGCCGCGGCCGAGCGCGGCGCGGCAGCGCTGGCCGAGCGGCTGGAGGCGCTCTACACCGGCCTGCTGCGGCGGCGCCGGGCACGGCCCCAGGCGGCGCCGGCGCGGCCGGTGCTGATCGACTCCGATCTGCACATGCACACGAACCACTCGCACGACTCCGCCACCGACCCGGAGGCCCTGGTCGACCACTGCATCGCCCAGGGCCTGGGTGCGATCGCGATCACCGACCACAACGAGATCTCGGGCGCGCTCGAGGCGGCCGCCCTGGGCAAGCCGATCACGGTCATCGTGGGCGAGGAGGTCAAGACCGCACAGGGCGAGGTGATCGGGCTGTTCCTGCACGAGCGGATCGAGCGCGGCATGAGCATGGCCGACACCATCGCCGAGATCCAGCAGCAGGGCGGCCTGGTGCTGATGCCCCACCCCTTCGACCGCCTGCACACGATCCCGGACTCCGCGACGCTGCTCCGCCACCTCGATGAGATCGACGTGTTCGAGGTCTACAACTCACGCCTGCTGTTCGACTCGTTCAACGACGACGCCCTGCGGTTCGCGGCCAAGTACAACCTCGTGCAGTCGGCCGGCTCGGACGCGCACGTGCTGCAGGGTATCGGCACCGCCATCAACCGCATCCCCGCCTTCCAAGGGCCGGAGGAGTTCCTTGTCGCGATGCGGCACAACCAGATCGTGCGGCGGCCCCGCAACCTGCTCTACCTGCAGGGCCTGAAGTGGATGCAGCAGGTCGGGAAGGCCTAGGCGCCGGCCGCGCGGACGCCGCCGAGCGACTGGTGCAGCACCTGTACCGACTGCTCGCCGGCGCCCGCGAGCACGGCGGCCAGGGCATCCACGCAGCCCGGATCGAAGGCGTCGCCCGTCTCGCTCACGATCTGGGCCATCGCCCGCTCGTGTGACCAGGGCTCGCGGTACGCGCGCCGGCTGATCAGCGCGTCGTACACGTCGCAGACCGTCATGATGCGCGCCTCCAGCGGGATCACCCGGCCGGCGATGCCGTCCGGATATCCGCCGCCGCCGAACCGCTCATGGTGCCACAGCACGATCGGCAGCTCCCGCTCGAACCCGCCCAGGTGCGCCAGCAGGTCAGCGCCCTTACGGGGATGCGTCTTGATGACCGCGAACTCCTCGTCGGTGAGCCGGCCCGGCTTGTTCAGGATCTGCTCAGGCACCTGCAGCTTGCCGATGTCGTGGAGCAGTCCGGCCACGGCCAGACGGCGCAGCGCCGGCGCCGGCAGGCCCATCTTCATGCCCACCCGCACCGCCAGGGCGGCCACCCGCCGCGAGTGTTCACGGGTGGAGGGATCGCGCAGCTCCATGGTCGCGGTCAGGCTGCGGACGTAGCCGCCCAGCAGGCTCTCCTCGGACTCCAGCAGGTCGCTGCCCTCCACCCGCCGGTACAGGTGGTAGGACGGCACCTGCCGGGCCAGGTCGACCGCGACCGAGCCCGCCACCGCCACGAAGCCCATCGCCTCCAGCACGTGAGCCGCCCAGAACATCAGCGTCCAGGTATCCGAGAGCAGGTAGATCACGATCGAGCAGCCCAGCCAGATCAGGCCCACGGCGACCGTGAGATCGGCGCGGCGGCCGGTCAGCTGGTGCGTGACGAAGGCCCGCCGCGCGATCCAGAGGTAGACGACGCTGACCGGGAACAGCACGACGTACACCCACGGCTCCACCTGCAGCGGCACCAGCGGGATCAGCTCTGGATGCACCAGGCCGACCGCTCCGAACACCAGCAGCGCCGCGAGCGCCGCCGCCTGACAGCGTGCGACCACTCGGGTGGCGCCGGTGCGGGCCGGCGGGGCGAGCACCGCCGCGGCCAGGATCACGCCCCCGGCGGGAACCGCCAGCACGCCCGCCAAGCCGACCGTGGCGTTGCGGGCATACTCCTCGAGGAACACCCCCGGCGTGGCCAGGCCGTGGATCGTCATCAAGCCGGCCATGACCGTGAATGCGACGCCGACCAGGCCCGCTCGCGTGTCGTTCCTGCGGATCGCCGCCCGCGTCATCAGCACCGACACGGCGGCGGCCACGGCGGCGGTGCCGGTGACCGCCAGCACGTGCAGCGTGGGCAGCTCGAACTCGCCCTGCACGCGGCGCGAGGCCAGCGCCACAAGCGCAGGAGGAATGAATGCGGCCAGGCAAGCTGCCGCCGCAGCTCGTGAGAAGCGTGGCATGTGTGGTGATGATCGACCGCGCGCCCTGCAAGCTTGAACGCATCGCGGGGTAGAGGTTTCGGCCGCGGATGCGCCAATATGTCGGAGTGAGCGTGCCCGACGATCAGATCTACGAGCGGTACCAGGCCCGCGCCATCGCCGAGACCAACCAGCTCGGCCATGAGATCGCGACCTGGGTCGGCGACCACCATCCTGCACAGGCGCCGGTGATCGGCACCGGGCACCCGCTGGCCGACATCTTCCTGCTCAAGTACCGGCCCACGGCGGCGGAAGTGCAGGAGGGCGTGGCCTTCTTCGGCCGGGCCGGCCAGGCGGTGCTGAAGAGCATCGAGCGGCTGCGCATCGACCCGCTGAAGCTGTACGGCAGCGTCTGTCTGAAGGTCGACATCGACCCCGGGCCGGACGACCTCGCCCAGGCGCGGGCCTGGCTCACCCACGAGCTGCACATCACCCAGCCCGGCATCGTCGTTGCGATGGGCTCCGACGCCGTCGCGTTCCTGGGATCGCTCGAGTTCCCGCTGTCGTCGCCGGTCGAGCTCAGCACCGGCCGGGTACGGCCCTTCACCCCCACCATCGACCTGCTGGCCGTACCCGACATCGACAGCTCGCTGAACGACTCCGCCGCCAAGCGCGAGTTCTGGGCGGCGTTCAAGGCGCTGGGCGAGTGGTACGACAACCTGCCGCCGTACTGACGCTGCGCGTGGCCGGGGCGCTGGCCGCCCTCGCGGCGTTCGACCGGCTCGCCCCTCACATCGGGAACAGCCCCACCACGGCGGTCCAGATCGCTGGCCTGGCGCTGATCTCGATCCCGCTGGCGACCATGGTTCCCCTGGCGCTGGCGCCGTCAGCAGGCGTCGGCCCGCGGCTGCTGCTGTGGGCGGCGCCGGCGGTGCTGGCCACGGCGCTCCTGATCTGGAGCGGATACTCGGGCACGCCGGCGACGCTGGCCAAGCTGGTGGCAGCCAGCCTGATCGGCCTGGGCCTGGGGTCGCTGTTACAGACGCCGGCCGAGATCGTCGGCATCGCCGTGCTGATCGCTGCCGTGGACATCTACAGCGTTGCGGCCGGGCCGACCAAGGTGATCGTCGAGCACCACGCGCAGGTGCTGAACGCGTTTACGCTGGCGTTCCATCCGATCGGCAGCAACGGGGTGGCGCAGATCGGCGCCAGCGACTTCGTGTTCTTCTCGGTGTTCCTGGCCGCAGCGGCGCGGTTTGACCTGCGCCCGACGCTGACCTGGGCCGCGATGACGGCATCGTTCGGGCTGACGCTGCTCCTGTCCTACCAGTTCGACCGGGCACTGCCCGCGCTGCCGCTGCTGTCGCTGGCGTTCCTGGCCGCCAACGCCGACCTGCTGGCGGGGCGCATCGGGGGGAGAACCGATTCACCCGAAGGGGACTAGCCGCCGCAGCACCGGGCGTCGATGTATCTGCGATGGCTCCCCACGGCCTGCTCCGTCGCCTCAGCTGCCCGGTTCTGATCGGGCTGTCGCTGATCTGGTCCGGCGCGGCGCAGAGCGCTCACGCCGGCGGCAGCACCACGGTGCCGGACACGAAGCCGACGTGGGCGACCCCCGCCAACAGCTCGGGAGAGGCCTCTGACAGCGGCACGGTCGTGTTCTCGATGTGGCTGGGCTGGCGCGACCAGCCGCAGCTGGAGACGCTCCTGGCCGCCCAGCAGGATCCCACCAGCGGCGCGTATCAGCGCTGGCTATCGCCGCGGCAGTTCCGCTCCATGTTCGCGCCGGACGCGAGCTCGGTTGCCGGCGTGTCCAGCTGGCTGCAGGCGCAGGGCTTCGAGCTGGTCGAGGTGCCCGACAACCACCTGTTCGTCACGGCCAGCGGGACGGTGGCCCAGGTCGAGCGCGCGTTCCAGGTGAACGAGTCGCTGTACCAGGTCAGCGGGCAGACGGTGCGGGCGCCCGACGCCAATCCCCGGATTCCGGACGACCTGGCCTCGAGCGTGACGGCGATCACAGGGCTCGACAACGCCTACGCGCTGGCGCGGCCGCACGTCGACACGCCGGCGCCGCCGCCGCCCACCGGCACCTCGGTCGGTCCCTGCTCGCACTACTGGGGTGAGCACACCAGCCGCCGCTTCCCCAACCCCTACGCACCCGGCACGGCGTTGCCATGGCTGATCTGCGGGTACACGCCGCAGCAGATCGCGTCGGCCTACGGGATCGACCGGCTGCAGCAGCAGCACCTGGACGGCCGCGGCCAGACGATCGCGATCACGGGGGCGTTCTTCTCGCCCACGATCCGCGCCGACCTGAGCCGCTTCTCGCGGACGTTCAGCCTGCCGCACGCGCACTACTCGGAGGTGGTCGCGCCCGGCTCCACGCACTTCCCGCGTGACCCCGCCGACATGCAGGAGTGGTACATCGAACAGGCGCTGGACCTGGAGTGGACGCACGCGGTCGCGCCGCGGGCGCACATCCTCTACGTCGGGGCGGCGAACACGGCAAAGGGGCTCGACCTGGCCCTCAACGAGGTGGTCGACAAGCACCTGGCAAACGTCGTCTCCAACAGCTGGGGGATGCCCGAGAGCGACGCCTCGAAGGGCGAGGTGCGGGCGCTGAACTCGGTCTTCCAGCAGGCGCAGGCGCAGGGCATGGGCATCTTCTTCGCGTCGGGCGACGACGGCGACAACCGCGAGGCGTTCGGGTCGGTGTCGGGCGGGTTTCCCGACTCCAGCCCGCTCGTGACCTCGGTGGGCGGCACCAGCCTGGCGGTCGGCGCCAGCGGGCAGCGGCTGTGGGAGACGGGCTGGGGCACGACCGAGACGAACTGGGCGCACGGCGCCTGGGCCGAGCGGTTCCCGGGCTACTTCCTGTACGGCGCCGGCGGCGGTGCAAGTGCCATCTACTCGAAGCCCTCCTACCAGGACGGAGTCGTGCCCGGCACGCAGCGCGCCGAGCCCGATGTATCGCTCGTGGCCGACCCGCAAACCGGCGTGCTGTTCACGCAGACCTACTCCAAGCCCGGCGGAGGCACCGAGCAGAAGGAGTCGTGGATCGGCGGCACCAGCCTGTCGGCGCCGCTGATGGCGGGCATCGCCACGCTCGCAAACGAGGCCCAGCACCGGCCGCTCGGGTTCCTGAACCCGCAGCTGTACCGGTTGGCCGGCAGCTCGGCCTTCAACGACATCACCCCCAGCGGCCGCTCCCTGGCGGTGCTGCGCCACCGGCTGAAGCCGAACGGCAAGACGGCCACGATGCTGCGCTCGCTCGATCGCGACACGTCGCTGCCACCGCTTTGGGATGGGACGACGTCACCGGCCTCGGCTCACCACGTGCCGTGCAGCTGCTGTCTGCGCTGCGATAGTTCGGCCATGCGCATCGTCTCGCTGCTTCCCAGCGCGACCGAGATCGTGGCCGACCTGGGCATGGACGACCTGCTGGTCGGCCGCTCCGCCGAGTGCGACTGGCCGCCACAGGTGTGCGCGTTGCCGGTGGTGACAGCGGCCAGGGTGGACACCGAGCAGCTGCGCAGCGGCGAGATCGATGCGGCCGTGCGCGCGGCGCTGCTCGAGGGCCGCTCGCTCTACGCGATCGACGAGCAGGTGCTGGCCGAGCTCGAGCCCGACCTGATCATCACGCAGGACCTGTGCCGCGTGTGCGCGGTGTCCAGCGACGAGGTGTCACGGCTGCGCACCGTGGCCGCCGAGGTGGTCTCGCTCGACCCGCACACGATCAGCGAGGTCGAGGCCAGCGTGCGCTTGCTGGCCGATCGCCTGGACACGCGCCGTGCCGGCACCTGCGAGCGCGGTGCCGCGGTCGTCGCCCGCATGCGCCGGACGATCGTCGCGGCGATGGAGGCCGTCGCCGGCCGGCCGGCGCGGCGGGTGTTCGTGGCCGAGTGGCTCGACCCGCCTTTTGCCGCCGGGCACTGGGTGCCCGAGATGGTCGACCTGGCGGGCGGCCAGGACGTGCTGGGCCTGGCCGGCCAGCCGTCGTACGCGACCACGTGGGACGCGGTCGCCGCCGAGCGGCCGGAGCTGATCGTGGTGGCGCCCTGCGGGTTCGACCGCGCTCGCGCCGAGGCCGAGGCGGCCGGGATCGAGCTGCCGGCGCCCTCGGTCTGCGTGGACGCGAACGCCTACTTCTCGCGGCCGGCGCCGCGGATCGCGGACGGCGTCGCCCAGCTGGCCGAGATCCTGCACGGGGTGCGGGCCGTCAGCCGGCCGCGCGCTCCTGCCGGGTGAGCTGCGCGACGCATTCGATGTGGTGCGTGTGGGGGAACATGTCCACCGGCTGCACCAGCTCCAGCCGGTAGCCGCCGTCCACGAGTTGGCGTGCGTTCGGCGCCAGGGTGGTGGGGTTGCACGAGACGTAGCTGATGCGCTCGGGCGCCAGCTCCAGCAGGCGCCGCACGGCCCGGGGCGTGAGGCCGGCACGGGGCGGGTCGACGAACACGACGCTGGGCGGGGGCACCCGCTCGAGCAGCGGGCGCAGCTGCTTGGCGACGTCGCCCTCGACGAACTCCGCGTTGGCGACGCCATTTCGGGACGCGTTCTCGCGTGCGCGGGCCACCGACTCTGACGAGATCTCGACGCCGATCACCCGATCGACGTACGGCGCCGCCAGCAGGCCGATCGCGCCGGCACCGCAGTAGAGGTCCCAGGCGACGTCGGCGGGGCGCAGACGCGCCTGCTCGATGGCGTGCCGGTACAGCACCTGCGACATCTCGCTGTTGGTCTGCATGAACGCGCCGGCTGACAGCCGCAGCGTCAGCCGGTCGATCCGCTCCTCGAACTCGTCGGATCCGAACAGCGTGGTATGGGCCAGCCCGGCCGTGACCTCGGCCACGCCGTCGTTGACCGCGTGCACCACCCCCACCACACCGTCGGGCAGCATTCGCTGCAGGTGGTCGACCGCGGGCGCCGTGCCGGGCGCGGTGACCAGCATCGCCAGCAGCTGTCCGGTGCTGCGGCCCTCGCGCACCACGAGGTGGCGCAGGAAGCCGGCGCCGGTGCGCTGGTCGTATGCCTGCAGGCCCTGCTCGCGTGCCCACCGCTCGAACCCGCGGCGCAGCTCGTTGGATGCCGGCGATGCGATGTGGCAGGTGTTGACCGCCATCAGCCGGTCCCAGCGGCCGGCCACGTGGAATCCCAGCGCCGCGCCGTCGGCGGTCTGCGACCACGAGTACTCGAACTTGTTGCGATAGCCCCAGATCTGGCGGGCCGGCTCGATCGGCGCCAGGTGGTAGCCCTCCAGCTGCCCCAGCCGTTGCAGGGCGTCGGAAACCTGCGCCTGCTTGTGGCGCAGCTGCTCGGCGTAGTCCAGGTCCTGCCAGGCGCAGCCGCCGCATACGCCGAAGTGCTCGCAGCGGGGCGTCACGCGTCCGGGACCCGCCTCCAGCAGCTCGACCGCACGCGCCTCGGCGTAGCGACGCTTGAACTTGGTAACCCTGGCCCGCACTCTGTCGCCCGGCAGCGCGCGCGAAACGAACACGACCAGCTCGCCGTGACGGGCGACACCGCGGCCGCCGTAGGCGAGGCTGTCGATCACAAGTTCGAGCTCCTGGTCGCGGACGAGTGCGGGCATGGCCTGACCGGTAGTGTATGAGCGTGCCCGTCGACCTCGTCTCCTACCGCGACGATCTCGAGGACATGATGGCGGAGGCGCTGACCGAGCACTACGACCACAGCGCCGGGCTCAAGCCGACCATGGAGATGACCCGGGTGTACGACCGCTACGCCCATCTCACCTCGCTGGAGAGCGCGCTGGAGCTGGCCGCGATGGACGCCCCCACCGAGCTGCAGCGGTTCGCGGCAGAGGCCTTCGTCGGGGACGGCACCAAGCAGCTGACCGACCAGGCGGCCAACCTCGAAGCCGGCCTCACGGTGCCGTTCGACGGGAGCCAGGTGCCCTACCGGCAGGTGCGCCCGCTGCTCCTGAACGAGCCCGACGCCGCCCGCCGGCGAGAGCTGTACCGCAGCCGCTGCGAGGTGACTGAGCGCAACCTGAACCCGGTCCTGTCGGAGCTCGCTGAGCGCGAACGTCTGCTCACGGCAAAGCTGGGCTCGCCCACGGTGCTGTCGCTGTACGAACGGTTCGCGTTCGACCCGGCCGGTCTGGCCACCCGCACCGACGCGTTCCTGGCCGACACGGAGGCGCTGTACACGGACGAGCTCGACCGCCAGCTGCACAGCCGGCTGGGCGTGTCGCTCGGCGAGGCGTGCCCCTCCGACCTGGCCCGGCTTATGCGCGCGCCCGAGTTCGACGCCGGCTTCCCAGCCGAGCGCGCGCTGCCGGCGCTGCGGGAGACGCTGGCCGGGCTCGGCATCGACCTCGACCGGCAGCCCAACGTGGAGCTGGACGTGGCAGCGCGGCCGGGCAAGGTGCCCCGCGCCTTCTGCGCGCCGATCCGGGTTCCCGACCGGGTGGTGCTGGTGGTGCTGCCGCAGGGCGGCCAGGAGGACTACGCCGCGCTGTTCCACGAGGCCGGCCACACGGAGCACTTCGCCCACGCGCGGCGGACGTTGCCCGCCGAGGAACGGGTGCTGGGCGACAACGCGGTCACCGAGGGATTCGCCTTCCTGCTGGAACACCTGACCGGCGACAGCCGCTGGCTCGCGGCGCGGCTGGACATGCCGCGCAGCGATGAATTCGTGCGCTTCTCGGCCTTCGTCACGCTGTTCTTTCTACGCCGGTACTGCGCCAAGCTGCGCTACGAGCTGGAGCTGCACTCGGGGGCGTCGCTCCCATCCCTGCCCGCACGCTACGCACAGCTCCTGTCGAGCGCGGTCGGCGTCCCGTATCCCGAGTCGGACTTCCTCGAGGACGTGGACGGCGGCTTCTACTGCACGTGCTACCTGCGAGCGTGGGCGTTCGAGGCGCAGCTGTCGGACTGGCTGCGCGAGCGCTACGGCGGGAACTGGTTCGCGCAGCGCGAGGCGGGCACCCTGGTGAGGGAGCTGTGGGAGCTGGGCCAGTCGCTGACCGCGGACGCGCTGCTGCGCGAGGTGACCGGCCAGAGCATCGACTTCGGCGTGCTTTCCGACCGCGCCCGCGACGCGCTCAGCTAGATGGTGATTTCGCGGGATTCCTGGCTATGGGCGCAGGATCATCCGGGGCACAGCTCCGGGTGGCGGGCATCCCTGCGCGCGGAGCGGTAGTCGCCGGCCAGGTGCGCGAAGTCGGGCGTGCCCGGCGTCAGCTGTGCCGCCACCCGGTAGGCGCGGATCCCGGCCGATAGCGCCGCCACCGTCGTTCGATGCCGCAGCGGCCGCCGTGCCACAACGAACGGACCGAACACCTGCACCTGATCGAAGCCCTTCGCCTGCAGCCCGGCGGCCAGCCGGGGGGCGTCCGACGACCGCAGGAGCACCCAGGCAGCGGTCGGAGCCGGCTGGTCGCCGAGGCGCTCGACCAGGTCGCACTTCGTGTCCTGGCCGACGTCGCGCCACCGCGACAGCGAGTCGCTGTCGGACGCGTCCAGGGCCGCGTAGGCTCCGTAGAGCCGGGCATCGACGCCCGGCTCGGGCACGCCGCCAGTCGAGAGCAGCACATCGTCGCTGCCGAACTGGCTGCCCAGGTAGAGGCTGGCGTGCCGCAGGTCCGGAGTGAAGTTGCCGACGTCACGGCTGAGCGCAACGACGCCCGGCATGATCGCGGCCAGCGTCAGCAGCGCCGCCAGCCACGGCCCGTAGCGCCCCGCCCGCCGCCCCACCTCGACCAGGAAGGTGGCGAGCGCGGCGACGTAGGCGGGGATCATGAACGACAGGTGGCGTTCCGGCGCGAAGTCGGGCGACGTCGCTGTCAGGATCGACAACAGCACGATCGGCTGCACCAGCCAGACCCCCAGGATCAGCGCCGCGCGGCGGTCGCGCATGGCCAGCATCACCAGCCCGGCCAGCGCGGCAGCCGCCAGCGCCACCCACACGATGACGTACGAGGAGCCGGTCCAGGCGTTTCCGATGCGGCGCCAGAACTCCGACGACCCGAGGTCGACCACCGCGCCGCCCTGACCGACGCCGTACTTGGGCTGGAGCTGCGAGTACACCCGCCACAGCAGCAGCATGGCCAGGAGCCCGGTTCCCAGAGCCAGGCTCAGCACGATCAGGTTCCGCCGCTGCGAGCGCCAGCCGTGCCGCAGCGGCGCCAGGCCCAGCACCACCAGCAGCACCATCTCCGACGCCAGGGCGAACAGCCCGAAGGGGTGCGCGGCCACCAGCAGCAGCGCCGAGACGGCATAGGGAGCGACGTAGCGGGCGCGGCGCGTGCGCACGAGCAACAGCAGCAGCCACATGCTGCCGAAGGAGGCGGCCAGCATGGCGGTGTATCCGCGCGCAAACTGTGCGAGGTGCACCACCTCGGGGATGGTCGCGACCAGCACCGCCAGCACGGCGCCGCCGGATCGGCCGAGCAGCTCGCGGCCGAAGCCATAGGCGAGCGCGATGGCGAGGATGCCGAACAGGGCGGAGGGCAGGCGCAGCCCCAGCATGTCGTCGCGCAGCACCAGCGACGCGTGCACGGCAAGGTAGTGCAACGGCGGCCCGTGGCGGTCGTCGATGGCGACGTCCAGCACGTCGCGCGCAGACGGGCGCGATGCCACCGACAGCGTCACGCCCTCGTCGTTGTGCAACGGCCGGTAGTTGAGACCGAAACCGATCACGGTGACGGCGTAGGCCACGGTTGCAACCACCGCCGTGAGCGGAGCCCAGCGGGCGGTCAGGAAGGCGCGCATCGGGCGGCATTATGACGCCGGGACCAGCCCTCGGCGCGCAGGCGCACGTCCCGGTCCGCACGAACCGGTACGCTTTCGCCATGGCTACCGAAGCCGCGCCGCAGACGGTCGAGAGCCGGCTGCATGCCCCCGAGGTGACGATCGTGATCCCGCTCCTGAACGAGCAGGCGACCGTACCCAGGCTCTGGGAGGGGATCGACCGGACGCTGGACGACTCACGAATCGCGGCCGAGGTGATCTTCATCGACGACGGGTCGACCGACGGCACGATGGCGCTCCTGGAGGAGCTGCACGAGCGCGACCCGCGGGTGCGGGTGGTCTCCTTCAAGCGCAACTTCGGGCAGCACCCTGCCATGCACGCCGGCATCGCACGCGCTCGCGGGCGGATCGTGGTGACGATGGACGGCGACCTCCAGAACCAGCCCAGCGACATCCCCAAGCTGGTGGCAGCGATCCACGCGGGCGCCGACGTGGCCAGCGGCCGGCGGGTGGTGCGGCGGGACGGGTTCTTCCTGCGACGGGTGCCGTCCCGCTTCATCAACGGCCTGCTGGCCCGGCTGACCGGCGCGCCCATCTCCGACTTCGGCTGCGCCTTCAATGCCTACCGGCGCGATGCGATCGAACCGGTGATGCACCGGATCGGCCGCCAGAAGTTCACCAAGGCGCTGGTCTGCACGACGGGCGCGTCGGTGATGGAGGTCGACCTGCAGCACGCTGCACGCGACGACCAGAGCCGCTACGGCATGATCAAGCTGGTCACGCTGGCCCTGCATGTCCTGACCGGCTTCTGGGCTCAGATGGTGCAGTGGGTGGGGGCCGTGCTGGCGATCGGAGGTATCCTGATGGCGTCGATCGTGACGCTCTGGGGTGCCGTGTTCTGGATCCGTCACGGGGACTTTCCGGGCCCGTTGTTCCTGGGCGGGCTGGTCTTGTTCGTCCTGGGGCTGCAGGGGTTTCTGATGGCCGTGCTGGGGGAGTACCTCGCCCGGATCCAGCGCGACGTCGAGCAGCGGCCCATCTACTACATCGATCGCGAACTTGGGTAGGCACATGAAGCGCATCCTCGTGACCGGCGGAGCCGGGTTCATCTCCAGCAACATGATTCGCTATCTGCTGGAACAGACCCAGCACCAGGTGGTGACGATGGACGCCCTCACGTACGCCGGGAACCTCGAGAACCTCGACGACGTGATCTCGCACGACCGGCTGCGGTTCATCCGGGGTGACATCCGCGACATCCACGACGTGGCCGAGGCGCTCGACGGCGTCGACGTGATCGTGAACGCGGCGGCCGAGTCGCACGTGTCCAAGTCGATCGAGCAGGGTGGCGCCGAGTTCGTGACCACCAACGTGGTGGGTACCCAGGTGCTGCTGGATGCGATCCGCGAGCGCCCGGTGGAGCGGTTCATCCTGATCTCGTCGTCCGAGGTGTACGGGACGGCGGAGAGCGACCCGATGTCCGAGCAGCACCCGCTCAACCCGCGCTCGCCCTACGCCGGCACCAAGGCCGGCGGCGACCGTCTGGCCTACTCGTACTGGTGCACGTACGACCTGCCGATCACCGTGATCCGGCCGTTCAACAACTACGGGCCCTACCAGCACCCGGAGAAGGTGATCCCGCGCTTCATCATCCAGGCGCTGACCGACCAGCCGCTGACGATCCACGGCAACGGCCAGGCCAGCCGCGACTGGCTGCACGTGTTCGACACGGCCGAGGCGATCACGCAGGCCTGCGAGGTGCCGCTGGAGCAGATCAAGGGCGAGACGATCAACGTCGCCACGGGCGTGGACGAGTCGGTCGAACAGATCGCGGACATGATCCTCGACCTGCTGGGCAAGCCGGCCTCGCTCAAGGCCAACATCGACGATCGGCCGGGCCAGGTCGACCGCCACATCGGATCGACGGACAGGGCCGAGCGACTGCTGGGCTGGACGTCCAAGATCGCGTTCGCGGACGGGCTGGAGCGCACGATCGCGTGGTACCGCAGCCACCCCGAGTGGTGGCAGAAGGTGCTGGCGGCCGAGCAGACGGCCCAGACCGTGTGACGCTGATCGTCCTCGGCGGCGCTCCCGCGCAGCGGCAGGCGATCGAGGCGGCCGCCGCGATGGGGATCCCGACGGTGGTGTGCGACAGCCGCCCGGGGGTGGGTGACGTCGCCGTCTCGAGCGAGGATACGGCGGGCGTGCGGCGGACGGCGGTCGAGCACGGTGCGGCCGGGCTGATCGCGCCCGGCACCGACTGGCCGGTGCGGATCGCGGCCTACGTGGCCGAGGAGCTCGGCCTGCCGCACCCGCTGTCGGTGGCGACGGCCGTGCTGTGCACGAACAAGGCGTCGCAGCGGGAGGCGTTCGACGCCGCGGGTGTGCCGCAGCCGGAGTGGTCGTTGGTGGCACCGCCGGCGTACCCGTGCGTCGTCAAGGCGCCGGACCGGCAGGGACAGCGGGCGATGTCGATCGTGGCGGACGCGGACGCTGTCGAGCAGGCGGAGCTGACGGCGCGGCGGGGGTCGCGCAGCGGCCGGGTGCTGTTCGAGTCGTTCGTGGAAGGGCCGGAGGTGACCGTGAACGGCTTCTCGGTCGGCGGCCGGTTCCTGCCGGTGGCGGTGACGGCCCGGGAGCACTTCGCGGATGCGCCCGGCGTGGCGCAGCGTCACGTGTACCCGAGCGGGCTGGACGACGCAGGGGCGTCGACGGCGGCCGAGGCGGCTGTCGCGGCGCTGGGGATCACCGATGGGCCCAGCTACACGCAGCTGATCCTGTCGCCGCAGGGGCCGCGGATCATGGAGGTGGCAGCGCGGCTGGGAGGCGGGCACGACAGCGAGATCTGCCGCCGGGCGGCCGGGGTCGATCTGGCCGGTCTGGCGGTGCGGATCGCCGTCGGCCAGGCGATCGGCGCACCGGAGGCGAAGCCGCGCCCGGAGGGCGCGTGCGTGATCGAGTTCCTGCGCGCTCCGGAGGGCCAACTGGTGTCGACCGGCGGGCCGGCGGAGGCCAGGTTCTATCATGCCGCCGGGCACCGGTACGGCCCCCTGCGCACCGCCACCGACCGGGCCGGATACGTGATCGCGCAGGGGACGACGCGGCAGGAGGCGCTCCGGCGAGCGCGAACGGCGGTCGAGGCGGTTCGATTCGAGGTCGCATGAGCAGCGCCATACCCGCAACCCTGGCCATCGACGGCGGCACGCCGGTGCGCGACAGCATGCTGTCGTTCTCGCCCCCGATGCTGGGTGACGAGGAGATCGCGTCGGTGATCGAGACGCTGCGGTCGGGCTGGCTGACCAGCGGGCCGCGGACGGGGGAGCTGGAGGAGCGGTTCGCGGCACGGGTGGGGACGGGCCACGCGATCGCGACCTCGTCGTGCACGGCGGCGTTGCACCTGGCGATGGTGGCGGCGGGGCTGGGCGAAGGCGACGAGGTGATCACCACCTCGTTCACGTGGCCGGCGACGACGAATGCGGTGCTGCACGCGGGGGCGACGCCCGTGTTCGCCGATGTGGATGCGGACACGCTGAACATCGACCCGGACGCGGTGCGAGCGCTGGTCGGACCGCGCACGCGGGCGGTGCTCCCCGTGCACTTCGCAGGAGGCCCATGCGACATGGATGCGCTCTGCGCGATCGCGCGCGAGCACTCACTGCTGGTGGTCGAGGACGCGGCGCACGCCGTCGAGGCGACGGTGGGCGACCGTAAGGTGGGATCGATCGGGGACTTCACGTGCTTCTCGCTGTACGCGACCAAGAGCCTGGCGGGCGGCGAGGGCGGAGTGGTCACGACCCGGTCTGACGAGGCGGCGGAGCGGCTGCGGCTGCTGCGGTCACAGGGCATCACGCGCGATCCGTGGCGACGGCAGCTGTCGCGCAGCCTCGGGCACTACGACGTGACGGTGCCGGGATTCAAGGCCAACCTGGCGGACCTGCAGGCGGCGGTGGCGCTGCCCAAGTTCGACCGGCTGGACGACATGCACCGGCGGCGGACGGCGCTGGTGGGGCGGTACGACCGCGGGCTGGAGGGGCTGGCCGGGATCGAGCCGATCGGGCGCTCGCCGTTCGGACGGCATGCGCACCACCTGTACGTGGTGCGCATCGACCCGGACGCGGCGGGCGGGGACAGGGATCGCTACGCGGCGGCGCTGATCGCCGAGAACATCGCGACCGGGCTGCACTTCCTGCCCGTGCACACCCTGACGTGGTACAGGGAGAACCTGGAGGTGGGGTCGCTGCCGGCGACGGAGGCAGCGGGCGAGACGGTGCTGTCGCTGCCGCTGGGAGGGGCGCACACGGAGCAGGATGTCGACGACGTGCTGGCGGCGCTCCACAAGCTTCACGCCGCATTCACGCGATGAGCCGGCGCACGCGGGTGGCGGCCGGAGCGGTCGTCTCGGCGGTGCTGCTGGTGGCGCTGTTGTGGTTCACGGACCCGCGCGAGATCTGGCGGACGCTGTCGCAGGCAGATCTGAGGTGGGTGGGGCTGGCGATGGCCGTGAACGTGGCCACGGTGCCGGTGATGGCGTGGCGCTGGAGCATCCTGATCCGGGCGAAGGGCATGGTCGCTCCGTTCTGGTGGCTGGTGCGGACGTACTTCGTGGCGTTGTTCCTCGGGCAGTTTCTCCCGGCGGCGGTGGGAGGGGATGCGGTGCGGGCGGTGGAGCTGGGCAGGCGCACGCACGACGGGCCGGAGGCGGTGGCATCGGTGCTGATCGACCGGCTGGTGGGTGTCGTGTCGCTGGTGGGGCTGGCGGTGCTGGCGTACGCGGCAGGCGGGCACTCGGCCGGCGGGCCGGAGGTGGTGGTCGCCGAGACCGTGTTCGGGCTCGCGGCGCTGTTGGTGCTGGGGCTGCTGTTCTCGGCGCGGCTGCGTGGTCTCGCCGCGCGCGTGCTGGAGCCGCGGGTGGGCGAGAAACGGCTGGCGGCGGGGCAGCGGTTCTACGAGGCGCTGCATGGGTACCGGGAACACCGAGCGGCGCTGGCGGCGGTGTTCGGGCTGGCGCTGGCTGTCCAGATCGTACGGGTGGGGACGATCTGGATGCTGGTGAAGGCGCTCGGGCTGGACGTGCCGATCACGGACATCTACGCCACCGGGCCGGTGCTGTTCGCGGCGCTGGTGCTGCCGGTGTCGCTGAATGGCATAGGGGTGCGCGAGGCGGTGTTCGTGTCGTTCCTGCACGACTCGACGACGGCGGAGCAGGCGATCGCGCTGGGCGTCGCCTTCTTCGCGGTGGGCACGGCCACGTCGCTGGTGGGGGCATTCATCCTGGCGCTGCGGTGGGTCAGATACGGCATGGGCGCGGTGCGGCCACGCACCCAGATCGACGAACCAGCCGTACCGCCGGCCAACGAATTGCGGGATACCGGTTACCTCAAGACGACGAAGCGCCGATAGAGCACTGAACCGATGCTGCATCCGTCCATCGCCTTCCAGGAGCGTCTCAGCCACATGGCCCCTCGCACCACCGATGCCCAAGCCGCCCGACCCGGCACCATGCGTCCCGTCAATCTGCTGATCGCGCTGTTTGCGGTCGCCTGCGCCATCGCTCTCGCGCACGGCATCATCGCCTAGCTCCCGCGCTTCACCCCACCGCCCCGCACAGGCGACCGCAACACCGGCGCCTGGCACCGGTGTTGCGCCCGATTCTACGAATTTCGTAGGAAACAGGCCCAATTCTACGAATTTCGAGGCGGCGACCCGGTTCTCCTATAGGAATTCGTGCAACACCGGTGCCAGACGCACGTGTTGCGTCGCATCCTTGGCGCGAAGTTGTGATCTGCCGGGGATGATCCGTTGTCGCCGCTGGCCGTAGGCTGGCCGGCATGTCTCGCAGACGCCGGACACCCTGCCGCGGTGGCATCTACCACGTTGTTCAGCGAGGCAACAGACGCCAGGCCATCTATGAGGCTGACCAGGACCGCCGCCTGTTCCTCGAAATGATGGCCGACACCCTGCCCCGGTTCGGGTTCCGCTACCACGCCTACTGTCTGATGGGGAACCACTACCACCTCCTGGTCGAGACGCCGAACGCCAACCTCAGCAAAGGCATGCACTGGCTGAACGGCGTCTACGCGGCCCGCTTCAACATCGCCCACCAGGTAGACGGCCACCTGTTCCAGGATCGCTACTGGGCATCGCCTGTCGCCGGTGCCAAGGCCATCATCGAGGTGGCCCGGTACATCGCCGCCAACCCGCTCCGCGCCGGCCTCTGCGATCGCGCCGAGCTGTGGCCGTGGTCGACCTACCCGATGGCGCTCGGCATCACGCCGCGTCCCTCGCACGTCACCTTCGACCTGATCATGGGCCTGTTCGACGCCCACCTCGGCATCGACGGCGCCCGCGGCCGCTTCCGCCGGCTGGTCGAACAGGAACCCCCCGCCCGCCCTCTGCTCGCCGCGGTGCTGCCCGACCTGGCCGCCGCCCGGGGAGCCGGCTACTCGCTGCGAGAGATCGGCGCCGCGGCCGGCCTCGACCCGTCGACCGTCATGCGCCGGCTGCGCGGCGTCAGCGGATACAGACCGTGTTCGCCGTGACCGGTGCGGCCGGCGCCCAGGCCGACAGCAGCCCGACGTTGTCCACCGCCTGGAACTGCACCACGTAGACGCCGCGCGTCGCGAGTCTCACCGATGATGCGGAGGTCGTCGCGCCCCACGTCACGCCGTTGTCCGTCGACATCCGGTACTGGTAGCTCGCCACCCCTGACCCGATCCCGTCCGTGCTGCCCGCCGCCGACACCGTCTTCTTACGGAAGCAGGTCGTCGCACCGCTGCCACCTGTCACCGTCGGCGCGCTCGGCGCCGTGCGGTCGATCCGTGCCGTATTCGCGGCCCCGTTCACGCCAGGGGTCCAGCCTGACAGGTTGCCCGCGTTGTCGACCGACCGGAACTGCACCAGCGTCTGTCCCTCGTTCACCACCGCGAGGCTGTTTCCCGCCACCGGCGCCCCCCACGTTGTCCCGCCGTTCGTCGACACCTGATACTGATAGCCCGCGAATCCCGACCCGCCCGCCTGGTCCGTCGACCCCGACGCCGAGATCGAGATCTGCGCCACGTTCTTCCACATCAGGCTGCCGCCCGACACCGTCGGAGCGCTCGGCTTCACCGTGTCGATCCGCACCTGCGCCTGCACCCACGGCGACACTCGCGACACGTTGTCGACGGACCGGAACTGCACCAGCGTCTGCCCCTCGTTCACGACCGCGAGGCTGTTTCCCGCCACCGGCGCTCCCCACGTCGCCCCGGCGTTCGTGGACGTCTCGTACTCGTACCTGAGGATCCCGCTGCCCGCGTCCGTGCTGCCCGTCGCCGACACCGTCACCGGCGCGCTCGTCTGCCAGTTCGCCGAGCCTCCCGTCACCGTCGGTGCCGTCGGGTTCGTACGGTCGATCTTGATCGTGCTGCCCGCGGTCGGCGCCGCCGGCGCCCAGGCCGACACGTTCCCGGCGCCGTCCAGCGACCGCACCTGTACGTAGGTCGAGCCCTCGTTCGAGATCGTGGCCGACGCACCTGCCACCGGCGCGGACCACGTCACACCGTCCGGCGACGTCCGCGTCTGATACCCCGATAGCCCGGCTCCGCCCGGCGCATCGGTCGACCCGGATCCCGTCACCGTCATCGACGCCGCGTTCTGCCATGCCGACGAACCGCCGGTCACGCTGGTGGGCGCGGTGGGCGGGGTGCGGTCGATCTTGACCGTCACCGACACCCAGTTCGACGTATTGCCGACGTTGTCCGAGGCCCGGAACCGCACCACGGTCGATCCCTCGCCGGCCACCGTGACCTGGCTTCCCGGCAGCAGCGGCGACCACAGCGCGCCACCGTCCGTCGACGTCTGCGACTGGTAGCTGCCGAGGCCGCTCCAGAGATCGGCCGATCTGGCTGCAGTCACAACCACCGACGCCGAGTTCACCCACCCCGGCGATGATCCCGTCACGGTTGGATCCGACGGCGGCGACGAATCCAGCCTCGCCGTCACCTGGCTCCATGCCGAGGTGTTCCCGGCTCCGTCGATCGACCGGAACCGCACCACCGTCACGCCGTCAGTGGTCACGAACATGCTCGCGCCCAGCACCGGCGACGTGTACGGCGCCCCGTTCGTGGATATCTCGCTTTCGTATCCGACCAGCCCGGAGCCGCCGCTGTCGGTCGAGCCGGACGCGCTCAGCGGCAGCGCCGTCGTGTTCTGCCAGCCGGCACCGGCGCTGCTCACGTTCGGGTCGGTCGGCTTGGTGCGGTCGATCCGGGCTGTCCCGACCACCCAGTTGCTGGTCTTGCCGGACACGTCCACCGCGCGGAACCGCACCAGCGTCTCGCCCTCGGCCGTCACCAACCGCGACGTACCGGTCGACGCCGGCCCCCAGGTCGCGCCGCCGTCGGTCGAGACCTGCCGCTGGTAGCCTGCGATGCCGGAGCCTGGCGAGTCGGCGGAGCCGCTCGCCACGAGGTCGATGGATGCCACGTTCTGCCACGTGGTCGAGCTGTTCGCGACCACGGGATCGGTGGGATCCGCCCGGTCGATGTTGACCGACGCGCTCACCCAGGGGGTCACGTTCCCCGCGAAATCACGCCCCCGGAACTGCACCAGCGTGGCGCCTTCGCCGGACACCGCCACCTGCGTCCCCGTCGTCTCGGGCGCCCAGGTCGCGCCGCCGTCCGTGGACGTGCGGTAGCTCAGGTGGTCGAATCCGGAGCCACCGGTATCCGTCGTCCCGGTCGCCGCCACGTCCACCGACGCCACGTCCTGCCACGCCGGCGACCCGCCTGTCAGCGTCGGCTTGACCGGAGCCGTGTGGTCGATGCGCGCGATGCCCGTCACCCAGTTGCTGAACCGGCCGGACACGTCGACGGCACGGAACCGCACCAGCGTCTCGCCCTGCACCGTCACAGTCAAGCTGGACGCGTTCGCCGGTGCCGACCAGGTGAGGCCGCCATCGGTGGACGTCTCCCGCTGATAGGTGGCGATGCCCGATCCCGTGTCGACCGAGCCGGCCGCCGTCAGATGCAGGGACGTCACGCTCTGCCACGCCGGCGCCCCGCCGGTGACCACCGGATCGGTGGGGTCGGCTCGGTCGATCATCACTGTGGCCGTGGCCCACGGCGACGCGTTGCCGGCCACGTCGTAGCTTCGGAAGCGCACCAGCGTCGAGCCCTCCGCCGGCACGGTCACTCCGGTTCCCGAGACCTCCGGGCTCCAGGTGGCGCCCCCGTCAGTGGAGAGCCGGTAGCCGAATCCCGCAAACCCGGAACCGCTGTCCGCTCCGCCGCTCGCATTCACGGTCACCGATGCCACGTCCTGCCAGAGCGGCGATCCTCCGGTCAGCGTCGGCACGGCCGGAGGCGTGGCGTCGAGGTTGACCGTGTTGTCGGGCCCGGGAAGCGACGGCACCCAGCTCGACGTGTTGCCTGCCCTGTCGACGCTTCGGAACTGCACGATCGACGAGCCCTCGATCCCGATGGCAGCCGGATTCCGCCGCACCGGAGAGCGCCACGCGCCGCCGTTCAGCGACACCTGGTACTGGTAGCCGGCAAGGCCGCTGGTGGCGTCGCTGCCTCCGGCCGCCGTCAGCGTCACCGGCGCCGTGCTCCAGGCAGTGGAACCGCCCAGCACAGACGTGGGCGGTAGCGGAGCATCGAGGTCGACCAGCCACCTGACCGTGATCTGTCGGCGCGCCGAGGCGCCTTTCACCATCAGCACGAACGTGTGCTGGCCGGCCGCGAGCTTGCCGTAGCTGACCCTTCCGTGCCTGCACGACGTCGCCTTGCGGCTGTCCAGCTTGCATGTCGTGCGGCGGACGGTGCCGGTGTGCCTCCATGAGAACGAGGCCCTGGTGACGTGCACGTAGGCGGCCGGCTTTCGCACCAGCTTCACCGTCAGCTTGCTGGTGACATGCGACGCCGGGCGCGTCACGTGCGGCACATAGGGCATCGCGTAGGCGGGCGCGGCCGCGACCAGGCCGGCCACGAGAGCCAGCAGCGGTACCGCGCGATGGCGGCGCGGAAGGAGGGATCCGCGTCGTACCATGGTGCACCTCGGGGGGGAGGGGGCGGAGCCGACGAGCTCCTGCTCGCGTTATCGCCGATGAGGGACGATCCGTCATCCCCCGAAACGGGGGGCCGATTTCGGTCGCTCAGACGCGGAGCACCAGCAGCTGCCGTTGCCGCGGGCCGTCGAACTCGCAGAAGAAGATGCGCTGCCAGCGCCCCAGCACCGGCGCACCGCCGGCCACCGCCAGCAGCTGCGAGCAACCGACCATGATCGACTTCACGTGCGAATCGGAGTTGCCCTCGAGATGCGCATAGGCGTCATCGCGCGGTACCAGCCGTGCCAGCACGTCGACGACATCGGCCGCCACGTCCGGGTCGAACCCCTCGTTGATGGTCACCGCCGCCGTCGTATGCGGTACGTGCAGCAGCACCGCGCCGTCGCTGACGCCCAGCTCGGCGACGGCCGCGGCCACCGCCTCGGTCACGTCGATGAGCTGCTCTCGGCGGTCGGTTGCCAGCGTGATCCCGGGCATCGATCGATCGTACCGTATTGCATATTCATGCATGGCTGTGGCATAGTTTTGCTCCCATGGCCATGCTTGCGCCCACACCGGCCGGCCTCGCCGGCCGCGATCTGCTCTCGGTCGACCAGCTCGACCGAGACCAGCTGATCGAGCTGCTCGATCTCGCCGACCACCTCAAGATGCTGCAGCGGCGCGGCATCCCGCACCGGCTGCTGCCTGGCCGCACGCTGGCGATGGTCTTTCAGAGGGCGTCGACCCGCACCCGCGTCTCGTTCGAGGTCGGCATCGGCCAGCTGGGGGGCAGCGCCGTCGTGCTATCGGCGTCCGAGATGCAGCTGGGACGCGGCGAGTCGATCGAGGACACCGGCCTTGTCCTCTCGCGCTACGTCGACGCAATCATGATCCGGGCCGGCGTGCACGCGGAGGTCGAGGCGCTGGCCGCGGCCGCCCGCGTGCCCGTCATCAACGGTCTCACCGATCAACACCACCCCTGCCAGGCGCTGGCCGACGTCCAGACGCTGCGCGAACGGCTGGGCGACCTCGACGGCCGCACGCTGGCCTGGGTCGGCGATGGCTGCAACAACGTCTGCCACTCGCTGATCACGGCCGCCGGCATGCTGGGCATGGAGGTGCGCGTGGCCACGCCGCTCGGGTTCGAGCCCGATCCCGGCGTCGTGGCCGCCGCGGGCGGGGTGACCGTCAGCGACGATCCGATGGAGGCGGTGGCCGGCGCCGACGCGGTTGTCACCGATGTCTGGACGAGCATGGGACAGGAGGCCGAGCGCGACCAGCGCGTCTCCAACCTGACCCCTTACCAGGTCAACCGTGAGCTGCTCGCGCCGGCGGCGCCGGGCCACATCGTGCTGCACTGCCTGCCCGCGCACTACGGCGAGGAGATCACGCACGAGGTGCTGCACGGCGCCAGCTCCGCCGCCTGGGACGAGGCCGAGAACCGCCTCCACGCCCAGAAGGCGCTGATGGCCATGATCATGGCCTGAGCGCGCGGCCGGCTCACGATCCCCGACATTGTGACCGCTTGGATATGCAGTGTCGCTATCGGTCTGTAAACTCCCGATGTTTCTGCGTGTCCATGGCGGTCGAGCCTCCCACGTCCATCGCTCCGAAGTCACGAACACGCCGGCCATCGCTGGAGGGAGCTTTGCGTGGAGCAGCCTGATGTCCGCCTTGAGCGGGTGACGAAGCAGTTCGGTGACGTGAAGGCGGTCGACGACCTGTCGCTGTCCTTCGACCGTGGCGGCTTCGTGGCCCTGCTCGGCCCCTCGGGCTGCGGCAAGACCACCACGCTGCGGATGATCGGCGGCTTCGAGGAGCCGACAGCCGGCACCGTCTACCTGGGAGAGCAGGACGTCACCGGCCTGCCCCCGTACAAGCGTGAGGTGAACACCGTCTTCCAGAACTACGCGCTGTTCCCGCACATGTCGATCTTCGACAACGTCGCGTTCGGCATCCGCCAGCGCGGCGGCGGCTCCAAGCACCAGATCGCCCAGCAGGTGGGTGACATGCTCGAGCTGGTGCAGCTGGCCGGGTTCGAGCGGCGCAAGCCGACGCAGCTGTCCGGCGGTCAGGCGCAGCGCGTGGCGCTGGCCAGGGCGCTCATCAACAAGCCGCGCGTGCTGCTGCTGGACGAGCCGCTGGGCGCACTCGACCTGAAGCTCCGTAAGCAGATGCAGATCGAGCTGAAGCGGATCCAGACCGAGGTCAACATCACGTTCATCCACGTCACGCACGATCAGGAAGAGGCCATGACGATGGCCGACCGGATCGCCGTCATGAACCAGGGCCAGGTCGAGCAGATCGGCCCTCCCGGCGAGCTCTACGAGCAGCCGCGCACGGCATTCGTGGCAGGGTTCCTGGGCGTCTCCAACATGGTCTGGGCGACCGTCACCGGTCCCGGCACCGTGCAGCTGCACGAGGGCACCCTCGCCCGGGTGCCCCAGGAGAGCCTGGAGGGCGGGCACAAGGAGCTGCGAATCGGCGTGCGCCCAGAGAAGATGAGGATCGTCGTCAACGGCAGCGGGGACGGCGCCGGCGATGCCAACCGGCTGGAGGGCACCGTCAAGGACGTCAGCTACATCGGCGTCAGCACCCAGTACATCATCGAGACCGCGACCGGTGACGAGCTGACCGTGTTCGCGCAGAACGTGGGGCGTGGCGCGGAGCGCGTCGCGCCCGGCCAGAGGGTGGGCGTCCTGTGGGACCCGGAGCACACCTTCGTCATCACCGATACCCGAGAAGTACCTACCCTGGAGGAGCAACTATGACCAACGAGCCCCGACGCTCGCGCGCCGACATCGAGGCCCTCGCCTTTGCCCGTGGCGCCCTCACCAGGCGCGACTTCATGCGCCGTGTCGGCCTTGCCGGTGGCTCGCTGGCCGCGGCCAACCTGCTGGCCGCCTGCGGCGGTTCTGTGGGCGGCGCCAGCACCCAGAACCCGGGCTCCTCCGCCGCTGCGGCCAAGTACCCGCACACTGTCTCCCCGGACTGGAACTGGTCGAACTGGACGCTCTACATCGACGAGAAGAACCACCGCCACCCCTCGATCGACATGTTCGACGCCAAGTACAAGACCCACACCAACTACATCGAGGACATCAACGACAACGAGGAGTTCTTCGGGAAGTTCCAGGCCACCCTGCAGGCCGGTCAGGACATCGGCCGCGACATGGTCACCCTGACCGACTGGATGGCCGGCAAGTGGGTGCAGTTCGGCTACGTCGAGCCGCTCGAGTGGGACATCCTGCCCAACGTCAAGTCGAACCTGCTGCCCACCTACCACGGCCGCTCGATCGACCCCAACGACGAGTTCCTCGTGCCCTGGCAGTCGGGGCTGACCGGCATCGGCTACAACAGCGAGCTGACCGGCCGCGACCTGACCACGGTAAGCGACCTCTGGGATCCCAAGTTCAAGGGCAAGGTCAGCCTGCTGACCGAGATGCGCGACACGTTCGGCCTGGTGATGCTGAACCTGGGCATCGATCCCTCCAAGGCCACCGTCGCCGACGCGCAGAAGGCCCACGACGCGATCAAGCCCTACGTCGACAACCAGCAGATCCGCGCCTTCTACGGCAACGACTACTCGAACCACCTGGCCAACGGCGACCTCACGGCCGCGATGGTCTGGTCGGGCGACATGGTGCAGCTGCTGCCGGACAACCCGCACCTCAAGTTCGTGGTGCCGGATGAGGGCTGCATGCTCTGGACAGACAACATGATGATCCCCAAGCACGCGAAGAACCCCTACAACGCGCACCTGTGGATGAACTACTACTACCAGCCCAGCATCGCGGCGCTGGTCGAGGACTGGGTCAACTACATCTGCCCGGTCAACGGCGCGGCCGAGGTGCTGAAGCAGGGCGATTCCTCGATCGGCCTTGCGGGCGATCCCAAGGTGGCGGACAACCCGCTGATCTTCCCGCCCAAGTCGACCCTGGACAAGGCACACGTGTTCAAGTCGCTGTCCGCGGATGAAGAGACCAAGTTCAACAGCCTGTTCGCCGACCTGACGGGCACCGCCTAGCGATGTCCAGGGTCACCCGGCTGTTCCGTTCCGCGCCCGCCTACCCACTGCTGCTGCCAGGCATGGTGTGGTTGGCGATCTTCTTCTTCGTGCCCATGTACTACCTGCTGGACATGTCCCTGCGCACGGGGAACCTGCTGGACGGCTTCGCCCAGGTGTACCGGTTCGCCAACTACGGCGACGCGATCCGCGAGAACAAGGAGCAGTTCATCCGCTCGATCATCTACGCAGGCTCGGCCACCGTGCTCGCGTTCTGCATCAGCTACCCGCTGGCCTACGTGATCGCGTTTCGCGGCGGCCGCTACAAGAACTTCCTGCTGATGCTCGTGATCGCGCCGTTCTTCACCAACTACCTGATCCGCACGCTGGCCTGGGAGACGATCCTGGCCGATCACGGGATCGTCACCAGCACCTTTCGATCGCTGGGCATCCTGACGGCCACGGACAAGCTCGGGTTCACGTCCGGCCAGCGGCTGCTGGCAACGCCGCTGGCGGTGGTCACCGGCATCACATACAACTACCTGCCGTTCATGACGCTGCCGCTCTACGTCAGCCTCGAGAAGATCGACAAACGGCTGCTGGAGGCGGCGCTCGATCTGTACGCCAACCGCCCGCGAGCGTTCATGAGGGTGACGCTGCCGCTGTCGCTGCCCGGCATCTTCGCCGGCACGCTGCTGACGTTCATCCCGGCCATCGGTGACTACATCAACGCCTACCTGCTGGGCTCGACCCAGACGACCATGATCGGCAACGTGATCCAGAGCAAGTTCCTGACCTTCAACGACTACCCGTCGGCTGCGGCGCTGTCGTTCACGCTGATGGCCGGGATCATGGTGTTCGTGATCATCTACGCCCGCATCCTCGGCACGGAGGACCTGGCCTGATGGCTGCCGGCACCGAGGTCACCGAGGCCACCGGGACGCAGCAGCAGGCGGCCCCGTCCCGCAAGGCGCCCAGCCGGTTCTGGGCCAAGGTTCGCTACCAGTTGCTGAACGTCTATGCCGGCCTGGCATTCCTGTACCTGCTGGTGCCGATCGCGGTCGTGATCCTGTTCAGCTTCAACGACCCGCCGGGCCGGTTCAACTTCACCTGGCACAAGTTCTCGACCGCCGCCTGGCAGCACCCGTTCGCGACGCCGGGCATCGAGAGCGCGGTGGTGCTGTCGCTCAAGATCGCGTTCCTGTCGACCATCATCGCCACCATCCTGGGCACCTTGATGGCACTGGCGCTGGCGCGCTACAGCTTCCGCGGGCGCAGCGTCACCAACTTCGTGATCTTTCTGCCGATGGCAACACCCGAGATCGTGATGGGCTCCTCGCTCCTGACCCTGTTCATCTCGATCAGCTTCAACCGCGGCATCACCACCATCCTGATCGCGCACATCATGTTCAACATCAGCTACGTGGTGGTGACCGTGAAGGCGCGCATCTACGGGTTCGACCGCCGCATGGAGGAGGCGGCCATGGACCTCTACGCCAACGAGTTCACGACCTTTCGTAAGATCACGCTGCCGCTGATCATGCCTGGGGTGCTGGCCGCCGCCCTGCTGGCGTTCGCGCTGTCGATCGACGACTTCGTGATCACGCAGTTCAACGCAGGGCCCGACATCACGTTCCCGCTGTTCATCTACGGCGCCGCCCGCACCGGCGTGCCGGTTCAGGTGAACGTGATCGGCTCCATGATCTTCCTGGTCGCGATCGGGCTGATGGCCGTCAACATCCTCTACCAGAACTACCGCGGCAAACGCGACGCGCTCGCCGTCAGAGGAGCGGTGCGAAAGGCGCAGCTGGCCGAGGCCACCTGAGCGCTGTCCGGCCTGCAAGCGTGACCGCGATCACCATCCTCAAGCCGGCTCGGCCGCCGGGACGACCGCAACCGGTCCGGGGGTGGCGGTGATTCGGTAGCCTAGGCGCCCCGCATGAGCGACCAGGCCATCGAATACGATGTCGAGTTCCGGGCCATCACCAAGCGCTTCGGCTCCCTGGTGGCGGTCAACGGCGTCTCGCTGAAGGTGCGCAAGGGCGAGTTCCTCTCGCTGCTGGGCCCGTCCGGCTGCGGCAAGACGACATCGCTGCGCATGATCGCCGGCTTCGAGCAGCCCGATGAGGGAGAGCTCCTGATCGGCGGCTCCGACGCGGTCGGGATCCCGCCCTACCGCCGCGACGTGAACACCGTGTTCCAGCAGTACGCGCTGTTCCCGCACATGTCGATCCTCGACAACGTCTGCTACGGGCTGAAGCAGCGCAAGGTGCCCAGGCGCGAGCGCCGCGCCAAGGCCGGCGAGGCGCTGGAGCTGGTGCAGCTGACCGGCCGCGACTCGCACCGCCCGGCGATGCTGTCGGGCGGGCAGCAGCAGCGCGTGGCGCTTGCGAGGGCGCTGGTCATGAACCCCAGGGTGCTGCTGCTGGACGAGCCGCTGGGCGCGCTCGACCTGAAGCTCCGCAAGGAGATGCAGATCGAGCTGAAGCGGATCCAGGACCAGGTCGGGATCACGTTCATCTACGTCACGCACGACCAGGAGGAGGCCCTGTCGATGTCCGACCGCGTTGCCGTGATGAGCAACGGGGTGATCGAGCAGCTGGACACGCCGCGAGCCATCTACGACCACCCGCTCACGGCCTTCGTGGCCGACTTCATCGGCGACATGAACTTCCTCGAGGGCCGCGTTGCCGAGTCGGCCGACGGCGGCTACGCGATCGATGCCGGCGAGGGCGTCGTCGTGCGTGGCCGCGGCCGGCCGGCCGGCGGCGCGATCGTGCGGGTGGGGATCCGTCCCGAGCGGATCGTCGTCGAGCGAGGCAACGGCTCCGGCACCGCCAACAGCGCCCGCTGCGAGGTGCTGACCAAGATGTATCTCGGCGACCAGGTGCAGCTGATCCTGCGCCTTGCGAACGGCAGCGAGTTCGTGGTGCGCGAGCAGCGCACCAGCGCCGTACCCGCCATCGACAGCCTCGACCCCGGCGACACGGCCACCGCCCGCTGGGACGAGGCGGCGCCGCTGCTGATGGCCGACCTGCAACCACAGAAGGATGCCGAATGACCGAGCGTCACCCTGACCTGAACATCCTCGCCCCGATCACAACCAGACCCAGGCTGGACCGTCTGGAACGGCTGGTACGCCGCTCCGGCGGCGGGCGCATGACGAGAGCCGACGCGCTGGGCCTGGGCGGGCTGGCGCTGCTGGCCGCCGCCGGCTGTGGCGGCAAGACCTCGACCGGCGGTGGCGGCGCGGCCTCGAGCAGCGGCGGCACCGACCCGCTGGCCGGGAAGCCGATGGAGGGCAACCTCGTCATTTACAACTGGTCGCAGTACGACGACCCCAGCACGTACAAGAGCTTCAAGACCCAGAACCACGTCGCCATCAAGGAGACCTACTACTCGTCCAACGACGAGCTGCTGGCCAAGCTGCAGGCGGGTGGAACCGGCTACGACATCATCGTGCCCAGCCAGAACGCCGTCGGCGAGCTGGTGCAGCTGGGATCGCTGATGAAGCTGGACAAGGCGCTGATCCCGAACGCCTCGGCCGTGGAGTCGTCCTGGGTGAAGACGGCGTATGACCCCACCGGCGACTACAAGGTGGTCAAGGACTTCGGCGTCACCATGTTCTTCTACAACAACAAGATCGTCACCGAGAAGCCGACCACCATGAAGCAGTTCTACGACCTGCTGCCCAAGTACGGCAAGGTCGGCCGCACCAACCTGATGGACGGCGCCGAGGAGGTCGTGCCGCTGGCGTTGATGGCGCTCGGCTACGACCCGAACACGGGCGACTCGGCCGAGCTCGACAAGGCCAAGAGCTTCCTGCTGTCGATCCGCAGCGGCGTGACCACGATCGACTCGTCCAACTACATCAACGACGCCTCGGCCGGCAAGATCATCCTCGGGCAGGGCTGGAACGGCGACGTGCGGCGGATCGTCTCGGCTCGCAAGAAGCAGGGCGACATCACCGCCGTGCTGCCGATGGACACGTCAGAGAAGTGGGCCGACAACTGGTGCATCCCCGCGACCGCGCCCGATCCGGTGGCGGCACACGGGTGGATCAACCACCTCTGCAACCCGGCGGTGGCGGTCACGGAGATGGAGTACCACAACTACCCGATCCCGATCCAGGCGGCGCTCGACCAGACGCCGGCGGAGCTGAAGAACGACCCGCTGTTCAACGTGCCCACGTCCTACACCGACCACTACAAGTTCATCCTCAACCCCTCGCAGGAGATCGTCAACGCCCGCACCCAGATCTATACGGCGTTCCAGTCGGCCTGATCGAACGTGACCACCGAGACCATCCAGCCCCCGAAGCGGTCCCCGCGACGGCGGTCGTTCGCCCCGCGGTACCCGGGCTGGCTGACGGCGCCGTCGCTGATCTACTACATGATCTTCTTCCTGGGGCCGCTGGCGATCCTGGTCGTGTTCTCGGTGGCCACGCAGGCCGGCTTCGGCTCGGTCTCCTACACGTTCAGCACCGACCAGTTCAAGGCGCTGAACGATCCGCTCTACATCAAGGTATTCCGCCAGACGATGCTGATGGCCGCGGGCGGGACGGCGCTCACGATCGCGATCGGCTACCCGGTGGCCTACTGGATGTCGCGCTACCTGACCCGCTACAAGACGCTGGCGCTGCTGCTCGTGATCGTCCCCTTCTGGACATCGTTCCTGATCCGCACCTACGCGCTCAAGATCATCCTCGACCCACAGGGCTACCTGGCTCACTTCGTGGAGTGGACGGGGATCAGCAGCCAGTTCAACGTCCTCTACACCGGCAAGGCGGTGGCGATCGGGCTCGCGTACAACTACCTGCCGCTGCTGATCCTGCCGGTCTACGCCTCGCTCGAGCGGATGGACTGGAAGCTGGTCGAGGCCGCCACCGACCTGGGCGCGAGCCCCTTCACGGCGTTTCGCCAGATCACCCTGCCGCTGACGCTGCCGGGGCTGATCACGGGCGCGCTGCTCGTGTTCATCCCGATGTGCGGCGAGTACGTGATCCCCCAGCTGCTGGGCGGCGGGCAGTTCGCGTTCGTGGGCACCGTCATCGGCAGCAACTTCCTTGGCGCCCAGAACTGGCCGTTCGGATCGGCGATGGCGATCGCCTTCATGGTGCTGCTGTCGATCTTCGTGGTCATCTACATCGCGTTTGCGACCCGCGAGGAGCAGTTCGGTGCCTAGGCCCGGTGCGCCCCGCCGCTCCCGGCACCGGTTCGGAAAGCGCATGTTCACCGGCTGGGCGGTGCTGGTCTACCTGATCCTGTACCTGCCGATCGTGGTGGTCGTGATCTTCGCCTTCAACCAGCCCACGAGCGTTCCCCACGGCGCCAGCCCGTGCAGCGTCGACCCCTCCAGGATGGGCAACGTGACCGTCTGGAACGGCGGCACCACCTGCTGGTTCCACACGGCGCTCAACGATCCCACCTACGTGCCGGCCGTGAAGACCAGCTTCTGGATCGCGTTCCGCGCATCCCTGATCGCGACAGTGCTGGGCACGGCAGCCGCGCTCTCGCTGGCGCGGATGAAGAAGCGCTGGCGGGTGCCCTTCGACGTGCTCGTGTACCTCACCCTGGTCGTGCCCGAGATCGTGATCGCGGTGGCATCGCTGATCTTCTTCGTGCAGGCGCACAACAACATCAGCATCTTCCCGACGCTGGGCGAGTCCACCATCCTGCTCGGCCAGATCGTGTTCAGCGCCTCGCTGGTGATGCTGATCGTGCGCGCCCGCTTCGTGGGCATGGGCAGCTCGCTGGAGGAGGCCAGCTTCGACCTCGGAGGCGGCCCGATCGCGACCTTCCGCCAGGTGACGCTGCCACGGCTGCTGCCGGCCGTGATCGCCGGCGCACTACTCTCGTTCACGTTCTCGTTCGACGACTACGTGCTGCCGGCGTTCACGAACGGCACCGTCAACACCTGGCCGATCGTGGTCTACTCGGCCGTCCGCTTCGGGGTGACGCCGGCCGTGAACGCCCTCGCCACGATGATGCTGGTGGTGACCGTGACGCTGATCCTGATCACCGGCCTGGTGCTGCGGCGCTCGGGCGCCAACGACCTCACGGGTGCGCCGCCGGCCACCATCCCGTAAGCACTCGCGGGCTATACTCGCCCGTCGTGCGACTCTTCGGCGAGCATGAGCAGATCGTGGTCTGCAGCGACCGCGACAGCGGGCTCCGCGCGATCATCGCAGTCCACGACACCACGCTCGGCCCCGGGCTGGGCGGTATCCGGATGTGGACGTACGCAAGCGACGAGGCGGCGCTCACCGACGTGCTGCGGCTGTCGGAGGGGATGACCTACAAGAACGCGCTGGCCGGCCTTGACCTGGGCGGCGGCAAGACGGTGGTGGTGGGCGACCCCCGCACCGACAAGACTCCCGAGCAGTTCCAGGCGCTGGGCGGGTTCATCGACCGGCTGGGCGGCTCCTACCTGGCGGCCGAGGACGTCGGCACCACCACGCAGGACGCCGAGCAGGTTCGCACGCGCACCCGCTACATCACGGGCCTACCGGTCGAGCAGGGCGGCTCCGGCGACCCGTCGCCGATGACCGCCTGGGGTGTGTTCTGCGGGATCCGCCCGGCCCTGGCGGAGGCGGGGCTGGGAACCGCCCATGACGGCATCCACGTCGCCGTGCAGGGGGCGGGCCACGTCGGTGCCGCCCTCGTCCGCCACCTGCTCGACGCCGGCGCCACCGTCACCGTCGCCGACATCCACGCCGACCTTCTGGAGCCGCTGCAGGAGCTGGGCGCGACGGTGGTGCCTGCCGAGCAGATCCATCAGGTCGAGTGCGACGTCTACTCACCCTGCGCGCTTGGCGCGGTGATCCGGCCCGAGACGATCGGCCAGCTGCGGTGCCGGGTGATCGCCGGGGCCGCGAACAACCAGCTGTCCGACCCCGCGATGGGCGACGAGCTGCGGCAGCGCGGCGTGGTCTACGCGCCGGACTTCGCGATCAACGCCGGCGGGGTGATCAACATCGGCGAGGAGCTGGGCGGCCGGGTGTACGACGCCGAGCGGGCACGGCGGAGCGTCGAGCGGATCTCCCAGACGCTGGCCGACGTGTTCGAGCGGTCGCGGCGCGACGGCGTGGCGCCCCACCGTGCCGCCGAGCAGATGGCCCGGGACCGCATCGGCGCAGCCAGGGCCTCCACCGCCGCTCGGTGATCCCGCTTCGAGACACCGTCCCCACCCGGCACCGGCCGGTGGTGACGCTGGCGTTGATCGCGATCAACGTCGCCGTGTTCCTGGTGGAGCTGGCCGCGCCCCAGCAGCACCTGCCGACCACCCGCGGCCAGGTGTTCGCCGTGGACGGGCAGAGCGCGATCACGGCGGAGTACGGCTTCGTGCCCTGCGAGCTGCGCGGCTCCTGCCGGCTGGGCGAGGACACCGTCGACTTCGGCGCCAACGCACCTTTCCGCGTGCACCACGTGCCGGTGGTGGCGACGGTTTTTACGTCGATGTTCCTGCACGCCGGCTGGGCCCACCTCGGCTTCAACATGCTGTTCCTGTGGGTGTTCGGGAGCAAGGTCGAGGACCGGCTGGGACGGGCGCGCTTCCTCGTCTTCTACCTGCTGGGCGGCGTGGCGGCGCTGGGGCTGCAGTGGGTGGCCGACCCGGGCAGCGGCGTTGCCACCATCGGCGCGTCGGGCGCGATCGCGGCCGTGCTGGGCGGGTACCTGCTGCTGTATCCGCGGGCGCTGATCCTGACGCTGGTCGGCTGGATCCCGATACCGCTGCCGGCCATGGTGTTCCTGCTGATCTGGATCCTGCTGCAGCTGGCCGGGGCAGCCGGCACGATCGGGCAGGCGGCCGGTGGGGGTGACGGCGTCGCCTACATGGCGCACGTGGGCGGGTTCGCGTTCGGTCTGCTGGCGATCAGGCGGTTCGACCCCGGGCCGGGACGGCCGTCCTACCCCTAACCCGTGGCGCCGACGCCGAACGCCTGCATCGTCAGCACCACGCGGTCGGAGCGCAGCACGGCGTTAGGGTGCAGGCGGTGGGCGGGCAGGTCACGCGGGTCGTCGCCACGGCGGCCCTCGTCGACCGACACGGTCTGCTCGTAGAGATCCAGCCGCACCTCGTACTCGTACCACGAGATGTCCCAGGCCACGCAGATCGAGACCACGCGCGGCAGCTCGCAGCCGTCGACCGCCACGTTCACGAGCGGGTCGCCGAGGCTGCGCGAGATCGAAACGACCCGCTCCGCGTGGGGCGAGCGGTTGAACGCCTCCAGCGCCATCCGCCGCACCTGCCGGGCGTCACCCTCGGTGCGCCGCGCCTCCGCCAGCTCGCCGTAGCGGCGGCGCTCGTGCTCAAGCTCCTGCTCGAGCTGCCCGACGCGGCTCTCCAGCCGCTCCGCCATCGCGGTCTGCTCGTCCAGCCGTGCGCCGACCTGGTGGTGCTTGGCGATCTCGGCACGGTGCGCGGCCTCGGACTGCGCGGCGCGCTCGTCGCTGCGGCGTTTCTCGTCGGCCAGGCCGCGCAGCTCCCGGTCGCGCCGGCGCATCTCGTTGGAGAGATCCTTCATCTCGCGCTTGACCGTCCGCAGCTCGCCGGCCTGCTGCTCGGCCTTGGCCAGCGCGCTGCGCACCTGGTCGAGGTCGAACTCCACCGACTGCAGCTGGCCGCGCAGCCGGTCGATCAGGCCCTCGCGCTCGCGCAGCGCGTGGTCGCGCGGGGGGTTCGCGTGCACGGCCACGATCGGGCGGCCGTCGGCGCGCCAGCCCCGGCGGTCGGCCTGCTCGTAGCAGAGCGGGCACACCTTCAGGAACCGCTTCGACGCCGGGTCCTGGTACAGGCGCGCGGGCTCGCCAACCAGAAGGTGGCGCCTGCAGAGAGCGCAGCTTGCGGTGTTCTCGGCGATGCTGGTCAAATCCGTCCTCCGCCCCTCGAGCGGACCTGGGAGCATACCGCGGTCGGGGAGGTCGCGGCGGACCGACGGCGAAGATCGCGTGTTGGACGGCCGGCGAGCGTGCTCAGCAGCCGGCGGGGGTGTTCGCAGCCGCGCCATCGGCCGCCCCGGCGGCCACGGCGGAAGGATCGGTGTCGATGTTCAGCTGCACGATGCCCGCCTGCTGGGCGACCACCTCGGTCATGCCGTTGGCCGCGGGGCGCACGCAGGTGTCGACCGGCGTCGGCTGCCGGTAGGGGCTGTACCGCACGCGCACCACATAGCTGCCGGGGCCGGACACCGACAGCACCACGCGCTGCTGGCCGAGGTAGGTGAGCGTCGCCCGCCGCCCGGGTGGCGCGGTCACGATCGGCGTCGGGTGCGGGAGCACGTAGAAGGTCCAGTGCGGCGACCTGCCGACCATCCGCAGGCCGGAGACGCCCGTCCTCAGCAGCTGGGCCTCGCGCTCGGAGCTGTAGTCGAGCGGCGCGTCGGGCAACATCACGTAGCGGACGCCCAGGGAGCGCATCCAGGCCCGGAACATCGCCGGCGTCATCTCGTCGTTGTACAGCGATCCGTTCTGCGGGAAGTCCTCCTGCCGGAACCATCCTCGCGCCAGCGGCACCCTCCACCTTGCCACGTAGTAGGCCTCCCAGTGGCCCCATGTGGAGACGGCGTCGATCCGGTAGCCGGCGATCTGGGCACGGTGCTCGTCGATGAACTGCTTGGCCGGGCGCCAGTAGCCGGCCGCCGCCGCCGGATTCTCGTAGGCCGAGTAGGCATCACGCATCTTCGGCGCCACCTGCAAGGCCACGGCGGCTGCGATCAGCGGGAACACCAGCAGCCGTGACCGGCGCGGGTTCAGGTTCGCCGTCAGCCACAGCATCGGCGCCCCTGCGATC
Source organism: Gaiellales bacterium (assembly GCA_045806525.1). Classification (GTDB taxonomy): domain Bacteria; phylum Actinomycetota; class Thermoleophilia; order Gaiellales; family JAICJC01; genus JAICYJ01. Next base: position 2,320 of record JBJMJD010000086.1, on the reverse strand, counting down.
GCGAACAGCCGACTGGGATTGGAGCCGATCGGCCCCTTCAGCAGGAAGGAGAACAGGTTCAGCGCCAGGTAGGCGACGAACATCGCCCGCATCGAGCGGGTGGGCGCGCTGGTGCCGGCGATCCAGAGGCCGACCAGCGAGAACACGAGCACGATCAGCGCGTCCCAGAGGTCGTACGGGTACCAGCCCTGGCTGGGGAAGGCGCGCTGGAGCAGCACGCCCACGACGAACACGGCCAGCACGATGCCGAAGGCCGCGCGGTTCGAGCGAAGCGCGTCCAGCGGCCGCGTCTTGCCCAGCAGCACCCCCGCCAGCACCGCGCACAGCAGCGAGAACGACAGCGGGCTGAAGGCCAGCGTGGCCAGCACCGCGACGCCGAACCAGATCCGCCGGCGGCGCTGCAGCAGCGCCAGGGCCAGCAGCGACGACGCCACTCCGGCCAGGAACGGGTAGGTGCCGCCGACCATCGTGATGAACGGCGCGGTGATTGCGAACGTGATGCTGGGGCCGCGCGCGGCCGAAGCCCATTCGCGGCTGCAGACCAGCGCGAAGCAGCCGCCCATCAGGGCCGACGCCGGGAGCAGCACCCCCAGCTGCCCGACCTGCGCAGCGACCGGGTAGTAGAGCATGCTGTAGTTGACGAACTCGTACCGGCCGGCGTACCAGTAGTTGTTGTAGATATCGAAGCCGCCGTGGCTGAACAACCAGGTCTGGAACAGGTGCGACGGCGCATCGATGCCGGGGCTCGTGAACAGCCACAGGAAGAGCGTCACCCCGGCCGATAAGCCGGCGCAGGCAAGCGGCAGCGCGTAGCGGCGCGGGAGGGCGGGCACGACCACACCGGAACCATACCCGCCGACCCCCCCGGCCCATGCGGGGCCGGGACGGTTCGCTACGCTTTCAGACGTGCGCCCATGGACAGGTTGGAGAGCAACGTGGCCTGTCAGAGCTACGGTCGCCGGCCGGGGCGCTGCTGGCGCGGTCGGACGCCATCGATGGAGAGCAACTGGAGGGACGTGATGCGGGCACTTATCGCAGGTGGAGGCATGGCGGGGCTGATGACCGCTCTGGCGCTGCGGGAGTCGGACGTCTTCACGACGATCGATGTCTTCGAGCAGACGGCCACGCCGAGCACCGCGGGAGCGGGGCTGAACATCCCCCCGAACGCCGCGCGGCTGGCGCGGTGGCTGGGTGTCGACCTCGACGGCGGGGACCCCAAGGGCCCGCACGGGGCGGTCGACGGCGGCAGGGCGGCGATCCTCAGCGAGACGCGGATGGTCTGGGAGGACGGCTCCATCACGCGGAAGCCGCTCGACCACAACACGTCGGCCAACGATGAAGCCGGCTTCCACCACATGCACCGCCTCGACCTGCTGATGTGCCTCTACAAGCGGGTCCTCGAGTTCGCGCCGGAGACGGGCGTCAACTGCCCGATCCAGGTCCACATGGCCAAGCGCCTGGAGGCCGTCAGCCAGGACGAGGAGTCCGTGACCGTGACGTTCTCCGACGGCACGACGGAGACCGGCGACCTGCTGATCGGTGCCGACGGCGTCAACTCCCAGGTGCTCGAGGCGGTCTGGCCGGGCGTGTCGACCAAGCGCTGGACCGAGGTCGTCGTCTACCGGGGCCTGGCCCCGCGGGACAAGGTCGCGGCGGCGCGCAAGCCCGACGGCAGTCCGCTCGACTTCAACCCGATCGAGACGATGTCGATGGACAGCCGCGAGAACGCGACCGCGCAGCATCTGACGTACTGGGTCCGCGGCGGCGAGCTGCTCAACATCTGGCTCGCCTACTACGAGCCCGACTCCGCGGAGTTCGAGCGCGAGGAAGGCGACTGGTTCCCCGCCGACCGCGACGAGATGATCGGCAACATGAGCCGGGCGTTCGCGGGGGACCCCCGCCACGACGACATCGTCGCGCTCACCGGCCTGATCGAGAACCCGACCAAGTGGGGCCTGTACGACCGCGACGCGCTCGAGAGCTGGACGGAGGGTCGCGTCGGCCTGGTGGGCGACGCCGCGCACCCGATGCTGCCGACCTACGGCCAGGGTGCCGCGCAGGCCTTCGAGGACGCCGCGGCGCTGGGCAAGTGCTTCGAGCTGCACGGCACGGACATCTACCGCGCGCTGCTCCACTACGAGCGCGTGCGCTACTACCGCGCGACGCGCTTCCAGTTCGCGTCGAAGTTCCTCTTCAAGCACCTCGAGCCGCCGGACTCACCTGAGCGCCGGGCGATCCTCGCCGCGGTCAACGAGCGCGACTACCCCATGTTCGATCACAACGAGCGTGCGGGCAGCGACGACTCGTGGATCTACGCGTT
>JBJMJD010000085.1:0-23918 GCA_045806525.1 Gaiellales bacterium | reverse complement strand
GGCTGAAAGGCGTCTTCCCGGTCTCGACCGGCCTCGTTGTGACCGCCCTCGCCCGCCCCGAGTGGGTGGTCGAGATCGACGCCACGGCCGTCATCTCCGGAGCCCCCGAGTGACCTTCTCGCTGGCCGGGCGCTGCCAGCGCACCGGCATGGTGGGCATCGTCGTTTCCTCGTCCAGCTCGGCCGTCGCCGCCCGCTGCGCACACGCCCGCGCGGGCGTCGGCGCGGCCGCCTCGCAGAACATCACCGACCCGCGGCTGGGCACGGAGCTGCTCGCCCTGATCGAGGCGGGCACGCCGGCCGACCAGGCGGTGGCTCGGGTGGCCGCGGCGGCCCCGCACTCGAGCTACCGCCAGCTGACGGCGGTCGACCGAAACGGCGTCACGGGCGCCTACTCCGGAGAGCACACGCTGGGCCGCCACGCGACGGCGCAGCATCCGGGCGCCGTGGCGGCCGGCAACCTGCTGGCCGCCGACGAGGTGCCGGCGGCGATGCTGGCGGCGTTCACCGCCGACTCTACGACGCACATCGGCGACCGGCTGATGGCGGGTCTCGCGGCCGGCCTGCGGGCCGGCGGCGAGGAGGGGCCCGTGCGGTCGGCCGGCATGCTGATCTGCGACGTCCAGCCCTGGCCGGTGACCGACCTGCGAGTCGACTGGGACGACCTGCCGATCGACCGGCTGCACGACCTCTGGCTGGTGTGGAAGCCGCAGGCCGCCGTCTACGTGACGCGGGCGCTGGATCCGGGCACGGCGCCGAGCTACGGTGTGCCGGGGGATCCCGGCCGATGAGGTTCTCGTTCCGCCAGCTCGAGTACTTCGTGGCGGCCGGAGAGAGCGGCAGCGTCACGCGGGCCGCCCAGGGCTCGCACAGCTCGCAGCCGACGGTCTCGGCCGCGATCGCCAAGCTGGAGGCGTCGCTGGGCGTGCAGCTGTTCGTGCGCCACCACGCCCAGGGCCTGTCGCTGACGCCGGAGGGACGCCGCTTCCTGGGCGAGGCAAAGGCGCTGCTGCGCCACGCGTCCGACGTGGAGCGGTTCGCGACCGCGCTCAGCGATGAGGTGGGCGGCACGCTCGACCTGGGCTGCCTGGTGACGCTGGCGCCGATGGTCGCGCCCAGCCTGGTGCGAGAGTTCCAGTCCGCAAACCCGCGCGTGCAGGTGGAACTGGTCGAGTCGCACCAGGACGGGCTACTGGAGCGCCTGCGCACGGGGCTCTCGAGCGTGGCGCTGACCTACGACCTGCAGCTGCCGGGCGACGTCGACTTCGACCCGATGGCGCAGCTGCCGCCCCACGCGCTGCTGGCCGCCGGCCACCGGCTGGCCCTGCGCAAGAGCATCAGACTGCCGGAGCTGGCGCGCGAGCCGCAGATCCTGCTCGACCTGCCGCTCAGCCGCGAGTACTTCATGCAGCTGTTCGGCGATGCCGGCCTGGAGCCGAACGTGGCGATGCGATCGGAGCACCCCGAGACGATCCGCACGCTGGTGGCAAACGGCTTCGGCTACGCGATCGTGAACGCACTGCCGCGCACCGGCACGGCCCTGGACGGCAGCCCGCTGGTGGCGGTGCCGCTGCGCGGCGACCCGCGCCCGATGCGCCTTGGCCTGGCAGCGATGCGGGGGATCCGCGAGACTCGCACCGTGAACGCCTTCAAACAGCACTGCCGCGACTCGATCACGCCGGCCGGCGTGCCCGGAATGCCGCAGCCCCAGGAGTGACCCCGATCGACCACACCGCCACCAGCACGCATCCGCTCGACCCGCTCAGCCCCGACGAGCTCGAGCGCTCGGTGGTGGCGTTGCGGCGGGCCGGCCTGGCGGAGCTGGGGTCGCGGGTGATCAGCGTCAACCTGCTGGAGCCGGACAAGGCCGCGCTGCGCGCCTGGCGTGAGGGCGGCACGGTGCCGGAGCGCGAGGCGCTGGCGGTGGTGCTCGATATCGGCGGCGAGGCCCGAGAGTGCACGATCGCCCTCGACGGCGACACGATCACCTCCACCCGCTCGCTCGCGGGCATGCAGCCCGCGGTCAGCATGGACGAGTACTTCGAGGCCGGCGCGGCCTGCCGGCGAGATGCCGGCTACCGGGAGGCGCTGGCCCGGCGCGGCATCGAGGGGGACCAGGCCGAGCTGGTGCACATCGAGCCGTGGACCGTGGGCAGCTTCGAGCAGGGGCCACGCCGGATGGCGCGCTGCCTGTCGTGGCTGCGCACCTCGCTCGAGGACGTCAACCCCTACGGGCGGCCGCTGGGCGGCCTGGTGGCGCTGGTCGACCTGACCGAGATGCGAGTTCTGCGGGTCGACGACCACGGGGTGCTGCCCGTGCCCGACGGCGACTGGGACTACCGCGAGGGTGGCGGCGACGGCTACCGCGACGATCAGCGCCCGATCGAGATCACGCAGCCCCAGGGCCCCAGCTTCACGCTGCACGGCCGCGAGCTGCGCTGGCAGCGGTGGCGGTTGCGGGTCGGGTTCTCGCACCGCGAGAGCCTCGTGTTGCACGAGATCTGCTACGAGCAGGACGGCGAGGTGCGGCCGATCTGTCACCGCGCATCGATCGCGGAGCTGGTCATCCCCTACGGCGATCCCAACCCGACCGTGCACTTCAAGAACGTGTTCGACATCGGCGAGTACGGTGTCGGCCCACTGGTGAACGCGCTCGAGCTGGGCTGCGACTGCGTCGGCGAGATCACCTACCTTGACGCCGCATGCGTCAACAGCCGCGGAGAGGTGGACGTGCTGCCAAATGCGATCTGCATCCACGAGGAGGACTACGGGATCCTCTGGAAGCACCGGGACGACAACACCGGCCGCACCGACGTGGCGCGGTCGCGGCGCCTGGTGATCTCGTGCATCACCACCGTCGGCAACTACGAGTACGGGTTCTTCTGGTACCTGTACCAGGATGGCGGCATCCAGTTCGAGGGCAAGCTGACCGGGATCGTGCTGACGGCGGGGGTACCGGCCGGCGAGCCGCAGCGCCACGCAACCGAGGTCGCGCCGGGGGTCGCCGCCGGCTATCACCAGCACTTCTTCACCGCCAGGCTGGACATGGACGTGGATGGCGAGCGCAACGTGGCCTTCGAGGTCGACTCCGCGGCCGAGCCGGCCGGCCCCGACAACCCGGAGGGGTCGGCCTTCACCACGCACCGGCGCACGTTTCACCGCGAGTCGCAGGCCAAGCGCGACGTGGCGCCGCTGCAGGCCCGCCGCTGGCGGGTGGAGAATCCGGCCCGCACCAACCGCATGGGCGAGGCCGTCGCCTACGAGCTGGTGCCCGGCGAGAACGTGGCGCCGATGGCGCTGCCCGGCTCGCAGTTCCGGCGGCGGGCCGGGTTTCTCGACCACCACCTGTGGGTGACGCCCTACCGCCGCGACGAGCGGTTCCCGGCCGGCGAGTATCCGAACCAGCATGAAGGTGGCGACGGCCTGCCGCGCTGGACGGCGGCCGACCGCGCGCTCGAGAACGAGGACGTGGTGCTGTGGTACTCGTTCGGCGCACACCACATCCCGCGGCTCGAGGACTGGCCGGTGATGCCGGTAGCCTACTGCGGGTTCCATCTGCGGCCGGTCGGGTTCTTCGACCGCAGCCCGGCCCTGGACGTGCCGCCCCCGCACGGTGCGAACTGCAACCACCGTTGAGCGCAGCGCACGAGCTGCTGGAGCAGCTGGTCGCGTTCCCGAGCCTGGCGGGGCGGCCGAACGACGAGATCGCGACGTTCATCTCCGGCTGGCTGCGCGGGCATGGGATCGAGTGCGCGGAGATACGCGGCGAGAGCGGCCGCGTGAACCTGCTGGCGTCGACCGGGCCCGACGGGGACGGCGTGCTGTTGGCGGCGCACATGGACGTGGTCGAGGTCGAGGGCCAGCCCTGGAGCGGCGACCCGTGGCTGCTGCGCCGCGACGGCGACCGCCTGGTCGGACGCGGCAGCGCCGACATGAAGGGCTTCCTCGCCTGTGCGATGCGGACGATGGCGGATGCGACGGCGCTCGCGCTGCGGGAGCCGCTGCGGCTGGCGGTGTCCACCGACGAGGAGATCGGCTGCGTCGGGGTGCGCGACCTGCTGCCGGCGATCGCGGCGCTGCCGAAGCGGCCACGCGCCTGCCTGGTGGGCGAGCCGACCGGGATGCGCCTGGTGACGGCGCACAAGGGCAAGCTGGCGCTGCGCGCCACTCTGCGCGGCAGCGCCCGCCACTCGAGCGAGGCGCCGCGTGCGGACAACGCCGTCGAGCACGCCGCCGAGCTGGTGCTGGCGCTCCGCGACCGTGGCCGCGAGCTTGCCGACGGCCGCTGCGATCGGCGCTTCGCGATCCCTCACTCCACCATCTCGGTCGGCCCCATCCACGGCGGCCGCGCGCTGAACGTGGTGCCCGACCACTGCACGGTCGAGTTCGAGGTGCGCACCCTGCCCGGGGATGACCCGTCCTCCCTGCTTCCCGCCACCGGCAGCGCCGAGATCGAGCAGCTGGCCGCATACCCGGGCCTGGACGGCGAGGCCGGCGCTCTGGGCGACCTGCTGGGCGTGCCGGCAAGGGATGCCATCGACTTCGGCACGGAGGCAGGGCTCTACGCGCAGCTGGGTATCGCCACCGTCGTCTGCGGGCCCGGCGACATCGGCGACGCCCACCGCAGCGACGAGTCGGTCGCGATCGAGCAGCTTGATCGGTGCTCGGCAGCGCTCGGCCGGGTGCTCACGCATCTGACATAGGGATCTCCCCGACGCCGGCGCGACCGCCCGCGGCAGATGCTGGTGGCGGCGGCCGATGGCCGCCAGGACGTGGAGGAGGTACAAGATGAGCCAGAGATGGGTGCGGACGGCGCTGGTCGCCGCCTGTGCGCTCGCCTACCTCGTGGTGTGGGCGGGGACGGTCGAGGCAGCGACGCCCCGGCAGCTGTTGCATCGCTACCAGCCGGTGACGGTGCTCGATCCGCTGGAGCAGTTCGCTCCGACACAGGTGAATGGGTTCGTGAACGACTCGGTGCTGGAGATCCAGACGGCACCGGGGGTATGGAGCGTGGCCCGGTCGAACCCGACGTTGGCGACGCTGCCGACACAGCCGGCACAGAGCTGCATCGATGCCGGCCTGGGGGGCGACTGCTACCGCCTGAACCAGGCGGCCTGCTCACCGGCTGATGGCACCGCCGGTGTTGCCTGCTATAGCAACACGCAGCAGGCTCGCGATCCGCGAAGCGTCGTGTACGCGCGGGTCGACCGCAAGCCGCACAAGACCGTGCTCGAGTACTGGTACTTCTACTACGACGACTTCTACTCGTACGACTATCCGCCGGACGACCTGTTCTGGCAGGCGCACGAGGGTGACTGGGAGGTCGTCAGCGTGGTGCTCGACCGCCGCACGCAGCAGCCGCTGTACGCGGCGTACAGCCAGCACTGCACGGGGCAGCGGCGAGCCTGGGGCGACGTCGAACGGTCGGGCAGCCACCCGGTCGATCACGTCGCTATCGGGTCGCACGCGAACCTGTTCGAGGGCGGCAGCCATCCGGTTGCCACGCAGTGCATCCCGCCGGCGGCGCTGCAGATCCTTGCGGCAGACGGTCTGCCGGCGCCCGTCGACCGCTCCGGCGCCGGACGGTCGCTCGGCCCGGGTTCGCTCGCCGGGGTGGATGCCACGGCGATCCGCCGGGTCGGCTCCAGGCGGCCCGCCTGGGTCCGGTTCGCGGGGACATGGGGCGAGCAGCAGGTGTTCCACGCACCGCCACCGATCGGCACGCAGGTGTTCCTCACATCGCCGATCTCGCCTCCCTACCAACAGGTGTGGAAGGTGCCGCTGACGACGTTCTCACAGTGGCCCGTCGGGTGAGGTAGGCGTGGTGCGGGTGTCCGGTCAACCACGGGCCGGACACCCGCACATGGTAGGCTGCGGCGCTTCCGAGGCCACGTTTTCGAGAGGTGCACGAGATGAAGAACAAGCTCCTGGCAGTCGCCTTCGTCGCCCTCGCGGTGGCCGCATCCGGCTGCGGCAGTTCCAGCTCGTCGTCCAGCTCGGCGCCATCGGTCAGCTCCGCCACGGCGCTCACGTGTACGCCCGACAGCCTGCAGACGCTGACCTCCGGGACGCTCACGATCGGCACCGATAACCCCGCATATTCGCCGTACTTCACGGGGGGACCGGGGCACGACTGGTCGGGCAAGTACAACAACGACCCCTACACCGGGAAGGGCTTTGAAAACGCGGTCGCCTACGCCGTGGCCGCCAAGCTCGGCTACACCCGGGAGAACGTGAAGTGGGCCGTCACCCACTTCGATCAGAGCTTCGCGCCCGGACCGAAGAACTTCGACTTCTACCTGGCGCAGGTCTCGATCCGGCCCAAGCGCGCCGAGAACGTCGACTTCAGCCTGCCCTACTACCACGCGAACCAGGCGGTGGTGGCGCTGAAGGGCAGCCCGATCACCTCGGCCACGACGCTGGCCGATCTCAAGCAGTACAAGCTGGGCACGCAGGTGGGCACCACCAGCTACGACTTCATCACCGGCACGATCCAGCCCAGCCAGCAGCCGTCGGCGTTCAACACCACCAACGACGCGATCCATGCGCTGCAGGCCGGCCAGATCGACGGCATCGTGGTCGACCTGCCTACCGCCTTCTACATGACGGCGGTGCAGATCCCCAAGAGCACGGTGGTCGGGCAGTTCCCAACGTCGCCCGGCGGCGACCAGTGGGGGCTGGTGATGACGAAGGACAGCCCGCTGAAGGCGTGCGTCGACAAGGCCGTGACCGCGCTGACGGCGGACGGGACGCTCGCGAAGCTGCAGCAGACCTGGCTGTCCGACAAGGTCAGCACCCCGGTCCTGCAGTAGCGGATGCTGCGGGGCAACCGAGCCCAGCGCCGAGCCCGGATCCTGCCGGCATCGGCCGGAAACGTCTGGGTGGCGATGGCCAGCACGCTGGTCGTGTTCGCGGGGCTGGCGCTGATCGTGGTCAACTCGTCGGGATGGCCGAAGGTCAAGGAGGCCTTCTTCAACCCGACGGAGTTCCGTGCCTATTTCGGCACGATCGGCCACGCCTTCGTCCTGAACATCAAGATCTTTCTTGTGGCCGAGGTGCTGATCCTGATCCTGGCGCTGCTGCTGGCGGTGCTACGTCAGCTGCCGGGGCCGGTGTTCTTCCCGATCCGGCTGCTGGCGATCGGCTACACCGACCTCTTCCGAGGCATCCCCACGATTCTGCTCGTGCTGCTGTTCGGGTTCGGTATTCCCGCCCTTCATCTTTCCTACGTCACCATCAACCCGGTCTACCTGGGCGCCGCGGCGCTGGTGGTGATCTACACGGCATACGTGTCGGAGGTGTACCGAGCTGGGATCGAGTCGGTGCATCCCAGCCAGGAGGCGGCGGCCAGGTCGCTGGGACTGACCCGTGGGCAGACGTTGCAGACCGTGATCCTGCCCCAGGCCGTGCGGCGCGTGATCCCGCCGCTCCTGAACGACTTCATCGGGCTGCAGAAGGACACGGCGCTGATCTCGGTGCTGGGCCCGGTCGAGGCGCTGCAGCGGGCGAATATCGGATCCGCCAGCGAGTTCAACTACACGCCCTACGTTGTGGCGGCGTTCTTCTTCGTGCTGATCACGGTGCCGCAGGCACGGCTGACCGACTGGCTGATCGCACGCGACCGACGGCGGCAGATGGCGGGCGGGCGGGTGTGAGCACCGCGGTCCCGGCGCTGGTCTGCACCGACGTGCACAAGTCGTTCGGAAAGCTGGAGGTGCTGAAGGGCATCGATCTGTCGGTGGACGAGCACGAGGTGATCTGCCTGATCGGCGCCTCGGGATCGGGCAAGTCGACGCTGCTTCGCTGCATCAACCTGCTGGAGCGGATCAACAGCGGCAGCATCGAAGTGCGAGGCCAGGAGATCACCGCGCCGGGGGTGGACGTGAACAAGGTGCGGCGCGGGATCGGGATCGTGTTCCAGGCGTTCAACCTGTTCCCGCACATGTCGGTGATGGGCAACGTCACGCTGGCGCCGCGGAAGGTGATGGGGCTGTCGCGCTCGCAGGCGGAGGCGGAGGCGATGGAGCTGCTCGACCGCTTCGGGCTGGCCGACAAGCGGGACGAGTACCCGGACCGGCTGTCCGGCGGCCAGCAGCAGCGGGTGGCGATCGTGCGGGCGCTGGCGACGCAGCCGCAGCTGATGCTGCTGGACGAGGTCACGAGCGCGCTCGACCCGGAGCTGGTGGCCGAGGTGCTGACCGTGATCCGGGAGCTGGCGGAGGGCGGGATGACGATGCTGATCGCGACCCACGAGATGGGCTTCGCGCGCGACATCGCGCGCCGCGTCTGCTTCCTGGACGAGGGCGTGCTGCTGGAGCAGGGGCCGCCCGAGCAGATCTTCAGCTCACCCCGCGAGGAGCGCACGCAGCAGTTTCTGCAGCGCATCATCGCGGCCGGCCGCATGTGAGAAGCCGGGCGACGGGCCGTTGGTAGACTGCGCCGCCGGGGCCGTTAGCTCAGCTGGTAGAGCAGGGGACTCTTAATCCCAAGGTCGTAGGTTCGATCCCTACACGGCCCATGCCGCCGAAAAGGTGTCTCTGTGCAGGTTGACGCCCGGCCACTGGAACAAGGCAGCCGAGTGCGGTCTATTGGCGTGGTTTCCAGGCTGGGCGGCCGAGACCGGTGTCGTCGTGACCGGCGGCGCGGCTGAGGCGGTGGAGATCGCTGCCGTCCGCGTTCATGAGGTAGAGGCCGCGCCTTGGCCCCGGGACGGCCAGGGCGACGGCGATCTTTCGCGCATCGGGTGACCAGACCGGCTGGCCGGCGACGCCGATGTGGCGACATGATGCGTTCTCATTCGGCGTCGCGTCTGTTCCGGTCGGGGTAACGAGCCGGATGCCGCAGCGCGCTTGGTAGGCGATCACGGCTCCGCTCGGTGACCAGGCCGGTGACGCGCCGTGGCGGACAAGCAGCCGCAGGTGGGTGCCGTCGAGGTGCACGACGTAGATCGCGCATGGGCTGACTTGGGACGTTCCACAGCCGCCGAGCGGGCTTGTTTGGAAGGCGATGCGGGTGCCGTCGGGCGACCAGGTCGGGTATCTCAGCCAGGCGGGGTAGCCGGTCTGCAGGGTTCGGTGCTGTGATCCGTCCGCGCTGGCAAGCGCGATCTCACCGAGTCGGTCTGAGTCATAGGCCAGCCACTGACCGTCGGGTGACCAGGCCGGATCGTTCCAGAGACCGGGGCGCCCTCGGCTTCCGGTCAACTGGATGTCGCGTCTGGTCGCTACATCGACGACGTGCAGGCCGTCATATGAGCTTGGTGTGCCGTACGACGTGACACCGAGGGCGATCCTCGTCCCGTCAGGTGACCAGGCGATGTATTCCAGCTCGAGGCAGACGGAGTGGGCACCACGGGTTGGAGTTCGCCGTCGATCGCACCGACCCCACCCCGCTGCACGACCAGGTCGCAGCCAAGATCCGCCGCGCTATCGCCGACGGCGAGGCTGTCCCCGGCGATCGCCTGCCCCCGGCCAAGGACCTCGCCTCGGTGCTCGAGGTCAACTCCAACACCGTGCTGCGAGCGCTCCGAACATTGCGAGACGAGGGGCTTCTCGAGTTCCGCCGCGGCCGCGGCGTCACGGTCACCGGGGATCCACACCAAAGCGGGGTCGTGGCTCGTACCCACGAGCTTGTGGACTACGCACGCAGGCACGGCTACCCCGCCGATGAACTGATCCGCATCATCGAACAGACGGCGTAGAGGAGGCACGGGAGCAACGAACGCGCGTAGCGCAGCGCATTGGGGCGACGCGTAGGGGTAGCCCCGACGCCATCGACGGGGCCGGGCTCTACCGTGGGCAGCATGAGCCTGATCGCCATCCCCGCAGTCACCGCCTCCCGACGGCTTCGCCTCGATCCGCTGGCCTGGCTGACGGCCGGCAAGGTCACCGTCGGCTGCGTGCTGGCCTCGAGCTTCGTGGTACCGGCCGCCGGCGGCTTCCACGGCCAGGCCCTGTGGTTGCGCGGCGTCGTCTACCCCATCGGCCTGACCGTGCTGCCGCTGATCTGGGCCGCGCGCGGCCGCGGCCGCTACCCGATGGCGGCCGACGCCTACCTGCTGGTGCCGTTCACCTTCGACGCGGCCGGCAACAGCCTCGGCCTCTACGGCCGCATCGACAACTTCGACAACTTCTCGCACCTGGTCGGCACCATCGCTCTGACCGGCTTCGCTGGCGCGTTGCTCGCCACCCGCGGCGCCGACCGGCTCGTCACGATCCTGGCCGCGTCGGGCGTGGCGGCCCTGCTCGGCATCGGCATCGAGCTGACCGAGTGGACGGCCTTCACGCATCCCGTCGCCACCGGCTACGGCGCGTACCGCGACACCATAGGCGACCTCGGCATGGACGTGGCCGGAGCGGCGCTGGGCGCGGCCGCCCTCTGGCTGACCGGCCGCGCGGCCACAGCGTTTGACCGCTGATCTACGCTGCCTGCATCCACCCCAGGAGGCCGCGTTGCCAGGTCAATGCACGCATCTCGACCAGATCACCATCACCGATCTACCCGCGCCGATCGCAGGCTGTGAGGACTGCCTGCGCATGGGCAGCCGCTGGCTGCACCTGCGCATGTGCACCAGCTGCGGCCACATCGGCTGCTGCGACTCGTCGCCCAACCGCCACGCCACCGCACACGCCCACGAGACCAGCCACCCCGTGATCCGGTCGGCCGAGCCCGGCGAGGACTGGTTCTGGTGCTACCCCGACGAGGTGGCATTCACGGTCGGCTCACCGGCATGACCGACCAGACGCCCGCCGCCGTTGAGACGGCGCGGCCGGTGCTGCTTGCGGTGGACGACGAGCCCTCCGTTGCCCGCGCGGTCGAGCGCGACCTGCGCCGCCGCTACGGGCGCGACTACCGCGTGCTGCGAGCGGGCAGCGGCGAGGAGGCGCTGGCCACACTGCGCCAGGCGAAGCTTCGCGGCACGCCGATCGCGCTGCTGCTGGTCGACCAGCGCATGCCCGGCATGTCCGGTGTCGAGCTGCTGGAGGCGGCGCTCGACATCGCGCCGGACGCGAAGCGGGCACTGCTCACGGCCTACGCCGACACGCAGGCCGCCATCGACGCGATCAACCGCGTCTCGCTCGATCACTACCTGCTGAAGCCCTGGGATCCTCCGGAGGAGCAGCTGTACCCCGTCGTCGACGATCTGCTCGACGCATGGCGGGCCGAGGCGCCGCCCGCCGCCGACCGCATCCAGCTGGTCGGCCACCGCTGGTCGCGGGAGTCGCACGACGCCCGCGACTTCCTGGCTCGAAACCAGGTGCCGTTCCAGTGGCTGGACGTCGAGCGCGAGGATGAGGCGCGGCGGCTGCTGGCAGCCGCCGAGGGCGACGGCGTGCTGCCGCTGGTGCTGTTCCCCGACGGCGGATCGCTGCACGGGCCCACGATCACCGAGCTGGCGGAGCGCACGGGCGTGCGGCGCCGAGCGGAGCGGCCGTTCTACGACCTCGTGATCGTGGGCGGCGGGCCGGCCGGCCTGGCGGCCGCGGTGTACGGCGCATCGGAGGGACTGCAGACGGCGCTGGTCGAACGAGACGCCCCGGGCGGCCAGGCCGGCCAGAGCTCCAGGATCGAGAACTACCTGGGGTTTCCGGTCGGGCTCAGCGGTGGCGACCTCGCCCGTCGCGCCACCACGCAGGCCCAGCGCTTCGGCGCCGAGCTGCTGACCGTGCAGCAGGTGACCCGGATCGAGCAGCGCGGCCCGTCCAAAGTCGTGCACCTGGCCGGCGGCGAGGAGCTGGGCGCGGCTGCTGTGATCGTCGCGACCGGCGTCGACTACCGGCTGCTGGACGCGCCGGGAGTCGAGGAGCTGACCGGCCTCGGCGTCTACTACGGCGGCTCCCGCACCGAGGGCGTGTCATGCCGTGACGAGCACGTCGTGGTCGTCGGTGGCGCCAACTCCGCGGGGCAGGCAGCGATCTACTTCGCCGGCTACGCCCAGCATGTGACCATCTTTTACCGCGGCGACAGCCTGGCCAAGAGCATGTCCCGCTACCTGATCGACACGATCGAGGCCACACCCAACATCACCGTGCGCACCACCGCCGAGGTGGCCGCCGCCCACGGCGACGAGCAGCTGGAGCGGATCACCGTTCGCGACACGGCCGGCGGAGCCGACGAGGAGATGCACCTGGCCGCGATGTTCGTGTTCATCGGGGCGCGGCCGCAGACCGAGTGGCTGCCCGACGACGTGGCCCGCGACAGGCGCGGCTTCGTGTTGGCCGGCTCCGAGCTGCTGCTCGAGGACGTGCGCCCGCGCTGGCGGCTCGAGCGCAACCCCTACCTGCTCGAGACGACCATGCCGGGGCTGTTCGTGGCCGGCGACGTCCGCAGCCAGTCGATGAAGCGCGTGGCCTCGGCGGTGGGCGAGGGGTCGATGGCCGTCAGCTTCGTGCACGAGTACCTGGCCGGCGCGGAATGATCGAGCTGCTGGCCGACCTCGACCTGTTCCAGGGCGTCGACGACGAGACGCTGGCGGCATTCGCCGCGCACGGCATCGAGGGTACGCTCCCGGTCGGCGACACCGTTACCGTCGAGGGCGAGCCGGTGGAGCGGTTCGTGGTGATCGCCGAGGGCACGGTCGAGTGGTCACGCTGCATCAACGGCGTCGACATGGTGCTGAGCGAGCGGCACGGCCCCACCTACTCCGGCGCATCCAACCTCCTGACCGGGGATCCCGCCGTCGCGACCGGCCGCGTGGCCACGCCTGCGCGCGTCGTCACCTGGGACGCCGACAGTTTCCTGGCCTTCTTGCAGTCAACACCGCTGGCGATGCGGACGGCCGTGCGGCTGATCGCCCCGATCGCGCAGGCGGCCGAGTCGATCGTGCGCCAACAGGAGAAGCTGGCCGCACTGGGCACGCTCTCAGCCGGCCTTGCGCACGAGCTGAACAACCCAGCCGCCGCCGCCCGGCGCACCGCGTCGGAGCTGGCCGAGGCCATGGAGACGCTGCAGGACACCGTCCATCAGTTCGTGGCCAGCGGGATGGAGCGGGAGCAGGTGGCGCGCCTGGTGGAGCTGCAGCAGGCTGCCCGGAAGGCCGTGGCCGGCACATCGGCGGGCGACGCGATGGACGCCGCTGACCGCGAGGACGCGCTGGCCGCGCTGCTCGACGAGATGGGTGCCGACGGCTGGCGGCTGGCCGAGCCGCTGGCCCGGGCCGGCGTCGACGACGCCTGGCTCAAGCAGGTGGCCGAGGTCGCCGGTGGCGCCCGGGTGGCGGCGCTCGAGTGGGTCGCGGCGTCGCTGACCGCGACCGGCCTGGTCGCTGAGCTGCACGAGTCGACGGCGCGCATCTCGGACCTGGTGTCGGCGATCAAGGACTACACCCACATGGACCGGGCAGCCGTGGCCGAGGTCGACCTGCATCAGGGGCTCGACAGCACGCTCACGATCCTCGGACACCGGCTGAAGCAGGGCAGCGTCACCGTGGAGCGACGCTACGACCGCACGCTGCCGCGCGTGACCGCGCACGGATCGGAGCTGAACCAGGTCTGGACGAACCTGATCGTGAACTCGCTGGACGCGATCGACGGCAAGGGGACGATCACGGTAACCACCCGACGCAGCACCGCCGGCGTTGCCGTCGAGATCGCAGACGACGGGCCTGGCATCCCGCCCGAGCAACAGTCCCGCGTGTTCGAGCCGTTCTTCACCACCAAGGGCGTGGGCGAGGGTTCCGGGCTCGGCCTCGACATCGTGCACCGGATCGTGGCCGGCCACCGCGGCGACATCACGGTGCGCTCGCAGCCGGGCTCGACAACGTTCACGGTTACGCTGCCGGCCGCTGCAGCCGTGTAGCGCAGAGCCGGGCGCACGGCTATAACTCGCCGGATGCGCAAGCAGTCGATGCAGTTCTTCGAGCGCCTGGTCGACGCCGCCGGACCCAGCGGCGACGAGCGGCTGCCCGCCCGCGTCTGGCGCGAGTACACCGCGGCCTTCGCCGATACGCGCCACGATACGGTCGGCTCGAGCTTTGCGGAGGCGGTGCCCGACGGCGATCCCAAGGTGGCGGTCTTCGGGCACATCGACGAGATCGGCCTGGTCGTCAACCACGTCGACGACGAGGGCTATCTGTGGTTCGGCCCGCTGGGCGGGTGGGACCCTGAGGTGTTGGTCGGCCAGCGCGTGCGGATCCTGGGCACGGACGGCCCGGTCGCAGGGGTCGTCGGCAAGAAGTCGCGCCACCACCAGGACGCGGCTGATCGCGAGAAGCCGTCGAAGCTCCGTGATCTGTGGATCGACGTCGGCGCCGCCAACGCCAAGGACGCCGCCAAGCTGATCGCCGTCGGCGACCTGGCGGTGCTGGAGCAGCCGCTGGTGCGACTGGCCAACGGACGCATCGCCACGCGCGCCGCCGATAACCGCTGCGGCGCCTTCGTGGCAGCCGAGGCCGTTCGGCTCTACGCCGAGCAGCCGGGATCCGCCTCGCTGACCGGCGTGGCCACGGTCGGCGAGGAGACCAGCTTCCTGGGCGCCTACACGTCGGGCTACGCATCGGCTCCCGACGTGGCGATCGCGGTCGACGTCACCAACGCCACCGACTACCCGAGCACCAGCAAGCAGCAGTACGGCCACGTCGAGCTGGGCAAGGGCCCGGCCCTGTTGCGCGGCGGCGGTGTACACCCGATGGTGTTCGAGGGCCTGATGGAGACGGCGAAGGCCGAGGGCATCCCCTACCAGGTGGAGCCGTCCGGCGGTGACACGGGCACCGACCTGGACGCCGTCAAGGTGACCCGAGGCGGCGTCCCCGGCGGCGTCGTCAGCATCCCGCTGCGTCACATGCACTCCCCCAACGAGCTGCTCGACCCGGCCGACCTCGAGGCCTGCGCGGTGCTCGTGGCCGCGTATGCACGACGGCTGGCGGGCGCACCAACCGCGGAGTAACCGGCGGTACCATCCCGGCATGCGCCGCAAGCTGACCGTCGCTCTCGGGACGATTGCGGCCGTGCTGCTGCTGGTGGTGGTGCTGTTCGGCCGCGCCCACTCCGACGCGATCAGGCAGCCGGCCCAGCTGACGCTGCCCGCGCCGGCCAGCCGCACGCCGGCCGCCGCCTTCACCGCCACCACCATCAACGGCGGCAAGGTCGGCCTCAGCAGCTACCGCGGCAAGCCGCTGGTGATCAACTTCTTCGCCGCCTGGTGCGATCCTTGCCGGCGCGAGGCGGCCGCCTTTGTGCAGCTCGACCACCGCTTCGCCGGGCGCGTCAACCTGCTGAGCGTGGCCGTGCGCACAGCGCAGCTGTCCAGCGTGCGCGGATTCGTGCACGACCACGACATGTCATGGCCGGTGGTCTGGGACGAGCACGGGCACCTGATCGACCCCTACCACGTGCTGGGCCAGCCGATCACCTACATCATCGATGCCCAGGGCCGCGTGGTGTATCGCATCATCGGCCAGACCACCGAACAGCGCGTGGGCGGCGTGCTCGACCGGCTGCTGGCATGAACGTGTCGGCGACCGCGCTCTCGGTTGCCTTCGCGGCCGGGTTCGTGTCGTTCGTCTCGCCCTGCGTGTGGCCGCTGATCCCCGGGTACCTGTCGTTCGTGAGCGGCGTTGCGGGAGCCGACCTGACCGGCCACCGGCGGCGGGTGACGGTGGCGGCATGCTGGTTCGTGGCCGGGTTCACGGCCGTCTTCACACTGGTCGGCGCGGGCACCGGCGTGCTGGGCGCGCAGTTCCTCGACCATCAGCGCGGCCTGGAGCTCGTGGCCGGCGCGCTGGTGATCGCGATGGGCGTGGTGATGCTGGTGCCGACCGCCACCGTGATGCGCAGCAGCTGGAAGCTGCCGGCGCCCGCTAAGCCCCACGGCCCGATCGGCGCCGCGGCGGCCGGCGCCGCCTTCGGCGTCGGTTGGACGCCGTGCATCGGCGCGCAGCTGGCGGCGATCCTGGCCATCGCCGGCAGCCGCGGCCACGCCGGCCAGGGTGCGCTGCTGCTGATGGTGTACGGCCTGGGCCTGGGCGTGCCGTTCATCGCCGCGGGCATCTGGCTGCCGATCGTGATCGGCGCCACCCGCACGCTGCGCGACCACTGGGGCGTGGTCACCAGGGTCTCGGGCGCGGTGCTGATCCTGGCCGGCGTGCTGCTGGCGAGCGGCCGGCTGACCGATCTGACCGCGCGGCTGGCCGGCTGAACGGGGTGCCACATCCACCGTGGCACCGCCGTCACGGCGATGTTGCTTGCAAAAGTCCGCGCTTCCGCGCGGCCAGTTCGCGTCCTGATCACGGACCTGACCGCGACCTGCA
This sequence comes from Gaiellales bacterium, assembly GCA_045806525.1. Classification (GTDB taxonomy): domain Bacteria; phylum Actinomycetota; class Thermoleophilia; order Gaiellales; family JAICJC01; genus JAICYJ01. Next base: position 7,673 of record JBJMJD010000085.1, on the reverse strand, counting down.
ACGCACTCCGAAGCGGGCTCAGAGCCCGTCCGAGCGGAGACTGCGCAACCACGCGGATCCCCTGTCACAGCAGCCGTGAACGCGTCACGGCGCTGTCACGAGCCTGTGGCGGGGGCGGGAGCGGGGTTTGACTCCAATCTTGGCGCGGGCGGCGGTGCGGGTCGTGACCACCCCGTGACGGAGGTGTTGACGAGGCGTCGCCGTGGGAGGCGATCGATCATCTAGGCTGGCCGCCGTGAAGGTCGTCTCGGTCGTCGGCAACCGCCCTCAGTTCATCAAGGCCGCTCCGCTGGCGCGGGCGCTGGCCCCGCTCTGCGACCACGTGCTGGTGCACACCGGCCAGCACTACGACGAGGAGCTGTCGGCCGTGTTCTTCGACGAGCTGGGGCTGCAGCCGCCCGATCACCGCATCGAGACCGGCTCGGGCAGCCACGCCCAGCAGACCGGCTCGATGCTGGTCGGCCTGGAGCCGGTGCTGGCATCCGAGCAGCCGGACGTCGTCCTGGTCTACGGCGACACCAACTCGACGCTGGCCGGTGCGCTCGTCTCGGTCAAGTCCGGCTACCGGATCGGGCACGTCGAGTCGGGCCTACGCTCGTTCGACCGGTCGATGCCCGAGGAGGTGAACCGGGTCGTCACCGACGTCATCAGCGACCTGCGCTTCTGCCCCAGCCAGGTGGCTGTCGACAACCTGGCGGCCGAGGGCATCACCCAGGGCGTGCACCTCGTCGGTGACGTGATGGTGGACGTGGCCACCCAGTTCGGCCCGCTGGCCAGGCGCCGCTCGACGATCCTGGAGCGGCTCAGCGTCGAGCCGCAGGACTACACGCTGATCACGGTGCACCGGCAGTCGAACACCGAGGCGGCCGCGCTGGGAGCACTGGTCGAGGTGCTGGAGTCGATCGAGGGGCCGCTGGTGTTTCCACTGCACCCCCGCACCGAGTCCGCGCTGTCGCGGCGCGGGCTGCTCGAGCGCGCCGAGCGGGCTGCGCTCATGACGCCGCCGCTCGGCTACCTCGACTTCACCGCGCTGCTGGCGTCGGCCCGCGTCTGCCTGACCGACTCCGGAGGCGTCCAGAAGGAGGCCTACCTGCAGTCCGTGCCGTGCCTGACGCTGCGCGACACCAGCGAGTGGGTGGAGACGATCGAGCTGGGCTGGAACCGGTTGGTCGCGATGGATCCCGCGGCCGTGGCGAAGGCGCTCGCGGAGGTACGGACACCGGCCGAGCACCCGCCGCTCTACGGCGACGGGCACGCCGCCGACCGGATCGCTGAGCTGGTTGCCGCCCCGGCCCGCTGACGGTCGGTACGATCTGGCGCTGATGCCCTCCGACATCGCGATCATCGGCGCCGGCTACGTCGGTCTCCCGCTCGCCGTCGCCTTCGCCCAGGCGGGCCGGCGCGTGCACTGCATCGACACCGACGCAGATAAGGTGGCCGCGATCGCGGCCGGCCGCAGCTACATCAGCGATGTCGCTGACGAGGTGCTGGGGCCTCTGGCCGCCGCGGGCGTGCTCACGGCCGGCGGCGACTTCGCCGCCGTGGGCGAGGCGGACGCGATCCTGATCTGCGTGCCCACGCCACTCTCCGACAACCGCGAGCCGAACCTCAGCATCGTCGCCTCGGCCGCATCGGCGATCGCCCCGCACCTGCGCAGTGGCCAGCTGGTGGTGCTGGAGTCGACCACCTACCCGGGCACCACCCGCGAGCTGGTGGCGCCGCTGCTCGAGCGAGACGGCCTGCGCGCCGGGCAGGATTTCCACCTCGCCATGTCGCCCGAGCGGATCGATCCCGGCCGCACCGACTACACCGTGCGCACCACTCCCAAGGTGGTGGGCGGCCTGACACCTGCCTGCACCGCGCGCGCCGTTGCGCTCTACGCGGTCTGCGTGGACACGCTCGTGCCGGTCTCCTCGCCCGACGCCGCCGAGCTGGTGAAGCTGCTCGAGAACATCTTTCGCAGCGTCAACATCGCGCTCGTCAACGAGCTGGCGATGCTCTGCGACCGCATGCACCTGGACGTGTGGGAGGTGATCGACGCGGCCGCCACCAAGCCCTACGGGTTCACGCGCTTCACACCCGGCCCCGGCCTGGGCGGCCACTGCATCCCGATCGACCCCTTCTACCTGTCCTGGCGCGCCCGCCAGTTCGACTTCCAGACCGAGTTCATCGAACTGGCCGGCAAGGTCAACACGACCATGCCCTACTTCTGCGTCGAGCGCATCTCCCAGGCGCTGAACCAGGCTCGAAAGCCGGTCAACGGCAGCCGCGTGCTGGTGCTGGGCGTGTCCTACAAGCCCGACGTCGGCGACGTGCGCGAGTCGCCCGCGCTGAAGCTGATCGAGCTCCTGGGCGGCCTTGGCGCCGACCTCAGCTACCACGACGCGTTCGTGCCCGACCTGCTCGAGCAGGGGCTCGACCTGCGCTCTGTGGAGCTCGCCGACGGCGTGGTCGAGGCCGCCGACATCGTCTGCGTGGTCACCGCCCACTCGGGCATCGACTACGCCGACCTGGCCGGCCGCGCGCAGCTGGTGTTCGACTTCCGAAACGCCGTCCCGCGCGACGGCGGAAGGGTGCACGTGCTGTGAGCGATCGCCTCCGCGTGGGCGTCGTCGGCCTTGGCTACTGGGGCCCGAACCTGGCCCGCAACTTTGGGCAGCTGCCCGACGCCGAGCTGGTCTGGTGCTGCGACGCCGACCAGGAGCGGCAGGCCCGGTTCGCGGCCCAGTTCCCCGACACCCGCATGACGGGACGCTTCGACGACCTGATCGAGGACGAGACGCTGGACGCTGTGGTCGTGGCGACCCCGGTGCCCACCCACCACGCCCTGGCCAGGCGCGCCCTGCTGGCCGGCAAGCACGTGTTCGTGGAGAAGCCGCTTGCCTGGACGGTCGCCGAGGCCCGGGAACTTGAGGCCCTGGCCGCCGAGCGGTCGCGGATCGTGATGGTCGGCCACCTGCTGCGGTTCCACCCGGCCGTGGTCAAGCTGCGTGAGCTGATCGAATCGGGCCAGCTCGGCGACGTGTTGTACGTGTACGGCAACCGCCAGAACCTGGGCGTCATCCGCGAGGATGAAAACGCGCTCTGGAGCCTTGGCGTGCACGACATCTCGGTGGTGCTGTACCTGCTCGGCGGCCGCCCGGTCGAGGTGTCGGCGCGGGGCGAGTGCTACCTGCGCCCGGGGGTCGAGGACGTCGTGTTCGGCTACCTGAAGCTGGCCTCCGGCCAGGTCGGGCACCTGCACCTGTCGTGGCTCGACCCCCACAAGATGCGCAAGATGACCGTGGTCGGCTCCAAGCGGATGGCCGTGTTCGACGACATGGAGGCCGACCGCAAGGTCACCGTCTACGACAAGGGCCCGGTGCTGACCGCCCCCGGCAAGATCTCGACGCACACCGGCGACATCACCAGCCCGGCCGTCTCCCGCGAGGAGCCGCTGCGAATCGAGTGCGAGGCCTTCCTGGACGCGATCCGCTCGGGTGATCCCGCGCACCCCGCGAACGCTGCCGAGGGCGTGGCGGTCGTCGAGGTGCTGGAGGCGATGCAGCGCTCGCTGGAGCAGGGCGGCGCCGCCGTCGCCCTCGAGGGCGTCCGCGCGTGAGCTGGCCGGCCGACCAGGCTCCCGGCCTGACCGTGGCGCAGGACGCATCGATCGGCGGTGACGTGCGCTTCGGCGCCAACGTGACCGTCCACACCGGCACCGTGATCGGCGACGGCTGCACGATCGGCGACAACGCCGTGCTGGGTAAGCGCCCGACCCTCTCCGGCCGGTCTACCGCCCGCCGCCAGGAGCCCGGACCGCTGACGCTGGGGGCGGGCTGCGCGATCGCTGCCGGTGCCGTGCTGGCGGCCGGATCGACGCTCGGCCCGGGGTGCGTGGTCGGCGACCTGGCCACCGTCCGCGAGCGCTGCTCGATCGGGGAGCAGGTCGTGATCGGCCGCGGCGTCTGTGTCGAGAACGACACCACCATCGGGTCGTTCACCAAGATCCAGTCGAACGCCTACATCACCGCACACTGCCTGCTCGAGGAGCACGTGTTCATCGCGCCCTGCGTGGTCACCACCAACGACAACTTCATGGGGCGCACCGAGGGGCGGCACGCCCTGATCAAGGGCGCGGTGATCCGCCGCGGCGCCCGCGTCGGCGGCGGCGCCACGCTGCTGCCGGGGATCGAGATCGGCGAGGAGGCGTTCGTCGGCGCCGGGGCGGTCGTGACCCGGGACGTAGCCCCGCGCGCGCTGGTTGTGGGAAGCCCCGCCCGCGTGCTGCGTCAGGTGCCGGACGAGGAGCTGCTCGGGTAGGGCCGCCACGACCGGGGGTAGCGGTGCAGGCGGCCGCGCCGGTCCTCCAGCTCGAAGCCGGCCGCATCCCACGCGTTCAGGCGCCCGCCCTCTTCCAGCACCTGCACGGCATGGGCGCGCTCGTACAGCGCGCGGGCGGAGGTGGAGTCACAGCAGCCCTGCGCCGTGAAGAACCACTTGCCGTCCCGCTTACCGATCGCGATGTGCGCCATGGAACGAAGGGTACCGCGCGCTGGGAACGACCAGCGCGGCCGAGGCCCCGGAGCTGTGATCGTTGTCACGGCGGAAATGCGCCCGCCAGCTGCCCGGCGTGACGGCCTTCGAGAACCGGTAGCCGCCCTTCGCGCCGACGGCGGCGGTATCTGCGCTGGCCCATCGTCCCGCGCTGAGGCGCTGGAGGGTGACGGTGGCACCGGCCAGCCGCGGGAGCATCGTCCCGTGAAATCCGCCCTTCTTCGACAACGTCAGCGCCGCATGTACCCGCACGCGCACCGTCGGCGATGATGCGCCCTTGCGCACCAGGCGGTAGCTGGCGTCGGCGACCGGGCGGCGGGTGATCGAGAAGCGGCCGGTCGAGTCCAGCACCACCGGCGCCTTCACCCGCTGCCAGCTGCCGGACGTTCCCTTCTTGGATTCAAGCCGGAAGGCTCCCTGCGGCCGTGGCCAGAGCCGGCCCTTGAGGTGGTAGGTCTCGCCGGCGATGGAGGACTTCGGCGCCGCCAGCGTCACCTGCAGGATCCGGAAGTAGGTCGAGCGCAGCCCCAGCCGCGAGAACACATCGCCGGCCGTCAGCGAGTGGTTGCCGCCCGCTCCGTGAACGAGCACCGACAGCACCCGCTGCGAGGCGCCGTCGATGGTGGCGTCGAGCGACGAGACGCTGCCGCCCACGCCCAGCGCCGAGCCCAGCCCGGACGGCGAGAACACCCGCGGCGTCCAGGTGTGGTTCGGGTTGAGACCGCCGGCGCCGTCGTAGCGATCGCGCACGGGCACCAGGTAGGGCTGGTTGGTGCCGCCCCACGACGCGGCGATGGATGAGGTGCGGCCACCTGAGCTGGATGAGAAGAAGGTGGTGGCCACCTGGCCCCCGTACTTCACGACCTGGTGCTTGGTGGCCGCGACCGCAGCGTCGGATGCCGCCACCTGCCGCTCGACCGGGCAGTACATCTGGCTGCGTGTGTCCGCGAAGGCGTCGAAGGTGCCGCCGGCGGTGGCGGCGGCGTAGGAGCGCGCGGCGACCGCCTGCGCCTGCACGGCCTGGGGCAGCCAGGACGCCGGCACCTCACAGGGCACGACACCGCTGACGTATCGCTCCATCCCGACCACATCGACCAGCGACAGCGACCCGCCGCTGCGGGCGATGCGGAAGTCGCCCCACCAGTGGTCGTGGATGTAGCCGTTCACCGACTCGTCCAGCTGCAGCGGGCCGCCGTGCGGCGCCACCACAAGCGGGCTGACGATGCCCTTCCAGACGTACCGGCCGCTCGCCGTGTTCCACAGGCGCACCTGGCCGGCGACGACACCCAGGTCGACGCGGTAGGACCCCGCCGGCAGCGACCGGCTGGTGCCGTGCTGGTCGCTCGCCGTCGCCGCTCCTGTGAACGACAGGTGGATCGAGGGGCGGCTTGAGATCAGCAGCACCCGTTCCTTGGTGCCGGACGGCAGCTGGCCGATGGTGGTGCCGGTGAAGTAGTGCTGGAGGATCTGCTGGTGCGTCCAGCCGTGCTGGGCATAGCCGAGCGCGCCGTACTGCGACATGCCGATGCCGTGCCCCCAGCCATGGCCGCTCAGCGTGAACAGCGTCGCGCCGGAGGCGGCGCTCGGGCCGAGCAACGAGGCGCCCAGTGCGGCGGTGACCAGGAGGGTGCGGCGAATCATGGTGTGTTCCATCGGCAGCGCACCGCGAACTCTCAACCGAGTGGCCGCCGGAAGTGTGTTCTATCACCACTTCAGCCGCCCCGGGGTGTCGTCGATAACCTGCCGGAACGCATGAACCCGATCGCCCTGCTTCCTCCTCCGCTGCGCGCCGTCGCCGAGATCGTCCTGACCCTCGTCGTTGCCGCGGCCATCGCGTTCTTCGCGCAGGCCTACATCGTCAAGCCCTATCGCGTTCCAACGGGCAGCATGATCCCGACGCTCGAGCCGGGCGACCGGGTGATCGCCGACCGCCTCAGCCTCGACTTCCGAGACCCCAGCCGCGGCGAGGTCGTCGTCTTCCATCCACCGATCTGCCAGGGCGACCACAACAGCGAGGGAGCCTGCAACACGAACGACCGGTCGCTCCGCGTGGGCGCCTCGCCGGAAACCTTCATCAAGCGCGTGGTCGGGCTGCCCGGCGAAACCGTGTGGGCCAAGCACGGATCGGTCTGGGTGAAGAGCCCGGGCCAGAGGGCGCACCGGCTGTCCGAGCCGTACCTGCACGGGCGGCGCACGGCCGGCTTCCCCCATACGGTGCTGCCGCAGAAGTGCTACTTCATGATGGGCGACAACCGCGGCGAGTCGGACGACTCACGGATGTGGGGCTGTGAGCCGCGCGGCGACATGATCGGCATCGCACGCGTGCGCTACTGGCCGCTCGACCGGATCGGCCTGCTGTAGCCTGCCGGGCTCCCGGCCGTTGCCGCCCCGGCGGCAGCCGCTGGGTAGACTGACTGCACAGTCAAGCCCCGACGCGGAGCGAGAAAACGTTGCGGTTGCGCCGATCCTGCCTGGCCGTGCCGGGCTCATCCCCCAAGATGCTGTCCAAGGCTGCGGTGCTGCCCGCCGACCAGATCTTCCTCGACCTCGAGGATGCCGTATCGCCGCTCGAGAAGGTGCCGGCGCGCCAGAACGTGATCGACGCGCTGAACGGCCATGACTACTCCGGCAAGACCCGCGTCGTGCGCGTGAACGGGGTCACCACCCAGTGGTGCCTGGGCGACCTGACGGCGGTGGTGACCGGCGCCGGCGCGAACCTGGACTGCGTGATGGTGCCCAAGGTTGAGGACGCGGCCCAGCTGCACTTCGTCCACCACGTGCTGACGCAGCTCGAGATCGAGCACGGCATCGAGCACCGGATCGGCATCGAGGCCCAGATCGAGAACGGCCGCGGCGCCATGAACATCCGTGAGATCGCGCAGGCCTCGCCGCGCCTGGAGACGCTGATCTTCGGTCCCGGCGACTACGCCGCCAGCATGGGCGTGGGCTCGCTCGTGATCGGATCGATCGACCCCGACTACCCGGGCGACCAATGGCACTACATCCTGTCGCTGATCGTGACGGCTGCCCGCGGCTACGGGCTGCAGGCGATCGACGGCCCGTACACCGACATCAAGAACACCGACGAGTACCGCCGCCTGTGCCTGCGCGCACGGCAGGTCGGCTACGACGGCAAG
>JBJMJD010000084.1:0-38882 GCA_045806525.1 Gaiellales bacterium | reverse complement strand
CCGTCCAGCCGGGTCGGCCCATTCGGACCCTGCGGGTTGTCGTAGACGGCGACCCAGACGTCTCCCCAGGTCTTTGGGTTCGTGCTGTTGGACGACTCGGAGCCGAAGAACGCTCGACCCGACCCGTCCCATGCGATGGCCGGGTCTCCGGCACCGTCGGTTCGCGCCTGGCTCCTCTGCGCCGCCGGCGACGTGTCGCCTGGGTAGCCGGGCACCAGCGAGTTGACCGGCCAGCTGGCGCCGCCGTCGGTGGAGCGGTAGTAGCCAAGCCAGATCGGCCCGATCGGCTGGGGCACTCCGTCCACGTCCTGGTAGACGCCGCAGTAGTCGTTCGAGCTGCCCAGCACGACGTTCGGATTGCGCGGGTCGACGGCAACCGCCGGCTCGTTCTTGCGTCCTCGCGAGACCGAGCACTCCTGCAAGATTGAATCCGTGTATCCCGGCGTGCCGCTGCTCGTGTAGGTGTGATCGGTGACGCGCACGTCCCCGGTCGGCGCGGCACCGGCGGCCGCTGGCAGCAACAACGCTGCTCCGGCGCCCAGCAGCGCGAGAAGCTTCTTCACGGTGACCCCCCATAGTGGAATACGACCGCTGATGTTCTAACGCCATGTTCCGGTTCCGTCAATCGGCAACTGGCCGGTGGGTTCCGGCCGCGGTCTGAAGAATCAGCCGGCGCGTGATCCGGTCCTGTTCTTGACGTCAGTCAGGATCGTCGTCCTCGCCATCCTCAGCGCCGTGGCAGCTAGCGTTCGTGCTCGGATGCTCGACGTCCCCATTTCCCTGCTCGATGTTGTGCCAGTTACCGGCGACGAGTCCGCCGAGCCGGCGCTGGAGCGTGCAGCAGCGCTTGCCCGGCTGGCCGATGAGCTCGGCTATGTGCGGCTGTGGTACGCCGAGCACCACAACATGCCCGGGATCGGCAGCACGGCACCGGAGGTGCTGACGGCGCGCGCGGCGTCGATCACAAGCCGGATCCGGGTCGGTTCGGGTGGTGTCATGCTGCCCAACCATGCGCCGCTTGTGGTGGCGGAGCGCTGGGCGACGCTGGAGGGGCTGTTCCCAGGTCGGATCGACCTCGGCGTCGGCCGTGCGCCGGGCACCGACCAACGGACTGCTCACGCGCTTCGACGGGGTCCGGGCAGTGAAGATCTGGACGCTCAGCTGGCCGAGCTGTTCGGGCATCTGCACGGTTTCCCGCCCGGCCATCCGCTCGAGGGGCTGATCGCCTATCCGCGCCCGCGCTCCGCGCCGCGCGTGTTCGTGCTCGGATCGAGTGACTACGGGGCTCGTTTGGCGGCGCTGCGTGGACTGCCCTACGCGTTCGCACATCACTTCAGCTCGCGGTATTCGGTTCCGGCGATGCGGCTCTACCGGGACGGATTCCAGCCGTCGGAGGTGCAGGAACGCCCACACGCGATCCTGACGGTCACGGTCGTCTGCGCCGACACGGACGAGCGCGCGCACGAACTGGCTTCGGCGTGGGCGCTCTCGTTCGTCCGGCTGCGAAGTGGTCTGCCGCCGCGGCCATTCCCGTCGCACGAAGAGGTTGCGGCCTACCAATGGTTGCCGCCCGAGCGCGAACTGGCAGATCAGGTGCTGGCAGCGCAGGCGATCGGCTCGCCGGAAACGGTCGAGCGGCGGCTGGCCGAGCTGCTCGAGATGACCGGCGCGGACGAGGTTATGGCGACAATGCCCGTCACGGATCAGGACGCGCGCGACGCATCGCTGCGTGCGCTCGCTCGACTCGCCTCGGCCGCGGCCTGAACGACGCTGATCACTCTGTGGGCGGGAGGGATCCGTGGCCGCCTGGGCCATCAATGGCCGTCGTCTCGTGCCGAGCACAATCAGCGTCGTGGCGTCGGTTCGGCATGGATGCCTCCGGCCGCTTGTCGAATGGGGCTCTCTGGGAGGCCGGGTCTACTCGTCGTCGGGAGGCGGCTTTCGGTTGCTGACCCGCTCGCCGCGCGCGGGCGGCCGGCTGCCCATGCCCTCGATCACCGGCGCCTGGCCTGGCGCCTGCTCGGGCAACTCGTCGAGCGGCGTATTCACCTCGTCATGAGGGTCCCCCGGGTCGTCGAAGTCGGGCGACACCGTCTCGCCCTGGTCAGGCGTGTGGTGATATTGCCTATCAGACTCGCGCTCGTTCATGAGTCCTCCATCCGGTTGGCTGCTGAGGTGCGGAGTTACCCCCTAACCGGCACGCCGTAACGGGCTCGCGGCGCGGCCGCCGTGGCGCTCACAGACGAGGTGTAGACCTCGTCCCGCCGTGGCATGGCACCGTCATGTCCACGTTCACATCCCCACTGCTTCAGACGCTCGCCCAGGTAAACGACGAGGACGACGCCGCGATCAGCGTGTATCTCGACCTCGATCCGTCTGTCACGCCCACTCGAGCCGACATGGCCAGCCGTGTTCGCTCGGCCGTGGACCGGCTGGAGACCGCCTCCGATCGGCGCTCGGGTGAGGCCAAGCGCACGTTCGAAGACGGCGTCGATCGCGTGCACCGGTTCCTCGGCGAACAGGATCTTCGCGGCGGCGCAGAGGTGCATGGCGCGGCGCTGTTCGCACTCGGCTGTGAGGTGTTCGAGGCGCTGCCGCTGTGGCGCTCGGCGGGCGACGCAGTCACGGCCGGTCGGCGCTTTGCCTTGCGGCGACTGGCCGTCGAGGACGCCCGCACGTCGCAGGTGCTGCTCGTGATCGCCGGTCGCGAACTGGGCCGCGTGGTGCTGCTGCGAGACGGGCACCTGATCGAGCTGGTCGACGCCGACCAGGAAATCGAGAACCGCCACCACCAGGGCGGCTGGGCGGCGTCCAAGCTCCAGCGCTACACCGACCGCCAGGCGGAGCTGCACCTGGCGGCCGTGGTCGAGATCGCTGAGCGCACCCATGCGCGACTGGGCCAACCTCCGATTGTGCTGGCCGGCACGGCCGAGAACAGCGCGGTCATGCGTGGGCGGCTCGGCCAAGAGGCGTCCGCAGCCGTGATCGGTGAGCTGCCCAACATGCGCGACTTCGACGAAGCCAGCGTGCTGCGCGAGCTGACCGCCATCGCCGAGCGACATGACGGCGAGCGCGAGCGGGCGATGCTGGAGCGGCACGCCGAGCAGTTGGGCCGCGGAGAGCTGGCCGAGGGGCTGGACGCGGCGCTGATCGCCATCTCGGAGTCGAGGGTGCAGACGCTGCTGCTCGCGCCAGGACCGGGGCCGGAGGTCTGCGCATGCCCGCAATGTGGCCGGCTGTCCGACCGCGTTCAGGTCTGCCCGCTGGATGGCAGCTTCATCGTCGTTGAGCCCATGGGCCTCGAGCTCGCGGTGGCCGAGGCCATCAGCCGCGGAGCTGACGTGTGGCAGTTGAGCGACGCCAATCGCGACGCGCTCGCGGCCTCGGCCGGTGTCGGCGTGATCACGCGCTACTAGTCAAAACAGACACCTCGCTGCTCTGATATCCGCTTCCCTCTGACTTGAGGTTCCTGGTGTTTCCGTCATCGCGGCCAGGGGTAGTGGCGCGTGGTCAAGGGCCGAAGGGAGCGGGGCGTGCACCAGGCACAAAGGAGTCCGGGCAATGGCGAGGTGGGCGCGCCGGTTCGGATCATGCTGCGACCGCTTGCAAGCCCATTGCCGATGGGATTCTTCGCGTTTGCGATTGGTTCCCTCCTGTTCTCGACCGTAGAGCTGACGTGGGTGGAGCAATCTCAGCTGCGCCAGCTGGCGCTGATCATGATCGTGTTCGTCGCTCCACTCGAGTTGATTGCGTCGCTGCTTTCCTTCTGGGCGCGCGATGCCGGAGGTGCGACGGCGCTGGGGCTGTTCGGGATGACGTGGGCGACCGTCGGCATCATCACGCTGACCGCAGATGCGCCGCGAAGCCCGATGTTGGGTGTGTTCATGGTCTCCATGAGCGCGGTGATCCTCGCCTTCGCCGGTGCTTCGGCTGCCACCAAACCGGTGCTCTCGGTGGTGGCTCTGCTCGCGGCGATACGCTTTCTGCTGACCGGGATCTACCAGATCCACGGCGACACGAGCTGGGCGCACGCGTCAGGCTGGCTCGGTTTGCCGTTGAGCGCCGCGGCGTTCTATCTCGCTTGCGCGACGATGATCGAAGACGCCAGCCATCGAACCGTGCTGCCGCTGTTGCGCCGCGGTGCGGCGCGAAGTGCGATCGAGGACGACCTCCGCCAACAGGTCTATGCGATCGAGCGCGAAGCCGGCGTCCGCGGACAGCTCTAGATCTGGCCGACCGTCGCAGCACACGGGTGACAGCTCCTGGGAGTGCCATCGGGTAATGACCGAGGGGCTGGCATCCGCCCGCCTCGTCGGCGAGGATGCGCCGGATGATTGCGGATCAGCTGCCTGCGCCGATCGTGCTCGCTCCGCTGGCGGGCGGCCCATCCACACCGCGCCTCGTGGCCGAAGTGTCCGGGGCGGGGGCCTTCGGGTTCCTGGCCGCCGGCTACCTGACCCCACAGCGGCTGGCCGAGCAACTCGCCGAGCTACGCTCGCTGACCGTGCGGCCGTTCGGCGTGAACGTGTTCAGCCGTCCATCGGGACCCGCCGGCCCGGCGACCTACGCGGACTACGTCGACGAAATCCGGCAGTGGGCGGCCGCCCGCGGCCTGCCGGTCGGGGAACCCCGGTTCCACGATGATCACTTCGCCGAGAAGCTCGACCTGCTGACGGACGATCCGGTCGCCGTCGTCTCGTTCACCTTCGGCATGCCCGACGCGGACACTGTCCGGAGGTTGCACGACGCCGGCTCGGAGGTGTGGGTGACCGTGACCTCACCCGGCGAGGCCTCGATCGCTGTCGACGGCGGCGCAGATCTGCTGGTTGTGCAAGGCATCGAGGCCGGTGGACACCGTGGCTGCTTCCAGGACGGCAAGACGGCGCCGGTACACTCGCTGCCGGCCCTCCTCGAATTGCTCTCGGGCGCGGGCAGGCCGCTGGTTGCGGCGGGCGGCATCGTGTCGGGCGAGGATATCGCCGCGGCTCTTGCCTCCGGCGCGCGCGCCGCCCAGCTGGGCACAGCCTTCCTGCTCTGCCCCGAGGCGGGTACCTCGGAACCCCATCGGCAGGCGCTGCGTCGGGGAGGCGTTCCCACCAGGCTGACGCGCGCCTTCACCGGCCGCACCGCGAGAGGCATCGTCAACCAGTTCATGCTCGACCATGACGGCACGGCGGTCGTCGCCTACCCCGAGATTCACGAGCTCACTCAGCCGCTCCGCGCCGCCGCGCGGATGGCCGGGGACGGCTCGGCGATCAACCTGTGGGCGGGCCAGGCGTATCAGCGGATCCGCGAGCTTCCGGCAGGGCAGCTGGTTCGCCTGCTGGCCGTCGAGCTGGACGCCGTCTAATCAGCTGTCACGGCGCGGAACGTCGGCTTTGACCATCACCAGATCGACCGGTGGGTGATCGACTCCGACCAGTTCAGAAATGCTCCGCGTCGGCGAAGCGCTGCTGCGCTTGATCGCCCCCTGGATCGCGCGCTCGTGGAGTTGCTCGAAGAATGAGCGCCATGCGTCCGGAAGCACCTCGAGGGCCAGCACGCGGCGAAGTCCCTCAACGTCCGTCCGGTCACGCGCGACTAACCTGGTGATCTCCGAGACTGGCACGTGGGCCGGGTGAGGGGCGATAACTTCCGCACGGTCGCCCCGCCCCACATCTCCCTCGCTAACTATCCGGAGGTAGTACCCGGTACGTGCGGAAGCGAGGAACCGCCTTACCATCCCCGCGTCGTCGAACCTGATCCCGAGCTTGAAGCAAGGCAGCCTCGGCTGGGTTACGACGAACTCCGCCGATCCGATTCGAAGCCGATCACCGATTGCGATGTCGTCTTCGAGCCCGACATGGAACACGGTCAGGTTCTCACCGAACATCCCCCAAGGCAGATCACGACCGAGTTCCTCATGCCAGTACGGGTAATGCTCCGACGGATAGACGTAGACAGCTTTGTCATCGCCCCCATGAACGGTTAGATCGGCTTGACGGTCGCCCGCCAGATTGACACCCGCCACGTCCACGCGGCCATCGACTGACTGCTTGAAGATCCCGGTCGTCACAACCTCGCCTTTCCACGTGACCTGTCGAGGTAGACCGACGTTGACGGACACGACCTCCATCCTGTCAAGCCCCGATAAACGCGAGTGGGACGGCGTTGATTCGCAATTTCGGCCCCTCGAAAACGGTTTGGTTGAGCAATGCGCCCGGCACGATTCGAACGTGCGGCCTCTGCCTCCGCAGGGCAGCGCTCTATCCCCTGAGCTACGGGCGCGTATTCAAGCTGGGAGCGACCTCACGCGCGTTCTACTCGCTCGGCTACTTCGTTCCCTTCCGCTTGCGGGTTGGAGTGTACTGGGTATCGGCTCAGCCTAGGGCGACGAGCGCCTCCGGCGCGTCTCCGTTGAGTCGCAGCGGTGACCAGCTCTCACCCTGGTCGCGGGTCTCCCATAGTTGCCCGTCGGCGAGGCCGGCGAAGAGGCGCCGATCGGTGGCGAAGAGTGCGTAGGGCATTGCCGGCAGCGGTTCCGGCAGGCCGCGCGTAACGTGCTGCCACGGCTCGCCGTCGCGCCGCCGGTAGATGCGCGCCTGGGGGGCGCGGCGACCGTGTGCGGCGTAGGGGCCGGTGCTCGCAGAGATGTACCAGCAGCTCGAGTCGACGGCGACCGACCAGGTGTAATGACGGTCGCGGCCGTCATCGGCCGGCTGCCAGGTCTCACCCGCGTCGGTGCTGAACGCGGCGCCGCCACCGCCTGCTTCGTACGCGCGGCCCGCTGTCTGCGGGTGCCAGGCGAGCGAGTGCACGTCCGGTTGGGCACCGGGACGGTGATCCTGCCAGCTATGTCCGCCGTCGGTCGAGCGCATCAAGCCGCCAAGCTCGATGCCGACCAGGAGCAGGTCCCCGTCGTGCGGGCTGGGTGCGATCCAGCGCACGTGTGAGGTCCACGGGCGCGGCGGGAAGCTCCAGCTCGGCCGCGAGGGCAGGTTGAGCAGCGCTTCCAGCTCGCTCCAGCTCTCGCCCCGGTCATCGCTTCGGAACAGCCGGCTCGGCTCGGTGCCCGCGTAGAGCGCTCCGTCGGCCGCGCTCACGGCGAGCGAGAACACGCCCGGCTCGGGCAGCTCGCAGTCGACCCAGCTTCGACCGCCGTCGACGCTGCGGCGCACGCCAGCCGTTCGCAGTCCGGCATACACAACGTCCGGGTCGGCCGGGTCGACCGCCAGGCACTGAGCATCGCTCTCCGACAACGACCGCTCGGCCGTCCACGCGTCGCCCACCTCGTCCATGCGGACGATCGCATCCCCGGTCGCGGCGTACAAACGCACGTCTAGCTCATCCTCCGGTATCGCCAGACCGACAGCGGCACGAACACCGCCAGGATGCCGACGATCCAGGCGAGCGAGCCTGCGAGCGAGTCCGGCACACCGCCTGTGAGCGCGAAGGTGCGCGCCGCGTTCGCGGTCAGTGTCACCGGCGAGGCCTCGGCGATCGGTTGCAGCCAGTCGGGCATGCTCGAGATCGGGACGAAGACCGAGCTGGCAAAGACCAGCGGGAAGAGCAGCACGAACCCGGCCGTCTGCGCAGTCTCGGCGCCCTCTACGACCAGCGATACGAACGCGAAGATCCAGCTGAGGGCAAATCCGAAGGCGGCGACAAGGGCGACGCAGGCGAGCGCCGGCACGACGCCGGCCTGGAAACGGAAGCCGACCAGGTAGCCCACCCCGATCATCAGGCCGATGATCAGGACGTTTCGCACCAGGTCAGCGGTGGTTCGCCCGAGCAGGACCGCCGAGCGGGCCATCGGCATCGAGCGGAAGCGGTCGATCACGCCCCGCCGTAGGTCCTCCGAGAGGCCGACCGCAGTGTTGGTCGCGCGGAAGGTCACCGACTGGACGAAGATCCCTGGCAGCAGGTAGTCGACGTAGCTGACTCCCGCCGGCAGCGCCAGGCTGACCGCGCCGCCGAAGACATAGACAAAGAGCACGACGAACATGACCGGCTGGATCGTCGAGAACACCAGCAGGTCGGGCTGGCGCCAGAAGTGGCGCAGGTTACGCATCGTCACGACCGCGGTGTCGACCGCGCTCGCCTTGGCGGCCCGTGGCGACGGTGCATGCGCGCGCGTGCGCGGGCGGGGACGGTCCACAACCGTCTCGCCGGGCGCGGCAGCTGCGGTCTGCGGCTCGCCGTTCTCGCTCGACGCCTGGCCGGTCAGCTGCAGGAACACGTCGTCGAGCGTCGGCCGCCGCAGGCCCATGTCGCTGACGCCGATGCCGGCGCGGCGGAGCTCCGCCGCGGCCTCCTCGACCAGGACGAGGCCGTCCCGCGGCGCCGGCAACGTCAGCCGGTTCGGCCGCCCGTCCTGCTCCGGAGCGCCGCAGCCGACGCGGAGCAGCGCCGCCTCCGCATCGACCCGCTGCCCCACATCGGTCAGTTCCACCTCCAGGATCTGGCCGCCGACGCGGTCCTTGAGCTGGCTGCCCGTTCCCTCTGCGATCACCCGGCCGTGGTCGATCACCGCGATCTCGTCGGCGAGCTGGTCTGCCTCTTCGAGGTACTGCGTCGTCAAGAGGATCGTCGTTCCCTCGCGGCGAAGGTCACGGACGATCTCCCAGATCTCGTTGCGGCTGCGAGGATCAAGGCCGGTCGTCGGCTCGTCCAGGAAGAGCACACGCGGCTGCGTCAGCAGGCTCGACGCTAGGTCGAGTCGCCGTCGCATCCCGCCCGAATAGGTCTTCGCGGTCCGGTCAGCGGCATCGGCGAGCTCGAAGCGCTCGAGCAGATCCGACGCCCGGCGGCTAGCCTGTGCGCGAGAGAGCCGGAACAGGCGCCCGAACATCTCCAGGTTCTCGCGGCCCGTCAGGAGCTCGTCGACCGCCGCGAACTGGCCGGTCAGCGCCAGCAGCTCGCGCACCCTCGCCGACTCGGCGACAACATCGCGGCCGAGCAGCTCCGCCCGTCCCGCGTCCGGCACGAGCAGCGTCGCGAGGATGCGGACGAGCGTCGTTTTCCCTGCCCCGTTCGGGCCAAGCAGCCCGAAGACCATCCCCTCCGGGACCACCAGGTCGACGCCGGCCAGCGCGGTCGTCGACCCGAACCGCTTGATCACGCCCGCGACCCGAACCGCGGGCGGCCGGTCGCGCCGTGACCCATTGGATTCAGGCTGCGACAACGGCGTCGGGCGTTAGGTGTGCACCCATCATCCGTAGCCTACGTCGGCGTGCGCGCCTCCCGATACATCCTCGCCAGCGACTGCAGGAGCTTCCATCCGATCACGCCGTTTGACTCCACCAGCGGCCGGAAGTCCCAGAAGGTGATGCCGTAGCAGTCGAGCTGGCCGGTGGCCGTGATCGTCGCCAGCCGTGCGCCCTCGTCGATCAGCGCGATCTCACCGAAGTAGTCGCCCGGTCCCAGCGTCGAGTACTCCTTGCCGGCGACGAACACCGTTGCCTGGCCGGACTCGATCACGTAGAACGCCGCACCGCCGGATCCCTCCTGCACGACCGTCTCCCCGGCCGGGAATGTTCGCTTCTTGAACAGGCGGGCGATCTGCTTCATCTCGCGCTGGTTCAGGTCGGCGAACAGCGGCACCCGCTGCAGCGCGTCGACGGGTGCGCCCGTCACGTCCCCATCCAAGCCACCGTCACGACCCCGATCGCGTCACCGCCCGGCACTGCAGCAGGTGCAGATTGCCGTCGGCGAACGCCCACTCGATGTCCCGTGCAGGCCCGTAGATCTGCTCGCAACGGTCGGCCAGCGCGTTGAGCTCGGCCAGCTGGCCGTCGTCGAGGCACAGCTGCTCGACCAGCTCGGGTTGCACCTCCTGTTCGAACGTGCCGCCCTCCGGGAGCGTGCGGATCGCGATCTTCTTGAACCCCGGCGTCCGCTGCAGCACCTCCCCCGACCGATGAATGCGGTAGCTGTCCGGGATCACCTGGCCCGCGACCACCGCCTCGCCCAGGCCCCAGCTGGCCTCGATCATCCGCTCGTCCTCGCCGTTGATCGGGTTCCTCGTGAACATCACGCCGGCGCTCTGGGGATCGAGCAGTGCCTGGACTACGACTCCGACGCTGGGCCGGGTGAACAAGCCCACCCGCTGGCGATAGCTGATCGCCGAGTCGGAGTTCGCCGACCACCAGATCTCGCTCAGCGCCGCGCCCAGCTGCTCCGACGACGGCACGTTCAGCAGCGTCAGGTGCTGGCCGGCGAAGCTGGCCTCGGCGCCGTCCTCGTCCACGGCAGACGAGCGCACGGCCAGCGGGCCGCCCAGCGGCCGCGCCGTCTTCGCCACCTGCTTAATCGCGCGGTCGTTGCCAGCCGCGACCGCCTCCACGATTGCGCCTGACAGCGCGACCCCCGGTGGCACCGGCAGCCCGTCACGGATCGCCTGCCCCAGCCCCACCGCTTTCGAGCCGAACAGCGCGGTCTCGTGTGCCTTCACCAGCGGCACGGTGCCCTTCACTCGACCACCGTCACCTCGCCGGCGTCACCATCGACGCGCACGCGCACACCGTCGGCGATCCGGCCGGTCGCTTCGCGGGTCCCCACGACGCCGGGGATGCCGTACTCGCGCGCGACGATCGCCGAGTGCGAGAGCAGCCCGCCGCTGTCGGTCACGATCGCACCCAGCAGCGGCAGCAGGATGTTGAAGGCCTCCGTGGTCGACTGCGTTACCAGCACGTCTCCGCTGGCGATCCGGTCGAACTCCGACGGTCCCGAGATCAGCCGCGCCGGCCCTTCGTAGATGCCCGGGCTGGCCGCCAGCCCGCGCAGCACCTGTTCGTCGTGCTCGGCCTCGGAGCTGCCGAACAGGTGACCGAGCGCGATGCCGGTCGCGCGCATCAGCCGCGCCATGTCGGGCGGCAGGCCGGAGCCGTCAGGCGGCGGCGGTGGCGGGTCGCCCAGCGACCGCGGAGCAGCCTTCGGCGCGCGCGTCGTGCGTTCGGTGGCGCGGGCGGCCAGCTCGTCCGCCGAGGGGCCGGACTCGTCCACTACCAGCGAGCACATCTCGTCGAAGCCGGCATCGATCAGGTGCACCGGCTCGTGGACCTGCCCTCGCTCGGCGACGCGTCGGCCGGCCTCGAGCACCGCCCGGCGCATCAGGCCGGACGCCCAGATATCACTGAAGACGCCACGCTCGTCGCGCAACCGGTAGGTCAGCCGCGCCTCGCCGAGCAGCTCGTCGAACTCGGCCCGATGCTGCTCGGGCACCTTGCTGCGGATGTCGGCGACCGCCGCCTCGACGTCGGAGCCCTCGAGGTCGCGTCCGGCTACCGCGATGCGAATCGTTCGCACCAACGCGTCCGGCATCGCAAGCGCGTAGGGCTCGGAGATGTCGAACCCGTCCAGCAGGCGGTATCCGACCAGATCGAGGTACCCCGACACCGCCTCACCGGCCTCGCCGTCGAGCGCGCGCAAGGCCGCCAGCACCTGGCCGGGGTCATCGTCGGACGCGAGCAGCTCGCGCGCCCGCGCATCGGCCTCGAACGCGGCGATCAGCCGCTCGAGCTCGGCCGAGGCGCCCGCCGAGACGGGCGCCGTGCCGCGCATCAGGCCGAGCAGCTCGGCCGGCGGCACGTCCGTCCAATCGCCCACATGCGCCAGGAAGTCACCGGTCGGCACAACGGCCGACGCCGTGTAGCGCATGTGCTGCGCGATCATCGCTGCGTGGTGGTCGCGGCAACGGATCAGATACTCGACCAGCTCCTCGTCTGAGAGGCCGGCAGGATCGACCGATTGCAGCGCCCGGTGTGCCCTGATCGAGTCGGGCTTGACCCGCTCGTCCCAGTCGCGAAGCTGCTCTCGCCAAAGCTTGCCCTGCATCACCTCCGTCGCGCGCTGGAAGCGGTCGGGAATCTCCTCCTCGGCGACGGGCACCATCGACCTGTAGCCGAAGCCGTGGACGTACGCGGCTCGCAGCGAGCCCATCAGCATCCCATAGAAGCGTGCGAAGTCTCCGGTGCCGCGCGCGAACGCTGCCGGGTGCACCTCCTGCCAGTAGCGCGTCATCGGCCGCGGGAAGTGCACCGCGTCGCGCTCCCAGTAGCCCGGGGACGGCGGCTCGAATCGCAGCTCTGCCACGGTGTCCACGTTCGTCATCGGACGGTCCTCTCGGTAGCGAGTGAGGCGTTGAGCATACCGACCGCCGGGCCCTGCCGTTCTCGAGCGCCGCGCGAGGTCCCTCCGCCTGTCACGACCTGCGCGCACCACGCGCCGGCGGGGCGTACGCTTTACGCCGTGAACCGCTCCCACGCACGGCACCTGTTCGCCGAGAGCCGGCTCGAGGTCGCCTGGGTGGGGTTCGCCTGCCTGAACCTGGTGGCGATGCTGGTGCTGATCACCGAGAACGGCCCGCACGGCTGGGAGACCGTGCCCTTCCACCTGATCTACGTCAGCTTCACGCTGCTCTACGGCTACCGCATGTGGCGCAGCAAGGGCACGATTGCGGGCATCACCTTCGTGTCGCTGTCGGCTGGCGGCATGACGCTGCTGGCCGTGCACCGCTCCCGAGAGGACTGGGCGGAGCTGACCGAGGTGCCGCTGATGGGGCTGATGTTCCTGGCCATGGTCTACCACGTGCGCCGCCGCCAGGACGCCGTGGCCGAGAGCGACCGGCTGGCGTCGAACCTGCGGGCATCGCTGCAGCGGCAGCGCGACTTCGTCTCCAACGCGTCGCACGAGCTGCTGACGCCGATCACCATCGCGCGCGGCCACATCGACCTGCTCAGCCGCTACCACAGCGCCGGCCACGAGGAGATCGGCGCCATCAGCGACACGGTGGTGGCCGAGCTGCAGCGGATGGAGCGGCTGATCGACCAGCTGCTGCTGATCGAGGGCGCGCCCACGCCGGGCTTCCTGCTGCCGGTCGAGACGCGCCTAGCCCCGTTCATCGACGAGCTGTTCCAGCGCTCGCAGGTGGCGGCGCCGCGCGAGTGGTCGCTGGGCGCGATCCCGGACGTCGCGCTGGTGGTCGATCGTGACCGGCTGGCGATCTCGCTGGAGGAGCTGCTCGAGAACGCGATCCGCCACACCGAGGAGGGCGACCGCATCGGCATCGAAGCCGTCCAGCTGGCCGGCGAGGTGCTGCTGACGGTGCGCGACTCGGGCAAGGGCATCCCGACGGAGGCGCTGGGCCACGTGTTCGACCGCTTCTACCGGGTCGACCGCGATCGCAATCGGCGCGGCGGCGGCGCCGGCCTCGGACTCTCGATCGTGCGGGCCGTCGCCGAGGCCCACGGCGGCTCGATCACGGTCGTCAGCAAACCGGGGGTCGGCACCGCCTTCACGATCACGCTGCCGGTCGGCTCAGCCCGTCATCAACCGGTAGCCGCCGCCGCGGACGGTCTCGATCCGGATCGCGGGGTGCAGCTTGCGACGTAGCCGGCCCACGTAGACGTCGACCACGTTCGAGCGCGGGTCGAACTGGTACTCCCAGACCGCGTTCAGGATACGTTCCCGCGAGACGGTCTGGTTCGGTGATCTGACCAGGTACTCGAGCAGGCCGAACTCCCGCTCCGACAGCGACAACGTGCGGCCGTCGCCCCAGCAGAGCGTGCGTGAGCGCCCGTCCAGCGCGAACTGCAGGTCCGGCTCGCTGCCTGGTTCCGTCTCTGCCGCCGAGCGGCTACGGCGAAGCAGCGCCCGCACCCGTGCCAGCAGCTCGTCCAACGCGAACGGCTTGGCCAGGAAGTCGGTCGCGCCCGCATCCAGCGCGGCCACCTTCGCGTCGACAGAGCGCCGGGCCGACAGCACCAGCACCGGCACTTGGTTGGCCGCCTGGGACAGCTCGCGGAGAACGTCGAAGCCGCTCCTGGCGGGCAGCAGCAGGTCGAGGATTGCAAGATTCCACTCCTCCTCGCGGAGCCGCCGGCAAGCCACCTCACCGTCCGGCGCCACGCCGGTGGTGTAGCCCTCGGCCTGCAGCGCGCGGGCTACGAACCGCGCGATCAGGCCCTCGTCCTCGACGATCAGCACCCGCAATGCTTCCTCCTTGAAACGGCCGCAGTATCGCAGAGCGGCGGCGCCGACGTGACCGTGGAGATGACAGCGAGATGACAATGGCTTGACGGTCGACGTCACGCGGCTGAGAGTCAGCGGCGTGTTGCCGACGTGACGTTCAACCGCCGGATCGCTGGCATCGCCGCCGGGACAGCGACGGCGATCCTGCTGATCACCTGGTACGTGATGTCGTGGGTGACCAGCTTCCCATCCACGGTGATGGCAGGCACGACGGGCGGCGTCACCAACGTCACCTTCCAGACCGTGGCTTCCTATGGCCACCAGCCGCACCCCGACTGGGTCTCCTACCTGGTCAAGAACCAGCAGGGCCAGTGGGTGCACAGCACCGTCGTGCAGGTGCCGGCACACAGCCTCATCAGGTTCACCGTCTACAACTACGACGGCGCCAGCGGGCTGCGAAACCCGCTCTGGTCACAGCCGCGCGGCACCGTCGGCGGCACCGAGACGATCGACGGAAAGCCGGTGACGTCGATCAACCCGGACGATGCATCGCACACCTTCGCGATCCCCGACATGGGCGTCAGCGTGGCGCTCCCGGGTGTCGCCGACGATGCCCCCAACCAGTGCGCGGTCACGCCCTGCCAGCTGTCGATGGCGCACCACACCATCACCTTCACGATCCGCACCGGCAAGCCCGGCCACTACCGCTGGCAGTGCTTCGTGCCCTGTGCCGCCGGCTTCCCCAACGGCTTCGGCGGCCCCATGCAGAGCGTTGGCTGGATGGACGGCTACCTGAATGTCGCCTGATCGGGAACAGCGATGACCACCGGCACGAACGATCCCGCCGTCAACATCCGCCGCGTGGTCGTGGTCTGGTGGCTGCTGTCGGTGATCGGCGTACTGCTCGTGATCTTCGCGCTGGGACCCCACATGCCGCCCGGCAGCGACACCGCCCAGGCTCACGAGCAGCACCGGGCCAACGTCATCATCACCGCCATCTTGACGCCGATCGCGATCGGTCTGCTCGTCTACTTCGCCTATGCGCTGACGGTGTTCCGCCAGCGCGGCGAGCTGATCGAGGACGGCCCGCCCATCCACGGCGACAGCCGGCTGCAGGGCGCCTGGCTGATCAGCACCGTGACGATCGTGCTGTTTCTGGCCGCCTACGGCACCTACGCCCTGTATGCGACCGAGTCGAGCGCGGCCGGCGCCGGCGGCGGCCAGGGGGCGACGCTGATCTCAGCGGCACCGGCCGGCTCGCTGCAGGTGCAGGTGGTCTCGCAGCAGTGGCAGTTCACGTTCCGCTACCCGCAGTACGGCGGCGTCGAGACCACCCAGCTGGCGCTGCCGCTGGGTCGCACCGTGGTGTTCCACGTCACCTCGCTGGACGTGATTCACTCGTTCTGGGCCTACCAGCTGGGCGTCAAGGTCGACGCAGTTCCCGGTGCGGACAACGTGGCTGACGTGACGCCCAACAAGCTGGGCACGTTCAGCGTGCGCTGTGCCGAGCTATGCGGCGTCTGGCACGGGTCGATGGCCACCACCGGCCTGGTCCTGACACCCTCCGCATTCAGCAGCTGGATGGCGCAGCAGCGCGTCAAGAACGCGCCCGCCACCAGGAAGCTGCCCCCCTACCACAGCGTCTACTACCCCGACCCGATCGAGCGGGCCGGCTGATGACACAGGTTCCCGTGCGCGCCGCCACCCCCGACACGCGCTCCCCGCTGCTTCGCCCCAACCTGTTCACCGGTGCGATCGGCGCCGTGATCGGGTACATCATCGGCGTCTGGATCGGCCATCGGGTCGGCGCCCACCTGGACTGGGTGTCCGAGATCGACCAGAACGATGTGTCGGTGCTGCTCGGCTACAGCCTCGGCACGATCGGCTACATCGCCGGTCTGGGGTTGCTCGACTACCCGTTCGGTCGCCTGCTGGGGCAACGGCCGGTGGACGTCGTCAAGAAGGACGCCGGCGCCTGGCGCTACCTGACGGTCAGCACCGACCACAAGGTGATCGGCATGCAGTACCTGTGGGGGATCGGCGTGTTCTTCTTCATCGCCGGCCTGAACGCGATGCTGATCCGCACCAACCTGCTGCGCCCCAGCCCGCCGATATTCTCGCCCGGGCAATACCTGACCATCGTCGGCCTGCACGGCTCGATGATGGTGATGATGGTCTCGAGCATCATCCTGGGGCCGTTCGGGCACTACCTGGTGCCGCTCATGATCGGCGCGCGCCGGATGGCGTTCCCGCGCATGGAGGCGCTCACGTTCTGGCTGACGCCGCTCTCCGGCGTCGTGCTGATGTCGGCCATCAGCTACGGCGGCTTCCCCACCGGCTGGACCGGCTATCCGCCGCTGGCCCTGCAGGCCAACGCCGGCATGGACGCCTACATCTTCGCCTTCTTCCTGGTGGCCGTGGCGATGGTCCTGAACGCGATCAACCTGATGGTCACGATCATCACCATGCGCGCGCCGGGGCTGACGTGGAACCGGCTGCCGATCTTCGTCTGGAGCATGCTGGCCACCACCGTGCTGATGCTGCTGGGTGCCCCGGTGCTGGTGGCGGGCCTGCTGATGATGACGCTCGACCGCACGTCGGGCACCAACTTCTTCGTGGCCGGCGCCGGCGGCAGCCCGTTTCTGTTCGAGAACCTGTTCTGGTTCTTCGGGCACCCCGAGGTCTACATCCTGGCGCTGCCCGGATTCGGCATCGTGCTCGAGATCCTGCCGGTGTTCGCGCGAAAGCCGCTGTGGGGCTATCGCCTGGCGGTGAGCGGGCTGCTGGGCGTGGCGCTGCTGTCGTTCATGGTCTGGCAGCACCACCTGTTCGTAAGCGGCATCAACTCCAACCTGCGGCCGTTCTACATGCTCACCACCGAGCTGATCTCGGTGCCGACCGGGTTCGTGTTCCTGGCCGGGATGGGCACGCTGTGGCGTGCTCGCATCCGCTACACGGTGCCGATGCTGTTCAGCCTAGCCTTCTTCTTCAACTTCCTGATCGGCGGCCTATCCGGGGTGTTCCTGTCCGACGTGCCCAGCGATGTGTCGCTGCACGGCAGCTACTTCGTCATGGCCCACTTCCACTACACGATCATGGGCGGCCTGATCTTCGCCTTCTTCGGCGGCTTCTACTACTGGATGCCGAAGATGAACGGCCTGCAGCTGAACGATCGACTGGCCAAGATCCACTTCTGGACGATGTTCGTGTTCTTCAACTCGACCTTCCTCCCGCTGTTCGCGCTGGGCCTGATGGGCATGCCGCGTCGTGTCTCGACGTACGCACCGCACCTGCAGTTCCTGAACGACTGGGTGTCGGTGTCGGCGTTCGCCCTCGGCATCTCGATGCTCGTGTTCCTGGTCAACCTGGTCTACTCCTACGGCATCCTCCGGATCCCGGCCGACGCAAACCCGTGGCAGTCGCGGGGCCTTGAGTGGCAGCTGCCGACGCCGGTGCCGCTCGAGAACTTCGACGAGGTGCCGACCATACTGGCCGGCCCCTACGAGTATGGCGACGCCGATGCCCCGCCGGTGGCGCGGCTCGGCCCGATCCTGCCCGCGGTGGCCGGAGACTGACATGTCGATCGCCAGCGACATCCCCACCGATCCGCCCCCCGGCCGCGCGCTGTTCATCGGCGCACGGCTGTTCGTGGCGGCGGACGCCTTCTTCTTCCTGGGCTTCCTGTTCGCGTACCTCTATCTGCGAGCGTTGGACAGCAACGGCCTCTGGCATCCGCCGCACACAAACCCGTCCGGTGCGCTTGCGGGCGTGTCGCTGGTGGCGGTCGTTGCGGCGGCGGTGATCGTGCGGGTGGCCGACGACCGGCGCGCGCAGGTAGCGGCCGCGACGGCCGCCGTGCTGGTGCTGGTGGCCGCGATCTGCGAGGGCGTGCAGCTGTTCGACCCCGGCTTCTCACCCATCCACAGCGGCGGCTACGGCGCGGTGTTCGTCGGCTTCACGGCCGGCTTCACCGTGCACCTGCTGGGCGCCGCCTACTGGCTCGAGACGATCGCCGCCGACCGCACCGAGGAGGTCGGCCTGCGGCTGCGCGAGCTGCGCGCGGCGCTCGTGTTCTTGACGTTTCTGGCCGCCGTGGCCGTGATCGCCACCATCCTTTTCTACCTGGTATGAGCGCGGTTTGGATCGACCCTGAGAACACGATCCCGCTGGCGGCCGTGGTGGCCACGTCCGTGCTCTACTGGGCAGGCTGGCGGCGGCGGTTGCGGCCCACCACCGGCCCTGACCTACGCTCGCGGCAACTGCGAGCGTGCGCCTTTGCCGGTGCGATGGCCGTGCTGCTGATCGCGCTGGTGGGGCTTGACGGCTACGCCGACCGCGGCTTCTGGCCGCACATGCTGCAGCACGTGCTGCTGCTCACCGGCGCGGCGCCGCTGCTGGTACTTGCCGAGCCTTGGAGCATGGTGTGGCGGCCGCTGCCGCTCGGCTTCCGGCGCTCGACCGCCGGCTGGGTGGCGCGCAGCGGCCGGGCGCGACCTCTACGCTGGCTGGGCCGCATGCTGGCGCGGCCGATCCCGGTCCTGGTCATCTCGATCGCGATCCTCTGGCTGTGGCACGTCCCGGCCGCGTACGACCTCGCCCTGCGCCACCAGAGCGTGCACGACCTCGAGCACCTGACGATGCTGGCCACGGCGATCCTGTTCTGGGAACAGGTGATCGATACGGCGCCGATCCGACCGACGCTGGATCCGATCCAGCTGACGCTGTACGTCTCCGTGGCCACGGTCGCCGGCTGGCTGCTCGCCGCGGTGCTCGCCTACTGGCCGGTGGCGCTCTACCAGCCGTACCTGGCGGCGGCTCACCGCCCGGGCGGGGTGTCCGCGCTGGCCGACCAGCAGATCGCAGCGGGCATCATGTGGGGGCCCGGCTCGCTGGCCTACTCGGTAGCGGTGTTCTGGCTGATCTATAACTGGGTCGGCGATGACAATCTCGGCCGCCGAAGGAGGCGTCACCGGGTGTCGACCGTGCGAGAGAGAGGAGCCTGAGTGAGCATCGCGGACATCCCGAGCGACGTCTCGGCCGGGGCGGCACTGACGCTGGTGGTGCCGCTGGCGCTGCTGGCAATCGTGCTGCTGTGGGGCTGGACGCTGCGGCGGCGCGTGTCTTGAGCCGGCGCCGGCGGCTGGCCGCGGTCGCCAGCGTGCTGCTGATCGTGGGCGGCGCGGCGCTGGCCCTGGCGGCCACGCGCTACGCCCCCAGCTCAGGCACCGGCGCAACAGCGCGCGGCGTGGCGGTGAACGGCGACGCCGTCTGGAGGGCCGGGTCGCGGCCGGCACCCGGCTTCGAGCTGACCGACCAGCACGGGCGCTCCGTGTCGCTCGCATCCCTGCACGGACAGCCGCTGCTGCTGACGTTCCTGGACTCCAAGTGCACGACCCTGTGCCCGATCGCGGGCCATCAGCTGGGCGTGGTGGAGCGGCGCCTGGGCGGGCAGCCGGTGCGCCTGATCGTCGTCAGCGTCGATCCCGCCGACACGCGGCACACCGTGGCGGTCGCGGCCCGCAAGTGGGGCTGGCACGGGCACTGGCAGTGGCTGATGGGAACGCCGGCGCAGCTGGCGCCCGTGTGGCGCGCGTACGGCATCGGCGTGCAGCCGACGGCCACCGACATCACGCACAGCATGGCGGTCTACGTGATCGACGGGCGGGGCGATGAGCGGGCCGGGTTCCTGCCGCCGCTTGCGATCTCGCGGCTGGTGTCGGACGTGCGGCTGCTCCAACGGAGCTAGGCCGGCTCGCCGGGCGGCGGGTGCACCGGCTCTGCGTCGGGCCGCGGGTTGTTGCCGATCGTGAAGTGGTCGAGGTCGATCTCGCTCATCCCGAACATGTGGCCGAGCTCGTGCAGCAGCGTGTCGTGGATCTGTCGGTGCAGGGCGGCGCGGTCGGTCGACACGCGCATGATCGGCCTCCGGTAGAGCGTGATCTCTGACATCACGTCGCTGCCGCGGCGCTGCGACTGGTAGACGCCGAACACCCGCGGCTCGCCGGCGCGCTCGTCCTCGACCGTGATGGCGACGTTTCGCTCGGTGATGGCGCGGCCGATCCAGGGCGGCAGCGCCGCCAGTTCGACTTCGACGATGTCCGCGAACTCCTCGTCTGAGACCGCGACGCTGATCGGGTGCGCGGCGAAGGCTTCGTCGGCGCGCCGCGCTTGCTCCGCCAGCCACAGGTTCTGGGCGCGCACCTCCTCGAGGTCGGCCGAGACGCTGCCCAGGAAGACGCGGGCGATCACGTAGCCACCGGCCAGCGAGCCGGCCAGCAGCAGCAGCGTGACGGCCGACGAGGTGGGGCGGTAGACCAGCGTGTTCACCCACACCGGCGAGGCCAGCAACGCGCCCAGCCAGATGCTCTGGAGCGGGTTGCCGCGCCGGTATCGGGTGAGCAGCCGTCGGATCACGCTGGCATGGTAGGTGCCCGGGCCGCCCGTGTACCGGCCGCCACGCGGGCTGGGCCGCATGCGCGTAGGATCCGGTTATCAGGGACGACCAGACACCGCGGCCCGGGCAGAGACCGGCATCCGTCTCCTCCTCATCGCCGGTCGTGATCGCGAGGCGCAGCGATGGCCCGCCCCTGCTCGTTCGCGCGATCTGGTTCGTTCTCATCGGCTGGTGGTTGACCGGGCTGGTCAACGTGCTCGCCTACCTGATCGCGCTTACGATCATCGGGCTGCCGTTGGCGTTCATGATCTTCAACCGGCTGCCGACTGTGCTCACGCTGCGACCGCGCACGGTGCACACGACGCACGAGGTGTCGGGCGGCGTCACCCACATCGCCGAGGCTCGCGTCCCGCAGCGCGGCTTCGTCGGCCGCGCCGTCTACTTCCTCCTGATCGGCTGGTGGTTCGGCGCGATCTGGTCGCTGCTGGCATGGTTGCTCTGCATCACCGTGATCGGCATCCCGGTGGGCGTGATGATGTACAACCGGCTGCCGGCCGTGATGACGCTCCGCCGCTACTAGGTCGCACGTCAGGCGTTCCAGCTGGCGCGGCATGGGCCGCGGGCGATCACCGTCGGCCGGCCGCCGGCGAACGGGATCGTCTCGACACGACCGAAGGGGCTGGTGGTGCCGCCGCAGCCGATGGCTGCGAGGATCGTCGTCCCGTCGCGCGAGAGACCCCGCGCGTAGAGGTCGCCGACGAAGCCGGTGAGGTCATTGGCGGCGCCCGTGGAGACATCGACGGAGTAGAGCTTGCCGTTGTGCATGGCCGGATACGCCGCGAGCAGGCGGGTGCCGTCCGACGACCACGCCGCCGGGTAGATGCCGGCGCGTGTGTGCGTCAGCTGGTGGACGTCTCCGCCCGCACCGTCCATCAGCCAGACGTCGCCCCGGCGCTCGAAGGCGATCCCGGTCGGTCCCCAGAGCGGCGAGCTGCTGTGACGGTCCTCGGTGAGGCGGTTGATGGCGCCCGTCTTGGTGGACACGGAGTAGACGTTCTGTCCGCTGCCGGTGCTGTGGGTGAAGGCAAGCTCGGTGCCTTCGGGGGAGAAGGAGAAATCACCGCTGGCCGGCGGCACCGTGAGGCGGATCGCCGTTCGTGAAGGCACGTTGACGATGGCCAGGCGGCCGGTCCCCGATCCGATCGTTGCCACGAGCCGCGAGTCCGCCGACCACACCACCTGCTCATACGACATTGCCGGGAGCCGTCGCGCGGTGCCGCCGTCGGTGCCGATGACGAGCAGGGCGCCCGCTGCCGCGTGGGTGTCGCGCCGGTAGACGACCCAGCGCCCGTCCGGCGAGATGGCTGGATCCGCTCCCCGTGCCAGCCTCAGCGGATGGTTTCCTGTCGGCGACGCCAGATAGATCGACTCGGGGCCACCCCCGAAGGGCGACGTGGGCGTTCCCACCGGCTTTGCAAAGACGAGGGCAACGCGCACGGGCGCCGGCGGCGCGGCTGCCGGGCTTTCGCTGCCATTGCCGCCTCCAGTGGACGCCCAGATGCCGCCGCCTACGAGCGCGACCAGCGCAAGCAGCGCGGCCGACCACAGCGGACGGCCGCTCCGTCTGAGATTCCATCCGGCGGCATGCATGTCCATGAGACGGCTCTGCCGGCGGTTTGGTTCAGTGCCCGTGCGCGCGCAGGGCCATGTCAAGCAGCAGGAACAGGCCGAGCGCCACCGGGTAGAAGACAACGCGTCCCATGCTGGTCTCATCGGCTCCGGCCGGCTTGTGGTTGAGACCCGGAGCGCGGCTTCAGCACCGGCCGTCCAGAGCGGAGGGGGAGGGATTCGAACCCTCGGTACGCCTTAACGACGCACAACGGTTTTCGAGACCGCCGCATTCAACCACTCTGCCACCCCTCCAAACGGTGGCGTGATTCTACTAGATAAGCGGAAAGCGGCGACCCTCGTTTACTAGTCTGGCGACGCGCGACGCATGTCCCGCGCTGGCATCGACGCGAGCTACCGCAAAGGCCAGCGCCAGCTACCCCAAAGCACCTGGCCGGATACCGCGAGCCGGCGATGGCCGAGTGCGTGCTGCCGTCCGATGGGACCCTGACGGCAAGGCGACACGCAGCCTTCCCGCGTCTGCCGGCATTGGCCGACCGGCATTCCACAAGCCAGGCCAAACCCCCCACGTCCTTTAGGAGGACATCTTGAAGAAGTACCTACCCCTCGCCCTTGCGGGCCTGGTCGGCGCAACCATGATCGCGCCGAGCATCGCGGGAGCGATGACCATCCACAACGTGGCGTATGACAGCACGCCGGTCAAGGGCACCGTCAGTGTGCCATCGGTCGGCCCCGAGGCCTACTCGTTCAATCAGGTCGGCAGCGAGGTGATCTTGCGACCGCACTCCAGCATCGGCCACATCAAGGTGACGATGGAGTCGTGGGCCTGCGAGAGCGGCTCGTGGCAGGCGGGCTGCACGACCACGCCCGGCGCCACGTTCAAGACGCCGATTACGCTGCGGCTCTATCGCTACAGCAAGCGTGGCGCCACGACCGGTGAGGTCAAGCCCGGCAAGCTGATCAAGCAGGTGACCAAGACCTTCAGCATGCGCTACCGGCCGTCGTCCCAATCGGGCACCGAGTCCAAGTTCATGGGCAAGGATGGCCAGTTGCACAACGGCATCGCGCAGACGATCACGTTCCCGGTCCACCGCAACCTCGCAAATGACGTGGTGTGGACCGTCGGCTACAACACCAACACCAGCGGGGACGCTCCCTTGGGCCACACGTCGCCCACCGATAGCCTGAACGTCGGCCTGTCGCCCGCGGCGCGGGTCGGTCACGACCGCTTCCCCGATTCGATCATCTGGGACACACGGTCCGCCGGGTTCACCGGAGGCGCGCCCTTCGTGATCGGTGAGCTCAACCTCGACCGGGATGCCTGGGCCGGTTACGTGCCGGCTGCGCGCTTCACCGTTCGCTGACGAAAACCTCCCCAACCGGGGAGGTTCCGCCGGCCATGGCTGCCCGGCGCTGATGAGTCAGGCCACCAACACGCACGGCGTCAGCCAGCGCTCGGTCAAAAGCCGGTCTGGTACCGTCACGGCCGTGGCCGAACTGGCACCCCAGACGCTCGATCTGACCGACGACCAGCGTGAGATCCAGGCGCTCGCGAGCGAGTTCGCGCGCACCGAGATCCGCCCCGTCTCGGCCGATGTCGACGAGCGAGATACCTACACGCCGCTCGACGTCGTCTACAAGGCGGCCGAGGTCGGCCTCACCTCCTACATGCTGCCCGAGCACGTCGGCGGCGGCGGCATCGGCGACGTGCTGACCGGCTGCATCGTGCAGGAGGAGCTGAACTGGGGCTGCGCCGGCATCGGCAACCTGATCACCTCCGGCGCCTTCTTCGGCCGGCCCGTGATCGAGGTCGGCACGCCCGACCAGCAGCAGCGCTGGCTGGCCCCGCTGTGCGGCCCCCAGCCGCCGCTGACCTCGCTGGCCTCGACCGAGCCGGGCGTCGGCTCAGACACTGCGGCCATGGCCACCACGGCGGTGCGCAACGGCGAGGAGTACGTCCTGAACGGCCAGAAGACGTGGATCTCGAACGGCGGCATAGCCGAGTACTACGTGATCTTCGCGACCGTCGCCCCCGGCACCGGCTCCAGGGGCGTCACCGCCTTCGTGGTCGAGAAGTCCGACCCCGGCATCAGCTTCGGCGAGCCGATGCGCAAGATGGGCCAGCGCGCCATCATCAACACCGAGGTGTTCCTGCAGGACTGCACGATCCCGGCCGACCGGCTGCTGGGGGAGGAGGGCAAGGGCTTCTACAACCTGATGCACACCTTCGACGAGTCCCGCATCCACCTGGCCGCCTCCGCGATCGGCATCGCTCGGGCCGCCTTCGAGTACTCGGTCGAGTATGCCAAGACCCGGAACGCCTTCGGCAAGCCGATCGGCCAGCACCAGGCCGTCGGCTTCCGCCTCGCCGACATGGCGACCCGCATCGACGCCGCCCGCCTGCTCTGCCATCGTGCCGCCCGCCTGATGGACGCCGGCAAACACGTCCCGGCCGAGGCCGCGATGGCCAAGCTGTTCGCGTCCGAGACCGCCACCTGGGTCACATGGGCGGCCATCCAGACGCTTGGCGGCTGGGGCTACTCCCGCGAGTACCCGGTCGAGAAGTGGTCGCGCGACGCCCGGCTGGAGGAGCTCGAGGAGGGCACCTCCGACATCCAGCGGCTGATCGTCAGCCGCCGGCTGCTGAGCTAGCCGCTACGCGGCCGAGCCCACCGGCGGCAGCGCGCCCTCGTCGATCGGCGCCGTGCCGGTGTCAGTCAGCACCCGCAGCGCCTCGGACGGCATGTAGACCCGCACCGGGTCGCCCTGCTTGTAGGTCAGCTCCTCACCGGTGTTCTGCACCAGCGCCTGCACCTTGTCGCCGTTGGCCAGGATCACGATGATCTGGTTCGAGTTGCCCAGGTAGACGACGCGCTCGACGATGCCCGGCACGCGGTTCTCGCCGCTCGACTCGTGCGGCTCCAGGTGCACCCGCTCGGGCCGGATCACGATTCGCGTGTCGCCGGTGGTGTGCGTTTCTCCGCGCGATGCGTGCAGCTCGAAGTCGCCCAGCGTCACCCGGCAGCGCCCGTCGCTGTCGCCGTGCGCGACCACCCGCATGAGGTTGGAGACGCCCAGGAAGTCGGCCACGAAAGTGGTCGAGGGCTCCTCGTAGACCTCGGAGGGCGGCCCCACCTGCTCGACCCGGCCGTCGCTCATCACGGCGATCCGGTCGCTCATCGTGAGCGCCTCCTCCTGATCGTGCGTGACGTAGATGAACGTGATGCCGACCTGCTGCTGCAGCGCCTTCAGCTCGATCTGCAGCGCCTTTCGCAGCTTCGCGTCCAGCGCGCCCAGCGGCTCGTCCAGCAGCAGCACCGCCGGCTTCAGCACCAGCGCTCGGGCCAGCGCCACGCGCTGCTGCTGGCCGCCCGACATCTGGGCCGGCTTGCGGCGCTCGAGGCCGGTCAGCTGCACCAGCTCCAGCGCCTCGGCCACCCGCCGCTTGATCTCGTTCTTCGGCGTCTTCGCACGGCGCAGCCCGAACGCGACGTTGTCCCGCACGGTCAGGTGCGGGAACAGGGCGTAGCTCTGGAACACCGTGTTCACGTTGCGCTTGTGCGGGGGGGTGAACGCCATATCGTCACCGTCCAGCAGGATCTGTCCGCTGGTCGGCTGTTCGAAGCCGGCGATCATCCGCAGCGTCGTCGTCTTGCCGCAGCCGGAGGGGCCCAGCATCGAGAAGAACTCCGCGCCGGGCATCTCCAGGTCGATGCCGTCGACGGCGGTCACGTCGCCGAACTGCTTCACCAACGCTATGAGCTTTACCTCACCACCGGCCACGACAGCTCCTCTCGAAATGGGGCGCCAAGGGTACCCGATTGCTGCACCAGTCGACCGCCCATCTACATGCCGAACCCTGCGACGTCGTCGACCGCCGAACCGCGGCCGCCTTCGCCACGCGTGAACAGACGGAACACCGCCACGCCGGCCACGACGGTGATCAGCGTGATCACCATGATCACCGTGGCCAGGCCGTCGGTCGAGGGCAGCGGCGTGGCGCGTGTTGCGTCGTAGATCAGCATCGGCACCGTCGTCGAGTTGGCGCCGTTGGACAGCCACTGGCTGATCACGAAGTCGTCGATCGAGATCGCGAACACGATCGCCGCGCTGGCCACGATCGCCGGCAGAAGCAGCGGCATCAGCACCAGCCACAGCGCCGCCCCCGGCGACGCCCCCAGGTCGGCGGCCGCCTCCTCGTACGACCTGCCGATCGAGAACAGCCGGCCGCGCACGATCACCACCACGTAGCTGATCGAGAACGTGACGTGGCCGAGCACCTGGGCCAGCGTGCCGGTGTTCACGAACGTGAACAGCTGCGTGAACAGCAGCAGCAGCGACACTCCCATCACGATCTCGGGCGTGACCAGCGGGAACAGCATCAGGAAGTTGGAGGCGCCCGAGCCGCGGCCGCGCCAGCGGGCCAGGCCCAGCGCCAGCATCACGCCGATCGGAGTCGCGATCAGCACGTCCAGCGCCGCCAGCTTCAGGCTCTGGTTGAGCGCACCGCGGTACGAGGCGTTGTGCCAGATCGAGTCGACCGGGTCGGAGAAGTACCACTTGGTGGTGAACCCATGCCAGACCGTGAGCGAGCGGCTGTTGTTGAACGAGAACTGGATCGCGATCAGCACGGGCGCGATCGACCAGATGATGTAGCCCCAGGTGATCAGGACCAGGAACCGCGGCTTTCCCCAGGGGTTCGTGATCCAGCCGTGAACGCGCTGCCAGAGCGTGAACTCCTTGGGGGCGGCGGAGGTGGCGACGGCCTGGCTCACGCCACCAGTTCCTTCGAGGATTTGTGGATCGTCCACATGTAGTAACCCATCAGCACCACCAGGAAGGCCGACAGGATGATCGTGATGGCAGCGCCGATCGTGGGTTGCGGGCCGCCGTGGAAGTAGAGATCGATCTGGTTGCCGATCATCGACGTGGTGGGCGCGCTGGAGACGATGTTGGGCGTGTAGTAGTCGCCGAACATGGGCAGCACGATCAGCACCGCCCCGCCCAGCAGGCCCGTCTTCGACAGCGGCAGTGTGACGTGCCAGAACGCCCGGAAGGGGCTCGCGCCGAGGTCCCGCGCGGCCTCAAGGTGCGAGCGGTCGATGCGATCGAGCGATGCGTACAGCGGCAGGATGAAGTAGGGGATGTAGCCGTAGATCAGCGCGAAGATGACGGTGAAGCTCTCCCCGCCCAGGTAGTTGTTGGGCTGGCTGAGCAGGCCCATGTGGTAGAGCAGGTTGCTGATGTGCGTGGCCTCCAGGAACCGCGCCGCGTAGCCGCCCGGGGCGAGCAGGTTGATCCAGGCCAGCATCCGCATCAGGTAGCTGATCCAGAACGGCAGCACCAGCAGGATCAGGAGCAGGCTCTTGGTGCGTGAGGCGTGGCGGGCGATGTAGTACGCGACCGGATAGCCGATCAGGATGCAGCCGCCCAGCGAGAGTGCGACGTAGCGGAACGTGCGCAGAAACACGTCCCAGTAGACGCCGCCCGGGGTCAGCTCGTTCAGCACGTGCGAGACCCACCCGGTGTTCCAGTTGAGCGGGTTCCAGGCCGGGATCGGCGTCTGCAGGATCGGGTCGATGTTGCCGAAGGCCACGCCGATCACGGCGTAGAACGGCAGCAGGAACAGGATCAGCAGCCAGACGACGCCCGGGATCGCGAAGGCCGGCCAGAGCCAACGGGGGTACATGTCCCTACTTTACGCGCCCGACAGGAACGTCGAATACCCGTCCTGCCAGAGCGACTGGCCGGTGGTCGTGAGCGTCATCTCCTGGAGCGAATCCGGGCCAAGGTCAGACTCGGTCAGCACGCAGCTGGCGAGCGTCTCGGGGATGACCTTCTTCTTGACGAGCTCGTCAGGAACGATCTCGTTGAGCGGCGGCTGGTAGCCGTTGAAGTTGACGAAGTTGGAGTAGGCGACGCCGTTGTCGAGCATAAAGTTGAGGAACAGGTGCGCCAGCACCGGCTTCTTTGTGGTGCTGCAGATCGACCACATGTCGTTCTGGATCGGCCCCTTGCCCTTGACCGGGTGCCAGAAGCGCAGCAGCGGGCCGGTGGCCTTGTTCGGCAGGTAGTAGAAGAAGGCCGACATCATGTCGCCCGACCAGGCCTGGTTCAGCCAGGCCTTGTTCTCGGGGATGGTCGAGTATTGGAGGTCGCCGACCTTGATGTTGCAGATGTTGTAGCGCTCCTGCAGGTCGGCCACGGCCTTGTTGATCTTGGCCGGATCCTCCGTGTTGATGTCCAGCTCGCCGCGACGCAGCAGTGCCATCGCGATCGTCTCGCGCACCTCGGACAGGAGCGCCGTCTTACCCTTGTAGGCCTGCGCCTGCCAGAAGATGTCCCACGGGTTGGACATCGAGGGGATGTCCTCCTTGACCTGGTCGGTGCGCCAGGCGATGCCGGTCGCGTAGGCCGTGTAGGGGACGCCGTACCGCGAGCCGACGTCGTAGAACGGGTCGACCAGCGAGGGCCAGACGTTCTTCTTGAGGTTGGGGATGTAGTCCAGGTTGAGCGGCTTGATCAGCTTGCCGGCCACGACACGGTCGAGGTTGTCGGGCGTCATCTCGGTCACGTCCGGCTGCACGGCACCCGAGGCCAGCTTGGCGACGCCGGTGTTGATGTCGTCGAATGGCGTCACCTTGACGGTCACGTCGTACTTCTTGCCGAACTCCTTCAGGAGCGCCCCGTAGATGTATTCGGGGTAGTTGAAGATCGTGAACTCGCCGCCGGTCTCGGGCTTCATGCCGGACGGGATCGGCTGCTCCCACAGCGGCAGCGTCACGCGCCGGTCGGGGCGGGCCAGCGGCAGGCCGCCCGGGCCGACCTTCTCGCCGGCCGAGTTGACGGTGCTGCCGGCGGTGTTGGTCGAGTTGCTGCACGCGGCCAGGAGACCGCTGGCACCGGACAGGGCGAACGCCGCCCCGCCTGTGCGTGCCAGGAATTCTCGTCGGGTCGCGGCGAGGGAGCGCCGTTCCTTTGGATGCATGGGGTCTCCGATCCTGACTGACTGGCCAGTCAACTCGACATACTGTAACGATCTGGATGACCGTGTCAAGGACGGCGGTCACGCGTACGACGAAGTGTCCGACGCGATTGTTTCCGCGCGATTGAATCAATCCGGGCGCCGCAGGTCAAGGTTTCAGGCGCGTTACCTTGCATTCGTTCAACGTGATCGGTACGAATACCGGCATGGCGCGGACGAAGAACCAGAGCGCGCGGCGGCGGCAGCTGACCGAGGCCGCGGGCCGCGCCATCATCGCCCGCGGCGCTGCCGCAGTGCGGCTGAAGGACATCGCGGAGGAGGCCGGAGTCACCCCCGGGGCGGTGCTCTACTACTACCCGGACGTCGACCAGCTGCTGGTCGAGGTGCACCGCACCGCGGGTGAGCGCTTCTGCGACAGCCGCATCGCCGCGCTCGATCAGATCGGCGACCCGCGGCGGCGAATGCTGGCGGCGATCGGCAGCGGACTGCCGACCGGGCCGCACGATGAGACGGTGCGCACGCTGTATGAGATGGACGCGCTGGTCGGCCGCAGCCGCCTCTACTCGGCGCTGGCCGTGTCCTTCTTCGAGCGGCAGGTGGCGCTCTACCAGGTGATCCTGGAGGCCGGCGTAGCGCAGGGGATGTTCACGCTGGCCGCGTCATCGCAGACGATCGGCCGCAACCTGGTGGCGCTCGAGGACGCCCACGGCCTGCATGTGCTGATGGGCGACGCCCCCATCGACCGGGCGGAGGCGGAGCGGCTGATCGTGTCCTACGCCTGCTCCGCCACCGCGTGCGACCTGACGGCCGCCTCTGAAAGCGGTTGACCGCACCTGGCGCGCGGCGGCTCTGGCAGACTCTGCGGCCATGCCCCGCGACCTGCGACCGCTGTTCGACCCCGCCTCGGTGGCCATCCTGGGGGCCTCCGATGACCCCGCGAAGTGGGGCAACTGGCTGGCCCGGGGGGCGCTTCGCGGCAGCCACCGCCGTCCCGTCTACCTGGTCAACCGCAACGGCGGCGAGGTGCTCGGCACCAGGGCCTACACGTCGGTCAGGGAGCTGCCGGAGTCACCCGAGCTGGTCGTGATCGCCGTGCCGGCGGCCGGCTTCGAGCAGGCCGTCGACGACTCGCTGGCTATGGGTGCCCGTGCGCTGGTGGGCATCACGGCCGGGCTGGGCGAGGCTGGGGGTGACGCGGCCGCCCGCGAGCGGGCACTGGTGCAGCGGGTGCGCGACGGTGGCGCGATGCTGCTCGGCCCCAACTGCCTGGGCGTGTACGACGCGTCCAGCGACCTCGGCCTCTGCTCGAACGAGTTCCCGGCCGGGTCGATCGGGCTGATCTCCCAGAGCGGCAACCTGGCGCTCGAGCTGGGCCTCATGTCGCGCCGCTACTCGCTGGGCTTCTCGCGGTTCGCGTCGATCGGAAACCAGTCCGACCTCGACGTGGCGGAGCTGGTCACCTCGTACGCCCGGCATACCGCCACCGAGCTGATCGCGGTCTACGTGGAGGACTTCCGCGACGGGCGCGCGTTCACGGCGGCGGCCGCCGCCGCGCAGAAGCCGGTGATCCTGATCACGGTCGGGCGCAGCGATGCCAGCGCCCGCGCGGCCCGGTCGCACACGGGGGCGCTGGTCAGCTCGCTTTCGACGGTGCGGGCGGCCTGCCGCGCCGCCGGGGTGCACCTGGTCTCGACGCCGGCCGAGATGATCGACCTGGCGCAGGCGCTGCTGCAGCCGCGGCGGCTGGCCGGTCGCCGTATAGCGGTGCTTGGCGACGGCGGCGGCCACGGCGCGATCGCCTGCGACGTCGCGGCCGGCATGGGGCTGGAGCTGCCGGTGCTGTCGGACCGGCTGCAGGCGGCGCTGGCCGCGATGCTGCCGGCGATGTCGTCGGTGCGAAACCCGGTTGATCTGGCCGGGGCCGGCGAGGCCGACTTCTCCAGCTACTCCCGGGTTGCGCGCGGGCTGCTCGAGGCCGGCGAGCTGGATGGCGTCCTGATGACGGGGTACTTCGGCGGGTACAGCCAGTACTCCGAGGAGTTCGCCGACGCCGAGACCGAGGTCGGCCATGAGATCGCGCGGGCGGCGGCTGAGACCGGGAAGCCGCTGGTGGCCCAG
The DNA here is from genome assembly GCA_045806525.1 of Gaiellales bacterium. Lineage (GTDB taxonomy): Bacteria > Actinomycetota > Thermoleophilia > Gaiellales > JAICJC01 > JAICYJ01. Next base: position 7,806 of record JBJMJD010000084.1, on the reverse strand, counting down.
TCGATGTACGCCGACGACCGGCCGAACGTCGCGCTGCGCGACGGCGGCGTCCCGGTCTACTGGACTATCGAGGCGGCGGCGGCCTCGCTGGCGGCACTCGAGCAGCTGCCGGCGGCGACCGGCCCGCCGGCGCTGCCGGAGCAGGTGACCGGGCCGCTGGATTCGGGCTACTTCGGCTCGCGCGCGCTACTGGCCGAGGCCGGCGTGCCGTTCGTGGCCGCGCGGAGTGCGCACACGCGGGAAGACGTGCTGGCGGCGGCAGCGGAGGTCGGCTACCCGGTGGTGCTGAAGGCGCTGGGGCTGCTGCACAAGTCCGACGCCGGCGGCGTCAGGGTGGGGCTGGCCGACGCGGACGCGCTGGCGGCGGCATGGTCCGAGATGGACGGGCGATTGTCAGCGCCGGAGTATTCGGTGGAGGCGATGGCCCCGCTCGCAGACGGCATCGAGCTGATCGTGGGCGCCCGGCGCGACCCCCGGTTCGGGCCGGTCGCGCTGGTCGGCCTGGGAGGGATCTACGCCGAGCTGCTAGGCGACGTGGGGGTGGCGCTGGCACCGCTTGACAGAGATGAGGCGGTGCGGCTGCTGGAGTCGCTGCAGGGCGCGGCGCTGCTGAAGGGCGCACGCGGCCGGGCGGCCGTCGACATCGCAGCGGCTGCGGATGCCGCCGTGGCGCTGTCGCGGCTGGCGGCTGCGCGGCCCGACATCGCGGAGATCGAGGTGAACCCGCTGCTGGTGACGCCGGAGGGCGCGCTCGCGCTGGACGCGCGCATCATCCCGGCCGACGAAGGAGGCGACGATGCTGGTTGAGGGCTGCTACGACGGACGGGTGGCGCTGGTCACCGGCGGCGGCAGCGGGATGGGCCGCGCCATGGCCCAGGAGTTCGCGCGGCTGGGGGCATCGGTGGTGGTGGCCGGCCGCCGGGCGGAGCCGCTGGAGGAGACGGTGGCGCTGATCGAGGCGGCGGGCGGCGCGGCGGCCGCGCAGCCGACCGACGTGCGCGATCCCGACCAGGTGGAGGCGATGGTGGCCGCGGCCGTGGAGCGGTTCGGGCGAGTCGACTGCCTGGTCAACAACGCGGCCGGCAACTTCGTTGTGAAGGCGGAGGATCTGTCCCCGAACGGATGGCGGGCGGTGGTGTCGATCGTGCTGGACGGCGGCTTCCTCTGCACGCGCGCCGCCGGGCGCCGGATGATCGCGCAGGGGAGCGGCGGAGCGGTGCTGTCGGTGATCGCGAGCTACGCGTGGACGGGCGGCCCGGGGACGGTGCACTCCGCCTCGGCCAAGGCCGGCCTGCTGGCGATGACGAAGACGCTGGCGGTAGAGTGGGCCCCGCACCGGATCCGGCTGAACACGATCTGCCCGGGGCCGACGGACACCGAGGGGGCGGGGCAGGCGCTATGGCCGGACGCGGCCGACAGGGCTCGGGTGGAGCGAAGCGTGCCGGCCGGGAGGCTGGCAACGGTCGAGGAGATCGCCTGGTGGTCGACGGCGCTGTGCTCGGACTTCGGCTCCTACGTGACTGGGATGAACTTCACGATCGACGGCGGGCACTGGCTCGAACAGGACAGTTACATGCCGTCACTGAAACCGCGCGACTAGATCACGGCTGGTGTGACGGTGCCCGGCACCTCTCTATCACCCGAGAGCCGCTCGGCCACCGAGCCAGGCGGAATCCTCGCGTGCGGGTGGTAGAGGGGTGCCGGGCACCGTCGTATCATCTGTGCGGGCCGAGCCATCGGCTTGTGACCGGTGTGCCGATCTGCATGCGAGAGCCGCCTGGCGGGCGGCGGAAATCGGCGGAACCCGGGGAGTTGTAGGATCGGCGGGTGCTTCTGGGGAGGGCATCGGAGTGCGCTCGCATCCAGGCCGCGCTCGACGCGGCCCTGGCTGGGGAGAGTGCGGTCGTTGTGGTCTCCGGCGATCCGGGTATAGGCAAGAGCGCCCTGCTCGAGTTTGCCGTGACCGCGTGCAAGGGCATGACCGTGCTCACCACCCGCGGGTTCGAGTCTGAGAGCGAGCTGGCGTTCGCCTCGCTGACGGAGCTGCTGCGGCCGCTCGAGCAGGACATCGGTGCCCTTCGCGACGTGCAGCGCGAAGCGCTGGCCGCTGCGCTCGCGATCGGTCCGCCGGTCGACGCCGAGCCGCTGACCGTCTGCGTCGCGGCGCTCGACCTGGTGGCCGTCGCGGCCGAGCGCGAACCGCTGCTGATCGTGATCGACGACGCCCACTGGCTCGACCGGCCCACCGCCGAGGTGGTGTCGTTCCTGACCCGCCGGCTGCACGCCGAGCGCGTCGCCCTGCTGGTCGCGATGCGCCCCGCAGCCGGAGCCTTCGACTCGGGCGGCCTGGCCGTGATCGAGCTGGACGGCCTGGAGCCGGACGCGTCCGCCGCGCTGGCCAGAGCGGCGGCTCCCGTGGACGCGGCCGTCGCCGCGCAGCTGGCCGCCCTCACCGGCGGCAACCCGCTGGCCCTCGTCGAGCTGACCGGCTCGCTGACCGATGCCCAGCGGGCCGGCGCCGAGCCCCTGGTCGAGCCAGTGCCTGCCAGTGGCTGGGCGCAGCACGTATTCGGCCAGCGGCTCGAGCAGCTGCCCGGCCCGGCCCGCCGGGCGCTGCTGATCGCGGCGGCCGCGGGCAGCGACGAGATGGTTCCTGTGGCCCGTGCCCTGGCGGTGGAGCATCTCGAGGTGTCCGCCCTGGAGCCGGCCGAGCTGGCAGGGTTGATCGTGCTCTCCCCCGACCGCGTCGAGTTCCGCCACCCGCTGGTGGCTTCCGCCGTCTACCACCTGGCCGCCGCGCCGGACGTGCGCTCGGCGCACGCTGCCCTTGCCGCTGCGCTCGTGGAGGAGGGCCGCGAGGACGAACGAGCCTGGCACATGGCGCTCGCTGCGGTCGAGCCGGACGCGGCAGTGGCCGCAGCAATGGGCGACGTCGGCCGCTCGGCCCAGCGGCGCGGCGGGTTCGCCGCCGCCGCCCGTGCGTACCTGCGAGCTGCCACGCTCGAGCCCGACCGGGAGGCCCGCGCCCGCCTGATCCTGGCGGCTGCCGACTGCTCGCAGCGGATGGGCGCGATCGCCGCCGCCCGCCACTGCCTGGACCAGGTCGAGCAGCTGGATGTGACCGGCGTCGAGGCCGCGCGCGCGGATCTGCTGCGGGGCCGCATCGAGGCTCGCACTGGCTCCACGCTGCGCGCGTTCGACCTGATGCGCTCGTCGGCAAACCTGCTCGAGCCGGTCGACCCGGCGGCCGCTGCGCTGGCGCTGGTCGAATCGGTCGACCCCTGCATCCGCTCCGGCCAGCCTGCGCTGGCGCTCGAGACGGCGGAGCGCGCGAGCCGGCTGGCCTCGGATACATCCGGCCCTGCCGCTCTGTATGCGCAAGTGGCAACAGCCGCCGCGAAGGTGTTCCTGGGCGACGCGGACGAGGCCTCGCGGCTTGCCCTCGCGGCCGCGGACGAGGCGTTGGGCGAGCTTGCCCACGACCTGCAGCTGCGCTCCTACCTGGGCATGACGCTGGCGTTCGCCGCCGAGTGGGACCGGGCCCGGTCGGTGCTCGCCGACACGGTGGCCGCCTGTGAGCGCGCGGCGCCCGCCATGCTGCCCTACCCGCTGACGGCGCAGGGCTGGCTGGAGCGCGGCACCGGGCAGTGGGCGGCCGCCGTCGGCGATCTGGAGCTGGCGATCGAGCGATCACGCGAATCCGGCCGCGCCAACGACGAGACCTGGGCGCACAGCATCCTGGCCTGGATCTGCGCCGCCCGCGGGCAGCAGGGCCAGGTCGAGCTGCATGTCGCCCGCCAGCTGGAGCTTGCCGAGCGGCTGGGGTTGCCCTACCAGGCGCTCACCACCGACGCGGCGCGCGGGCTGCTCGCGCTCGGCGCCGGCGAGGCCGCGGATGCGATCCCTCCGCTGCAGCGCGCGCTCGACCGCAAGCGCGCGCTCGGCTTCTGCGACGCCACCACCCACCCGTCGCTGACGCCCGACCTGGTCGAGGCGCTGGTGCGTTGCGACCGGCGCGACGAGGCGGCTGAGCTGACCGACCGCTTCGAGCACGAGGCGACCCGCCCGGGCGGACGCGCCCTCGCCCTGCGCTGCCGCGGGCTGCTGGCCCCCGATGACGACGCCTCGGAGCTGTTCGATCAGGCCGCCGAGCTCCACCGCCTGGCGGATGATCCGTTCGGTCTGGCCCGCACCCAGCTCGCGCACGGGGAGCGGTTGCGCCGGGCGGGGCAGCGGAAGCGCTCGCGGGAGCTGCTCGACGCCGCCCGCGAGGGGTTCACCGTGCTCGACGCCGCGCCCTGGCTGGAGCGCACGGACGAGGAGGACGGCCGCAGCGCACGGGTGCTGCGCAGCGATCCGGCCGACCGCGACGAGCTCACTCCCAGCGAGCACCAGGTGGCAAGCCTGGCGGTGCGCGGGCTCCAGAACCGTGAGATCGCGCAGCGCCTGTTCATGAGCTCGAAGACCGTCGAGGCGCACCTCACCCGCATCTACCGCAAGCTGGGCGTGCGCACGCGCGTCGAGCTGGTGCACAGCTACCGGCCGCGGCCGGTAGCGGCCGAGTGAGCATACGAAGCCCGCGTGTCGGCTCGAATCGACGGAGAGGGAGGGATTCGAACCCTCGCTGGAGGTTTACCCCCCAGACCCACTTAGCAGGCGGGCGCCTTCAGCCACTCGGCCACCTCTCCCTAGGGCCGCGTGCGCGCGACCACGTCCGTAAGATACCCCCTCATGTGGCGCCGCGTGGTTGTGCTCTGGGTGGCAAGCCGCGCGGCCACTGTGCTGCTCGGCTGGCTGGTCAGCACTCGGCTCGGCTGGCACAAGGCGCTGGAGCCGTGGCAGCACCAGCCCTGGACGGCGCTGACCGGATGGGACTCCGTCTACTACATCCGGATCGCCCACGAAGGCTACGCGGCCGGGCCGCGGGTGGCGTTCTTCCCGCTGTACCCGCTGCTGATCCACCTCTGGGAGACGGTCACCACCCAGGGCGACGCCGTGGCCGCGCTGGCCGTCTCGAACATCGCCACGCTGATCGGCTTCCTCGGTATCTACGTCCTGGGACGCGACCGCCTGTCGCCGCAGCACGCCTGGCGCGCCGTCCTGTACCTGGTGCTGTCGCCCTACGCCTTCGCCCTCACCCTCGCCTACAGCGAGGGCGTCTTCATCGCCCTGGCCAGCTGGCTGTTCGTGTTCAGCGACCGGCGCCGCCACCTGTACGCCGTGCCGCTCGGCATCCTGGCGGGCCTCACCCGCGTGAACGGCCTGGCGCTGATCGCGCCGCTGGTGCTGGTGGCCTGGCGCGAGCGATCGGCCGGCTCCTGGCTGGTGGCCCTGTCCCCCGCGATCGGTCTTGCCATCCACATGGCCTGGCTGTGGCACGCCGTCGGCGACCCACTGGCGTTCGTGCATGCGCAGGGACACTGGGGCGGCCATGCCAGCTTCCCGCCGCTGGCGCTGGGCGAGGAGTTCTGGCAGTTCGCGCAGACCGGCCGCGCCATCCACCTGCTGAGCGGTCTCACCGTGATCGTCTACCTGGCGCTGCTGATCCCGATCCTGAAGCTCCGCCGCTTCGCCGCACACCGCTGGGAGGACACGCTCTACGTCTGCGGCATCTTCCTGCTGCCGCTGCTGGCCGGTGTGCTTCAGTCGTCGGGCCGCTTCGGACTGCTGGCCTTCCCGCTGTTCTTCGCGCTCGCAGACCTGGGCATGCGCAAACCCTCGCTGCACCGCGGGTACGTTGTGTTCGCGCCGGTCGTGCAGGTGCTGGCGTTCGGCTACGTGGCGCTCGGGTACCTGGTGCCCTAGCGGATCAGCGCTCGGTCCAGGTGGTGTGGCCGATGATCACGCCGTTTCGGTGCCTGCGCGTGTACGCATACAGGTAAAAGTGGTACGTGCCGCCCTTCGCCAGGGAATGTCGGGTGTGGCGATACGTCCACGTGCGCACGAACTGGAAGAAGCTCTTGTGCGGGTAACGCACCAGCAGGGTGCTGCCGCCGCGCTGCAGGATGAAGGCGTAGCTCCTGGCACCGGTGTACCTCGTCCAGTCGACCTTGGGCGTCAGATCGCTGATCAGTCCACCGTCGCGTGGCTGGCAGATCCGGCCCAGGTGCACCTTGATGCGCAGGCCGGGTGACCGATAGCTGTGGGTGTGGTTGTAGGAGTGGTACATCGCGAACAGCGCGTAGCGGTACGTGTGGAACTGGCGCGGCGCCCTGTCGTTGGCGACGCCGATCCGGTGCTTGACCCTGACGCCGTCCTCCGGGTTGCGTGGGTAGCGCCTGGCGTTTCTCACCAGCACCATGCTGGAGAACCCGCCCGCGTCGGGCGCCCGCCAGGTGAGCCGCACCGACTCGCAGCTCGCGGCGGAACGCAGGTTTGTGGCGTCGGCCGGAGCGACGCCGTTGCCGCCGAGGCCGACGCTCAGGTTGGGGCCGGCATCGTTCGCGATCACCAGCGTGGCCAGCCTGCCGCCGAGCCTCTTGGGGGCGAACCGCACGTTGACCGTGCAGCTGCCGCCGGGGGCGATCGCCGGCCCGGTGCAGGTCTGCCTTCCCAGCACGAAGCTCTTCGGCGCGCTGCCGCTCAGATGCAGGCCAGAGACCGTGAGGTCGGCGTTGCCGCTGTTGGTGACGGTCACGTGCGTGACGTTGGTGATGCGGCCGAGCGCAACGTTGGCGAACGAGACCGATGACGGTGTTGCCTCGATGTTCGGCAGCAGCGCGTTGCCCTGGAGCTGCACGGCCTGCGTGCTGCCGGCCACCGATCCATCGTCGTCGGTGAATGTGAGCATCGCGTTCGACGTTCCAGCCGTCGTCGGCAGGAACGTAATCTGCGTGCTGCACGACTGGTTGGGCTGGAGCTGTGCGTTGCCGCAGTTACCGGTGCCCGGGTTGGTGAAGGTCGCGTCGCCGGTCAAGTTCGAGTGATCCACGTCCAGCTCGGCGTTGCCGGTGTTGGTGAGCGTGACGTCCTTGGTCTGCGGCACGTTCCGCGGCGTCGCGAAGCTGACAGAGGTGTCCACCGAGGCCTGCGGGACGGTGCCGGTGCCGGTCAGGCTGACGGCAGTCGGTGAAGCCGGGTCGTTGCTCGAGATCGACAGCACTCCGGTCTTGGCGCCGGCGCTGGTAGGCGAGAATGTCACGGTGATGTCGCAACCCTCTGCGGGAACCGGAACCGGATCGCTCGGACACCCGTCGTTCGCCGAGAACTCCCCGGTCGAATCGGGCGTGGTATCCGACGCGGTTACGCTTCCCAATAGCAGGTCCGCATCTCCTGTGTTGGTGACGTGCACGGTGGCAGACGACGAGGTCGTTCCGACCTTCTGTCCGTTGAACGAGACGCTAGTAGGGGAGGCGTTCAGCACCGGGGCAGCCGCCGACGAAACGGCAATGCCCGAGACGAGTCCCGCGGTCAGCACGAAGAGGATCAGAGGAAGCCGGCGGTTCATCTTCAGCGGATCATGATGTTCCCGCCGCGAGCGCCACGGGGAGCCCGCGTCCGCATCACGGCCACCGAGATGACCAGCGCCAGCAGCGCCAGCACCACCAGCGCCGACGCCACGATCGCCGCGACGGCCGCCATCTGCGGCACACCACTGTCAGACGTCTTGGGGACCGGGATGATCGCCTTCGGCTTGACCGTCGTGTCCGGCTTCGGGTCGGTCTGCGACGTGGTGGTGGCCGGATGCTTCTTCTTGTGTGTCTGTCGCGTGCGCTGCTTCACCTTGTGATGGACAGGCGCCTGCGAGCCGCTGCTCGAGGAGCCCGAGCTGGGCTGCGTCTGGGTCGTGGTCGTCGTGGTCGTGGT
>JBJMJD010000083.1:0-21416 GCA_045806525.1 Gaiellales bacterium | reverse complement strand
GTCGCCGGCGAAGCGCTGGTTCTGGCGCACCGGGTGGAAGCGGATGAACTCCGAGACGACGCCGCGCTCGGCGCAGGCGGCACGGAAGGCGGCGCGCCAGTCGCCCGCGGTGGAGGGACCGGCGAACCCGTAGGCGCTGGTCAGGTCGCAGCGCCCGTCGGGTAGCCGGCGCACCAGGACCGGGTACAGCACGCCGTCATGCGAGAACACGACCGGCTTCGCATCTTCGGCCAGCGCGGAGGCGGCCAGGAACTCGGGGCGGTAGTAGGGATCGCCGTCGCCCAGGCGACGCCACTCGTCGGCGTACTCGGCCGGCGACAGCCAGCCGCTCACGCCGGGTACCCGTCCGGCGGCACGTCCTCGACCCACTGCTCGCTCTCGTTCTCGGCATCGAAGCCGTGCCGGAACAGGACGACGGGGACGGTGCGCAGCAGCAGCCGCAGATCACCGGCCAGGGTGATGTCACGAACGTACCGCTGGTCCATCTCGATCATCTGGGATCGGCGCAGGGTGTTTCGGCCGGAGACGCCGGGCAGGTGGCTGAGGCCGGGCCGGACGGCCAGCGTTTCGCGGTAGTGGCTGCGGTAGCGGTCGATCAGCTCACGCGGCTTGGGTCGCGGGCCGACCAGCGACATGTCCCCGCGGATCACGTTCCAGAGCTGCGGCAGCTCGTCCAGCGAGGAGGCGCGCAGCCACTTGCCGAGCGGGGTGATGCGGGGGTCGTTGCGCTCGAACCAGAGGCCGGCCCCCTGGGAGGAGGCCCCGCGGATCATGGTGCGGAACTTGTAGATGGTGAAGTCGCGGTCGTCGCGGCCGACGCGCTGCTGGGTGAACAGGATCGGGCGGCCCTGGGTGCGCCACAGCGCGACGGCGATGACGCCCATCACGGGTGCGGTGACCGCGGCCGTCAGGCCGGCGCCGGTCACGTCCAGCGCTCGCTTGCCCACGCGTGTGTAGAGCCCCATGGCCGGGGATTCTAGGGATGGTCAGCCACGGCCGGCGCCGTCCACCAGCTCGCGGTAGAGCTCGATGTGGAGGCGGGCGGAGGCATCCCAGGTGAGCGTGTCGCGGGCACGGCCCGCGCCGGCGCGGGCCTCGGCCATGGCGGCCGGGTCGTCGAGCAGCTCGCGCACGGCGGCCGCCATCGCCTCGACGTCGCCTGCGGGGACGACCCGCCCGGCGCCGAAGCGGCGCACGTTCTCGCCGAGGCCGCCGACGTCGTAGGCGACGGCCGGGACGCCGGCGCCGAGGGCGCGGAGCAGTGTGCCGGACTGGTCGAGGCCGGGCTTGTACGGGAAGATGGCGAGGGTGGCGTCGCCGTAGGCGCGGTCGACCTCGCTCTGGGGCAGGTACCCGAGGCGCCACTCGGCCAGGTCGCCGGCGCGGCGCTGATAGCCCTCGACCGGCTCCATCGGGTCTCCGGCGACGAGCAGCCTGGCGCCCTCGGCCAGGCGGGTCACCTCGATCGCGTCGTCGATGCCCTTGTAGGGTCGGATCAGGCCGAAGCAGAGCAGGGTGCGGCCGTCGTCGGTGCGGGGCGGATCGGAGCGGATGATGGGATGGGGGATGACGCGCAGCTTGTGGTCGGGAACGCCCTGCGCCGCGAGCGCGTCGCGGCCGGACTCGGAGTGTGCGACCACGCGCTGGAAGCGGCGGTAGAGCGCGTCCCAGACGCCCTTCTTGGAGGAGGTGCGGCGCTGGGCGTTGTCGTGGGCTGTGTAGACGAGCGGGGCGCGGCTGCGCAGGAGCACGCGGTCGACCTCCGGGATCGAGAGCCACTGGAGGTGCACGACGTCGGGGTGGCGGAGCGCCAGCTGGGCCAGGCCGAAGGGATGCTCGACCACCTTCAGCGGCACGCGCAGGCGCGAGCGGCCGAACACGCGGGCCGAGAGCGGGTAGAAGACGAGGCTGCGGCGGTAGCCATCCGGCTCGGGCATCTGGCCGAAGCGGAAACGGGTGGTGACCAGCTCCACGTCCTCGCCCCGCGCGGCCAGGGCCGAGCACAGGTGATGGTCGTAGTCCGGGCCGCCGAAGCCAGGCGGGTTGGCGATGACGATACGCACCGGCGCAGGCTACCGGCCGGGACGATTCCGGTGAACCACAGGCCGAAGTGCGGTTAACCCCATGGTCACGGGGAGGCTGAGCGGGGATGATGCACGCATGGACACCATCACTGACACCCACGATCTGATCATCGTCGGCGGCGGCGCCGCGGTGGTCGAATCTGCCACGATCGCACGCCTGAACGGCCTCCACCCGCTGGTGGTGCCGATGATCCCGACCCGCCTCGACCTGCTGCACCGCCCCCTCCGCGTCTGGGACGGGGACAGGGAGCTCCGCGGCCGCGCGGTCGTGATCGCCGCGGACGACGGCCCTCTCCCGGCCGTGTATCGCGACTGGCTGGCGCACGACAAGCACGGCAACCTGCTCACCGAAGAGGACTCGACGCGGACGAACGTCGAGGGCGTGTTCGCAGCCGGCCGCGAGGCCGCGCGCGAAGCGCTCCGGTGGCTGGGTGCCACGGCGGCAGCGACCCAGCCGGTCGCTGCTTGAGCAGCAGATCCGTGACCTTCCTGTGACGCGCGCCGAGCGGCGCTTTCACACAGCCGCGTCACGGCCGGCAACGGTTCGGTGCCGGAATGCCCCGGCCGCCGCGTCGTAGTCAAACCCCGGATTCGGGCGCAACCGAGCGTTCGAGCCAAATCTGAGTCACAGCACTCGTGACAGCTGTCAGGCAGGCCTCGACCCGTCGTTACTCGGCGGCGCCCGAGACGATGTTCCGTACGACGTCCAGCAGCGACGGCAGCGGCGGCGGCCCTACACGGAACGTACGGGCGCCGATCGCACGGCCGGCCAGCATGTCCGACTCGGCGTCGCCGATCACCACCGACCGCCCGAACTCGATCTCCGGGAACGCCGCGCGGGCCTGCTCGAACAGCCCCGTGCCCGGCTTGCGACAGCCGCAGCTGTCGCGCTCGTGCGGGCAGACGAAGACGCCGGAGATCGGCAGATGGGCCATGCGCTCGTTCACGCCGTCGACATCGTCAAGCGTCATCCGCCCAAGCGCCACTCCGCGCTGGTTGGTCACCACAACAACCAGCCAGCCGTCGCAGGCCAGCATTCGGACCGCCTGCTCCGCGCCGTCGAGGAACCGGAAGCGCTCCGGCGTCGTGACGTAGCCGCCGTCGGGCGCCTTCTCGTTGATGGTGCCGTCACGGTCGAGGAAGGCGGCGCGGCCGCTCATTCGCCGAACAGGCTGTGCTCGACCAGCTCGCAGATCGTGTGCAGCACCAGCATCGTGCCCTCCTGGATCTGCGGTGTCTGCGCCGCTGGGATCGTGAGCAGATGATCGCATAGCGCGCGCATCAGCTCCGCCCCGTCTTCACCCGTCACGCCGATCGTCAGCAATCCCAGCTCGCGCCCAGCCCGCAATCCCTCCAGCACGTTCTCGGACGCGCCGCTGGTGGAGAGCGCGATTGCCGCACCGTCGCCGTTGCCGAACGCGTGCACCTGCCGGGCGAACACCCGGTCGAACCCGAAGTCGTTCGCGATCGCCGTCACCGCCGCCGTGTTCTCGGCCAGCGCCAGCGCCGGCAGGGGCGGCCGGTCGAGCAGGTAGCGACCGGTGAACTCGGCCGCAAGATGCTGGGCGTCTGCGGCGCTGCCGCCGTTGCCGAAGACCAGCAGCGTGCCGCCGGCCGCGAACCGGCCGGCCAGATCGGCGGCAGCTGCCGTTATCGCAGCCACCGACTCCTCGCCTTCCATGGCCCGCACCATTGCGGCGTGCATCGCCAGCCGCTCGGCCGCCCGCTCAGCCATCGCTCATGCTCCAGGTCGTCAGGCCCTCGGGCTCGAAGGCGAACTCGGTGACCTGCCCGCCCATCCGCGCCAGCGCATCGGCCACCCGGTGCTTCTTCTGGAACTCGCAGTAGAACAGCATGTAGCCGCCGCCGCCGGCGCCTGTCACCTTCCCGCCCAGGGCGCCGGCCCGCCGCGCGGCCGCATACGCCTCGTCGATGAACCCGGTGCTGATCTTGGGCGACATCCGCTTCTTCTGCTTCCAGGCCTCGTGCAGCATGTCGCCGAAGTCGCGCGGCCGCCGCCGCACCAGCGCGTTCTTCATCTCGGTCGCCAGCTGCTTCTGGCTGCGCAGCGCGGCCAGTGTGGCGGTCTCGCCGCCCTCGTAGCGCGCGGTCTGATCCTCGATCACCCCGTCCGAGCGGCGAGTGGCGCCCGTGTAGCAGAGCAGCATGTTGTGCTCGAGCTCGTTGACGACGTCCGCGCTCACCCGCAGCGGGTTCACGATCACATGATCCGCCCCGAACTCGATGAAGTTGAACCCGCCGAAGGTGGCCGCGTACTGATCCTGCATGCCGCCCAGCATGCCCATGTCGACCCGCTCGATATGGTGCGACATCTGGGCGATCTCGTAGTCGGTCAGCGCCAGGTTGTGGTGCTCCCGCAGCAGGCCGACCAGCGTCACCATCACCGTCGAGCTGGAGCCGAGCCCGGACCCGGGCGGGGCATTCGAGTGCAGGAAGATGTCGTAGCCGGGCGCCGCCGGGTCGCCCAGCCGCCTGATCGCCGCCTTCACCAGGTCGAGCCGGCCGTCGAAGATCGGCCCCTCATCGACGTTGTAGTTCACGGCCAAGCCGAAGTCCGCCGACTCGATCCGCACCTGACGATCCCGGCGCGGCCGCAGCAGCCCGTACGCGTAGCGAGCGATGGTCGCGTTCAGCACCAGCCCGCCCTCCCGCTCCGGGAACGGCGGAACGTCGGTGCCGCCGCCGGCAAAGCTGATACGAAGGGGTGCGCGGGAGCGGATGTTCATCGGCGTTTCGCAGCGCAGCCTATCGGTAGACTTCCGCGCCGTGTCCCAGAACCCCAGTCCCGACCAGGACGGCGAGGTGCGCCTATCCGAGTACGCCGGACGCGTCATCCGCAACTGGTACATCGTCCTGGCCACGGTCGTGGTGGCGGTGCTGCTGGTGGTCCTGCACACGGTCGGGACCGGGAAGCAGTCCCAGGCCCAGGCCACGGTGTTCCTGGGAACGCCGCTGACTCCCACCGGTGGATCGGCGCAGCTGAACTCGGTCGTCGCCAATCCCACCAGTGCCCAGGCCTACCTGCACACGAGCTCGGTGCTGGACGCCGCCGCCTCCAAGGCCGGCATCAAGTCCGGCGCCGCCCTGCGAAAGCACCTCAGCGTGACGGCGCTGCAGAGCACCAGCACCAAGTCGACCGGCGCCGCGCCGAACATGCAGGTCACCGTGCAGGGCCCGTATGACCGCACCTCCGCAGAGGCCGCGGTGCAGTCGCTGGGCGACTCGCTGATCGCCTGGGCCAACAAGTACCAGACGGCCAAGATCGACGCGCTGACCTCACAGATCGCCGTCGACAAGGCAACGATCTCCACCCTCCAGCAGACGCTGACGGCGGCCCAGAACCAGCTGAAGGCGCTGGGCGGCTCCGGCATGTCGAGCACCGACAAGGCGACGGTCACGGCGGCGCTGCTGTCGACCATCTCGGACACCGGCTCGCGGATCGACGAGATCTCGCTGCAGCTGACCCAGAATCAGATGTTCCAGGCCAGCGCCAAGGACGTCGAGGCGGCGGGTTACGTGCAGACCCCGTCCGGCGGCCGCGTCACCGCGTCCAACCGCAAGAGCAGGCTGATCGTGGCCATCTTCGTGGGCCTGGTCGTGGGTGTGATCCTCGCGCTCCTGTGGGACTCCGTTCGCCGCCGCCCACGCAAGACGCAACCGGCGGCCGCGCCATGAGCACCCGCTCCTGCCCGGAGTGGCCGGAGCTGCTCGACCGCGCCCCGGACCTGCACTTCAAGCACTACACGGCCGACGAGCTGCAGCTGGCCGCCGACATCGTGGTCGCGCTGGGCGCGGGCGTGCGACTGTCCGAGATCGAGGTCTGCGCCGACACCCAGCGGAACGTTTTCTACGCAGCACACACCGACCCGCGTCTGGCCGACGCTCTCAGCCGCAGCTACTGGCAGGAGCTGGACAGCTGGACGGGGGAAACCGGATCACCGTAAGCGGTTCCTGGCACACCGGGACGGGGGATACGCCGATCACGGCGGGAATCCGATCTCTTCCGTAGATGGGATCGATCCGATTCCAACTCACGCTGGGGGGAACACCAGATGAGCAAGGCAGAGCCCACGCGGGCGCTCGCGCCCGTGCACCAATCGCACGCAGACGAGGTACCCGAAAACGATCCAATCGAGATCCAGCGACTGCTGGCGTGGTACTTCCACGGAGAGGATCCGCCCCGGACCAGCGGCGGCGAGCGCGAACTTCGCGACGTGGCCTGACCGGGACGTGAAAGCGGCGGGTCGTCCTCCCTGGGGACGGCCCGCCGCGCGAAACGCTCAGAACCTGCGCGCCAGCCAGGCCTGGCTCCAGGCCAGGAACGACGCCACCAGGCGTCCCGGCTGCTGGGTGGCAGGCCGCACGGTCGAAAAGTCGCGCACCGGGTCGATCCCGGCCACGTCGGCCGTGGCCAGCGTCCCCCGCTCGAGCTCCCGCTCGACGGCCAGCTGTGACAGAAAGCTGACCCCGAAACCGGCCTCGACGGCCGCCTTGGCCGACTCCTGCAGACCCAGCTCCATGGCCACATTCAGCTCGCGGGGCCGCACGCCGGCGCGGCGTAGCTCCTCCTCGATCACCGTCCGAACGCCGGCCCCCGCCTGCATCAGGATCAGCGGCTCGCGGACCAGCTCGGCCAGCTCGACGGTGCGGCCGGCGAAGCGATGGCCGGCCGGTACGGCCAGCACCACGCGGTCGCGCAGGAACGGCTCGTAGGTGAGGGCGCGGTGAGGTCGCGTCGCGCCGACCACGCCCAGCTCGAGCTCGCGAGCCAGCACCCGCTCGATGACCGTCGAGGTGGCCTCGATCCGCAGCGACACCGTCACCTTCGGATGCTCCGCGCGGAAGCCGCCCAGTAACAGCGGCAGCACGTGCTCGCCGAGTCCGGTGCTGGAGCCGACGACCAGCGACCCGGTCAGCTCGCCGTCCCCGTCGGCCAGCTCCCGCTGGAACTCGTCGGATAGGGCCAGCATCCGCTGCGCGTAGCGGTGCACCATCACGCCCCGCTCGGTGAGGCGCGCGCCACGGCCGCCGCGGTCGAGCAACGGCTCGCCGATCTCGCGCTCGAGCGCGCGTATCTGCTGGCTGACGGCGGGCTGGCTGACGCCCAGCGCCTCGGCCGCGGCCGAGAACGAGCCGCGGTCGGCCACCTCGGCAAGGGTGCGCAGCTGTCGCAGATCCATAAGCAAAGCTTATCGCACATGATAGAGAGGTGCCGGGCACCGTTCCATCAGCCGTGCACCCGGCGTGATGACCACGCGCGTGTTTCGGCCCGATTGCGTCACCGCGATGTGACGCCGGGGTCACGGGCGGTACGACGGTGCCCGGCACCTCCGTCCCACCCGCGCGGCACTTGCCGTTCGCTCAATACGTCGAAACGCTTATGGATGGATGCGGTTCAGGCTCGCACGAGGCCCTGCAGGGCAAGGTCGATCAGCCGGTCGGGATCGCGCCGGATGCGGTTGTGTGCTGACGCGGGCTTGCGTTCCAGCACGAGGTCCTCCAGCCGCTCGAGCGGGCGCAACCGGCCCTCGGCGATCAGCCGCTCGTCGACTCCTCCCAGCCTCCCGGCGAAGGTCGTGTAGACCGGCGTACCAAGCACCACCGCCTCGCGGTTCATGGTGCCGCCCGCGCTGATCACGAGGTCGGCGCCCGCCACCAGGCTCTGACCGTCGACCGCCGACTCCGGCACCAGCAGCGAGGGGAGCGCCATCGCCCGGATCCGCCGTGCCTGATCCGGCGTACGCGGCAGCACCACCCCGCGCACCCGCTCGTTCCGGCCCAGCTGCTCGAGCAGCGCGTCGAACAGCGGGTTCTCGAACCGGTGGTAGAGCGCCAGGTCGGCCGGCGGTCGCAGCACCAGCCCGATCCGCTCGCCGTCCAGCCCCAGCGCCGCAGGCACGGCCGCGTCCGGCCGGAAGTTGGCAAGGTAGTACTCCTCCTTGAGCCCCGGGTACGTGACCAGCTTGGGCGGACGGGCGCCGTAGGAGGCCACCCGCGCGGACGGGATCGCGTCGGGCATCAGCACCCGCTGCGCCAGCCGGCAGTTGAGCCCGTGCTGCAGCCGCGCGTACTCGTAGTCGAACATCGTCGTGTTCGGCACACGCAGCGCGCGGCAGGCCATGGGCAGGTCGGTCGACCCGTGCGCCCACGCCACGTCGAAGCGGCCGCGGCGCCCGAACCGGGTCATCGCCGTGACCCTGCCGGCCGCCGCCCGCGCCTTTCCCAGCCGCGATCCGCCGCCGTGATGCCCGACCACCGTGTGCTCGATGCGATGCAGCTCCAGCAGCGAGATCGTCTGCGCGAAGGCGCGCGCCGTCACCGACACGTCCCAGCCGCGCGCCTGCATCCTGCGCACCAGCGGAGCGAAGATCGGCACGTGCGGCGAGTTGGTGAGGTCGATCCAGACGCGCACGGGCGTCAGATGCTACGCCGCGGCCGAGGCCGCGCCGCGGACGGCGTTCACGACCTCGCGCTGCTGCTCCTCGACGAGCGTCGGGAACATCGGCAGCGCCAGGCCCTCGCGGGACGCCGCCTCGGTCACGGGCAGCGATCCCTCCCGGTAGCCCAGGTGCCGGAACACCGGCTGGAGGTGATGTGGCTGGCCGTAGTACACCGCCGACGCGACCCCCGCCTCCTTCAGCCGCCGCTGCAGCTGCTCGCGGGCCGGCGTCCGAACCACGTACAGGTGGTAGATGTGCGAGCGCCCGGGAGCGACCTCGGGCAGCGACACGTGCTCGCCCAGCCCCAGGTCGCGGTAGCGGGCCGCCGCCGCCACACGGCCTTCATTCCACCCGTCCACCTCGGGCAGGAACCGCCGCAGGATCACGGCCTGCATCTCGTCCAGCCGCGAGTTGACGCCGATCTGCTCGAACACCCGCTTGTCGCGCGACCCGTGGAACCGCAGCAGCCGAACCTTCTCGGCGATCTCCTTGCTGGAAGCGATCGCCATGCCGGCGTCGCCCATCGCCGGGAAGTTTTTCGTCGGGAAGAACGAGAACGTGGCCACGTCGCCGTAGCTACCGGCACGGTAGCCCTCGAAGGTCGCCCCGAACGCCTGCGCGGCATCCTCGATCAGCGCGATCCCGTGCCGGTCGGCCAGCTCCCGGAAGGCACGCAGGTCGGCTGTCTGGCCGAAGATATGGACGGGCATGACGGCCCGCGTGCGCTCGGTGATGGCCGACTCGGCCGCGTCCGGGTCGAGGCACAGGGACACCGGGTCGATATCGGCGAATACCGGCGTCGCGCCGCGGCGAGCGATCGCCTCGGCGGTCGCAAAGAAGGTGTACGCGGTGGTCACGACCTCGTCCCCGGGGCCGATGCCCAGCGCCTGCAGGCCCAGCTCGAGGGCGTCGGTGCCGTTTGCGACGGCCACCGCGTGGCCGTAGCCGACCGACGCCGCCACCTCGACCTCGAGCGCCCGCACGTTGGGGCCGAGGATGAACCGGCCAGACTCGATCACGTCGCCGACGAGCTGCTTTATCTCGGGCAGCAGGTCCTCGTACTGCGCCTTGATATCCATCAAAGGAACCGACACAAGGAGGACGAGTCTAGACGGCCGGCTGCCGCCGTCGTCGCAGTAGCCACCAGCCCGCGAGCGCCACCGCGGCCACCACGACCACGTAGTCGAGGTAGCCCAGCCGGTGGTGCCAGGTGTCCCAGTTCGCGCCGGCCGCGTCGCCGATCCAGACCAGCAGAAAGCACCACGGCAGGCAGCCCAGGAACGTCAGCACCGAAAACCGCAGAAGCGGCATCCGCGCCACTCCCGCAGGGAGCGAGATGAACGTGCGCACCAGCGGCACCATCCGCGCGAAGAACACCACCGGCGTGCCGTAGCGCTCGAACCAGCGCTGCGCCTGGTCGATGCGCCTGGTGCTGTGGTCGTGTCGCAGGATCGCGTAGTCGACGCCATAGGCGCCCACCCCCCAGGCGATCCACGAGCCCACGAGGTTGGCGAACGCGCCCACCAGCACCGCCTGCCAGAACACCAGGTCACCCTGCGACACCAGGTACCCGGCGTAGACCATCGTCACCTCGCTCGGGATCGGGATGCACGCGCTCTCGAGCACCATCAGCACGAAGATGGCGGACAGGCCGTGCGCCGCCACCTGGTCCTGCACCCAGTTCGCGAGCGACGTCAGCACAGCGGGTCAGACACGCGCCACGGCGATCAGGGACGGCATCTGGAACGTGATGTGGCCGTCGGCGCGGAGGTGTTCCAGCCTCGGTGCCAGCTCGGCGACGACGGCCGCCCGCCGGTGATCGCCGGCCGCGGCGAACGGGCCGGCCGCGGGGTTTGAACCGGCGACCCCTGCGGCGAACTGCTCCGGGCCGCCGGCGAAGCAGGCCCGCACCCGCTCGATCTCGATCACGACGTCGTCGTACCCCGCCTCCTCCAGCAGCCGCCGCAGCTCGCCGGGATCGGACAGGCCGTACGGCGCGCGAAGGATGTCTGCGACGTCGCCGCCGAGGTGGTGCTCGATGGCCTCGGTCAGCGCAAACCAGCCGGCCGTGTCCGGCAGGTCGGTCCAGCACGCCACACCCAGCCGGCCGCCCGGCGCGAGCACCCGGCGAAACTCTCGCAGCGCCGCGTCGCGGTCCGGGAAGAACTGCAGCCCCTGCTGGCAGGTGACCACGGTGAAGGCCCCGTCGCCGAACGGGAGCCGGTCGGCCGAGCCCTGCACGTAGTCGATCGGCGCATCGCCCCCGACGGGCGGCCACGTGCGCGCCCGGGCGAGCATTCCCTCGCCCAGGTCGAGGCCGGTGACGTGCCCGCCGGCGCCGGTGCGGGAGGCGATCGCGCGGGTGAGCACGCCCGTCCCGCAGGCGACGTCGAGCGCGCGCTCGCCCACGTCGACCTCGACCGCATCGGCCACCGCCTCCGCCAGCGGCGCGAACATGGCGGGCGCCAGATACCGCTCGTAGCTCGCCGGCGCGCCGGGGTCGTTCGCCGCCCAGTCCATCGCGCTGGTCACGACGATGCCTCCTGCTCGAGCAGCTCCAGCTGCCGGCTGAGGCCTTGCTCGATCGGCCCCTTGGCCAGTCCCGCCAGCAGCCTCGGCAGCGCGACGACGGCGGTGACCGTGACGCGGCTGCCAGTGCCGTCCGGCTCGACCACGAACTCGGTGCTGCCCTCACGCGTGCCGTCGACCCGCTGCTCGACCAGGCGCCGCGGCGGCTCCAGCTCCGTCCGCCGAACCAGCATCCGCTCGCTCTTGCCCATCGCCGACACCGTGCACGAGATCTCGCCCGAGCCGAGCACCTCGACCTGCGACACCGACGCCGGCAGGGTGCGCACGTGGCGGTGAGGATCGCTGATCACGTCCCAGACGTCCTGGGGGGCGGCCGACGGCATCCGCCTCGAGACGGACGCCTTCACGACGCGGCGGCGAGCGGGAAATCGCGGACCGTCCGGTACAGCGTGTCTCGCTGCGACGGCCGGAAGCCCGCGTTGCGGATCGTGTGCAGGAAGTCGTCGACGCCCGCCCGGTGGGTCGTGCCCGCGGCCGAGACGACGTTCTCCTCGATCATGATCGAGCCCATGTCATCGGCGCCGTAGAACAGCGCCACCTGACCGATCTTGATGCCCTGCGTCACCCACGAGCTCTGGATGTGGTCGACGTTGTCGAGGTAGATGCGGCTGACCGCCTGCATCAGCAGGTAGTCGAAGCTGGTCGGATACCACGTCACCTGCTGCGCCAGCTCAGTGTTGTCGGGCTGGAACGTCCAGCTGATGAAGGCACGAAAGCCCTGCATCTCGTCCTGCAGCTCGCGGATCCGCCGCAGGTGCTCGATCCGCTCGTCCAGCGTCTCGACGTGGCCCCACATCATGGTGGCGGTGGTGCTCATGCCGAGGCGGTGGGCCGCTCGCATGATCCCGAGCCACTCGTCCGAGGTGGTCTTGATCGGCGAGATGATGGTGCGCACGCGATCCACCAGGATCTCGGCGCCGCCGCCGGGCAGCGAGTCGAGGCCCGCGTCGCGCAGCCGCGACAGCGTCTCGGACGGCGTCAGCTTGGCCTTGCGCGCGATGTGCTGCACCTCGCTCGGGGACAGTGCGTGCAGGTGGATCGGATACCGCGACTTGATCGACCGGAACAAGTCCTCATACCAGTCGATGCCGAGCTCCGGGTTGTGGCCGCCCTGCATCAGCAGCGCCGTCCCGCCCAGCGCCAGCGTCTCCTCGATCTTCTTGTAGATCACCGGCCGCGGCAGCGTGTACCCCTCGCGATGGTCACCGGGCCGCCGGTAGAAGGCGCAGAAGTTGCAGTCGGTGTAACAGATGTTCGTGTAGTTGAGGTTGCGGTCGACGATGAACGTGACCCGGTCGGCGGGCGTCCGCCGACAGCGCAGCTCGTGGGCGACGCGCCCGATCCGCACCAGCTCGCGCGACTCGAGCAGCGTGCGCGCGTCGTCGTCGGAGATGCGCTCGCCGGACAGCGCCTTGTCCAGGACCAGCTGCACCGGGCTCGTGAGGGTCGCACCGATCACCAGCCGGATGCTAGTTGAAACCCCGCGGCCGGTGAGGTCGGTAGCCTCGCGTGCTGATGTCCGCCACCGCCGCCGGAGTCATCGTGCTGCTGGCCCTCCTGGTCTGGGCCTGGCTGGCCGGAAGCGCGCTGGCCCGCGACCGGCCGGCGTCCGAGCGGTTCGCGATCGGAGCGCTTGCCGTCTGCGCCCTGGCCTGGACGGCGATCGTGGCAGGTGCCGTAGGCGTCGGCCTGCTCGACAGCACCCTTGTGACGGCCGGGCTGGCGCTGGCCGTGGCAGCCGTCTGCCTGGCACTGCGGGCGCCCCTTCGGGCGCCGCGGCCGGCGGTCGCCCCGCTCGCCACGGGCTGCGTGGCCGGGCTGCTCGTGAGCGCCCCGCAGCTGGCCCTGTCGCTGGGCGCGCTGCAGCCCTCGCGCGGCGACCTGCTCTGGCATCTGGGCTGGATTCACCAGCTCGAGGGCGGGGCCGCCTCCCCGGGTGGGGTCTACGCCGGCGAGCCGAACGGCTACCCGTGGCTGTTCCACGCGCTGGCGGCATGGATCGCGGGAGCGCTGCCGGGTGGGGCGTCAAGCGCGGTGTGGGCGTTGCAGGGGTTCGGCCTGGTCTGCGCCGGCACCGGCATGTGGCTGCTTGCGATCGAGATCTGCGACCGCCGGCAGGCCGCCACCTGGAGCGTCGGCCTGTTCCTGGCCGCGGCCTCGCTGGGGTGGGCGGCGGACGCCCATGGCTACCGGTTCGGCATGTCGGCGATCGACGCCGGGCCCTTCCACGGCAGCCCGGTGCCGGCGTTGACGCCGGCGACGACGTTCCTGCCGCCGATGATCCCCCGCGACCTGGGGCTGGCGCTGGTGCCGATCGTGCTGTGGCTCACATTGCGAGCGATCTCGGGGCGGGCCGAGCTGTGGTGGGGCGTCGGTGCCGCCGGCGGCCTGGTGTTTCTGGTCGCACCGCCGGCCGGCCTGCTGTGCGCTGCCTGGTCGGCGGTGCTCGCGGCCATGGAGCGCCGCACGGACGCCTGGCGTGCGGCGTTGGCGGGAGTGGCCGTGGCGGCGCCGTGGCTGATACCACTCGGGCTTGCCTACCTCCGCTACCACGGCTTCGTCCAGACCACCGAGCTCGACGCGACCACACCAAGCGCCGGGCAGTCGCTCGCCGCCGTGGGTCTGACGCTGCCGCTGGCGGTCGCGGGCATGGCCGTGCTGGCCCGAGAGCGGCGCGGCGCGCTGTCCCGTTCGCTGGCCCTCGTGGCCGTGCCGGGGCTGGCGATCGCAGTGGCGTTGGTGGCGTCGCACGTCGACACCGCCGGCGTCCCGGCCGCGCTCGTGGGCTGGCCGCGCTACATGCCGTTCCTGGTGCTCGCGCTCAGCATCCCGGCGGGCGTGGGTGCGGACGCGGTGGTCACGACCGCGGGCCGGCAGAGGCCGGCAGCCGCCCCGGCGGTTGCGGCGCTGCTGGCCTGCCTGGCGCTGGGATCCACGGCGCTCGCATCGGCCAGCATCTGGCGTGATCCGGTCTCGCCGCTGCTCGACTGCGGCTCGCTGCCGATCGATACGGGCACGCGCGTGGCGGTGGTCGCTCCCGAGCCCGCCGCCGACATGCTCAGCATGCGGCTGTTCGCGCGCAGCGGCGCCCGGTTCTACTACCTGCGCACGGCGTCCGCGAACGTGCGGTTCCGCAGTTGGCTGCACGACCAGATCCCCGATCTGGCCGCCCGGCGCGGGGCGGTCGCGGCGGCGCTCCGCGGGGGGACGCCGCCGGCGAGCGTGGATGTCGTGCTCGCCCAGCCCGGTGTCATCGCCGCGGGAACCGGCACGCTGGTCGCATCGTGCTCGTTCGGCGACCGGCGATGGGACCTGACGCGCACCGGTCCGCCGTGACATCCCCGACCAGACCCGGGCGGTACCCTCCCGTGCGTGATCCTCGCCGCCGCGACCGTGCTCGTCATACTCGTGTGCGGTGCGATCGCCACGGCGGCGGCGCTCCCGGCCGGTCACAGCTCGCTCCCGGCCCGCCTTACGGCGGTGTTCGGGCTCGGGTACGCGACGGTGCTATGGACGGCAACCGCGCTGACGCTCGTGCACCTGCTGCGGCCGTGGTCGCTGGCGCTGCTGCTGGCAACGGTGACGTGCCTGCTGCTGGTGTGGACGCTGTGGCGAACGCCGGCCCGCGCCCTGCTGGCGGGCCTCCGGGACGAGGCGCGGGCGGGCTGGCCCGTGGTCATATTCGGGATCCTGGCGGTGGCCGCCATCGCGGTCGCGCGGCTCAGGATCCCGGTCGACGCCTCGGCCGGCGGGTGGAGGTACTGGAGCGACGGGCTCGAGTTCGCGGATGCGGGCAGCGTCCCGTCGACCGTGCTGCAGTGGGGAGCCCTGCACGCCCCCGCGATCAGCAAGCTGGGCGCGAACTCCTTCGACGCCGGGCTCTCGTTCGTGCTTCGCGACCATCCGTTCTCGGCCATGGCGGCGGCGCTCTGGATCTCCGCGGTCGGGTTCGCCGCCGGCATGTTCGCGCTGGGCTGGGAGCTGGGCCTGCGCTGGTCCGCGGCCGCCCTGCCGCTGCTGGCGCTGACCAACCATACGTGGCCGGGCGGCCTCGTGTTCGATGCGGACATCGTCCACAAGCTGGCCTTCTTCCAGACCGAGGACAGTGGCCGCATGTGCATGCTGGCGGCCCTGGTGCTGGCCGTGCCGCTGCTGCGCGGCGACCCCGGCGCCCACCTGCCCAGGGCCGTCGCGACCGGCGCGCTGATCGGCGCGGCGGCGCTGACGCACCTCGTGGCGGTGATCGGGATCGCGCCGCTGATGGTCGGCTACGCCCTGGCTGCGGCCGTCCGCAGCGGCCGCTGGCGGGCGATCGCCCGCTGGAGCGTCGCCGCGGCCGTGGCGGGAATCGCGGTGGCCGCAGTGGCGCTGGCACTGGCAGGCGGTGACCTCGGGTTTCAGGGCGCGTCGGGCACGCCCTACCGCCCAGTCAACGGCCGCTACGACCCGACCGCGGCGCTGCTCGGTCTCACGAAGACGCCGATCCCGAAGTCCCACCGCCGCTTCTACACCCCGCCGGTGACGGCCGCGCGCAACCGCTACACGACGGCCACAGCGCTGCCGGCCCGCGGCCGCACGCTGGTGCTGCCGCTGCTGGCACTGGGCCTGCTGGGCCTGGCCGCCGTGGTGCTCGGTGGCCGGCCCGAGCGGCTGGCGGTGGCGGCCGCCGTGTTCGCGCTGGTGTCGCTCTTCGCGATCGAGCTGCTGTTCTCGGCCCGATATGCCTACTACGTGCCGGCGACGTTCGGCGACCGCCGCGTGTTCGAGTACGCCAGCCTGCCGCTGCTGGTGCTGGGGGCGGCAGGCGTGAACGCCCTGTTCGGGCGCACCCAGCAGCTGTACCCGCGGCTGCCCGCCGTCTGCGCGGCCGCGCTGCCCGTGCTGATCGTCGCCGGCATCGGCTGGGGCGGGCTCATGGCCGGCGTGCACAGCGGGCCGGCGACATCGGCAATGATCGATGCCGCGCGCGTCGCCACGCCATGCAACAGCCGGCTGCTGACGCCCTCGAGCACGCGAGGGTCGTTCCAGGCGCTGACCGGACGCGCCAGCATGCAGGAGGGCCTGATGGTGTTCCTGCGCCCGGGGCTGCTCGACCAGGCGCTCGACATCGAGAAACGCGCGCGACGCTTCTACGCCGACCCGGCCGCCAACGCCGACCTGCTGCGCCGCTGGTCGATCGACTACGTGCTGGCGCGGCCCCGCCAGGCAAAGCGGCTGATGCGGCTGCCCGAGCTGAGCATGCGTGCCCAGGTCGGGCCCGTCTCCGTATTCGCGGCAGCGGGTGCCGGCGGCGACGCACCCCGGCCCGACGACGTGCCCGGGTACCGGTGTTCGAGCGAGCCGCTGCGATGACCGGGCGGCGCTACACGCGCGCCGGCCTGCTGGCGCTTGCCGGCGCCGCCACGGCAGGGGTCGCCGCACGACAGCTGCTCGGCGGCGGAAGCACCGTTTCGCCGCCTCCGGGGCCGACGCCGAGCCGATTTCGTCTGCGCAGCTCGTTCGGCGGCCCGGACGGATGGGGGCCGCGGTGGGTTCCCCTCCAGGGACCGCTGATGGTCGCCGCCGGTCCGGGGTCGCTTTCGGTGCCCGCCGGCGTGCGCCCCACCGCGGCGGACCAGCCGATGCCCGTGCAGCTGCTGGACGCGGTCCACGCGGACGGTGCCCAGCGGCTCGAGTTCGCCGTTTCTGACCGCAGCCTGCGGCCGGGGTTGCTGCTGCGGTCAAACGGGCCGCACGCCTTTGTGGGGGTGACCATCGAGGGCAAGCGACTGGTGATCGCGGAGTACGCATTCGACGGCCGCCGCACCGTTGCCGGCGGAGACACCGGCCATGTGAAGGTGGGGACGCGCCACGTGCTGGACGTCCGCTACCAGGGTGGCCGCGTCTGGGCGAGAGCCTGGCGGGCGGACGGGCCCGAGGCGGACTGGCAGGTCTCGGGGCCGGTGGGCACGGCGGCAGGGAACCCCGGCATCCTCGCACTGCACCCCCTCAGCCTGCAGCCATGCCGGCTGCAGGTGCACAGCCACACCGTCGCGACCGACGCGCAGCCGCAGCCGACCAGCCCGGTGGCGCCGGTGCTGATCTCGGGCATCCCCAGCCCCCGGCTGGACGGCGCCCACAACGTGCGCATGCGCGTCTGGAGCGCCTACCCGGCGCGCATCACGTTCGAATGGTCGGTGGCCGGAGGCCGGTTCCACCACAGCCCCGAACAGGTCGTCGACGGGTTCCCGCTGACCGCGCTCCACCAGATCCGAGCGGATGGCGACGTCCGCTGGCGGGTGCGCCTGCGGTCGCTGACGGGCGCGGTGGAGACGGTCACCCCGCTGCACGACGTGCCGCTGCCGGGGCACGGCGACGGCGTCACGCTGCTCGGCGCCAGCTGTTACAAGCTGATCGGCCCGGCGCGCACCCAGGGCTATCAACGGCTGCTCGAGGCAGCCACACGGACGCCGGCCGCAATGGTCTTCGAAGGGGACTTCGGCTACGCCGGCAACACCAGCGACGCCAGCTACAGCCGTTCACCCGGGTTCTTCGCCGACCGCTTTCAGCGGTTCCTGGCCGACCCGGGATTCGTCGCGCTGCGGCAGCGCGTCCCGGTCGGGTTCATCATGGACGACCACGAGTACGGCCCGAACAACAACGCCGACAGAACGACGTTGCTGCCGTGGACGTGGCAGCTGTGGAACCAGATCTCGGCCGATCCAGACCGGCGCGGCTACTTCGACGTCCGCGCCGGCGACGTGCACTGTCTCACGCTGGACGGCCGCCGCTACTGCGATCCAGCCGCAGGCCCGAACGTGCCCGGCAAGACGAAGCTGGGGATCGAGCAGCGGACATGGATGGAGCAGATCCTTCGTACCAGCGACGCCTCGATGTTCGTGGTCTTCAGCGCCGACAGCTTCGGCTCCCGCGCCGACCGCCGCAGCGGCCATTTCGTTCGCGACAACTACGTCTACAGCTGGCCGCACGAGTACCGCCGGGTGCTGAGCGCGTTCATGGACGCCCAGCTGCGTGGCAAGCGCGTGCTGATCGTGAGCGGCGACTGCCACTCGCTGCGGATCGATCATCATCCCGACCCGGACGGCCGGACCGAGGCGGCCGGTATGCGGATCACCGAGTTCACCTGCGCGGGCATCCGCTGCGAGCTGTGGTCGGCCGCAGCCCCGGATGATCCGAACGTCGACCGGTCGCGCTACCGGCTGGGTGTCTCGGGCGCCGGCCTGATCGAGATCGACCCGCCCGGGACCGCCGACCGTACGGTCACGCTGCGCGCGATCGACGCCACCGCCGGACGGCCGCTGGACACCTGGCAGCCGCTGGTGCTGCCGTTCAAGCCCGCCTGAGTGCTACGCGCCGGTACGGATGTCCTGCACGAAGTGCAGCTCGGGCACCGTCTCCAGCTCGCCGGCCAGGTGCGCGAGCTCGAAGAACCGCACCAGCCCCTGCCGCTCACGCGGGCCGAAGTGATAGCGCAGCTTCTCGAAGTAGCGGGCCAGGAAGCCGGCCGGCCAGCCGTACTCGGCCGATGCCCTGCGCGCCAGCGCCTCCGGCTCGGAGCGGGAGACGGCCAGCGCTCGCAGGTGCGCCCGCTCCAGCTCGTCGAGGCCGTCCTCGACGCCCTGCCGGCAGGCCCAGACGGCGTAGACCATCGGCAGCCCCGTGCGCTCCTGCCAGAGACGGCCCAGGTCGTAGTGGGGCGTGGGATCGTCGAACGCGCTCTGCAGTGCTGCATCGCCGATCAGCATGCGGGCGTCGGCCGGCTGGTCGAGCGGCACCAGCTCCACCTCGCCCAGGAGCACCCGCGTCAGCACCACCGAGGTCGCGCTCTCGGGCGTGACCGCGACCGAGCGCACCTGCTCGAGCGGCTTTCGCGTGATCAGCTGGATCGAGTCGACGGCGCCCTCTGTCGACACGCACAGGCGCGGCAGCAGACGCAGCGTGTCGGCGTGCCGCGCATACTCGATCGAGCTGATCGGCGCCACGTCGATCTCGCCTGCAATCAGCATCCGGTTCAGCGTCGTGGGCACGCCGCTGACCTGCTCGAGGCCCTCGCCGTCCAGCTCGTAGAACACCGGCGCCATGTTGGCGTAGCTGATCCGCCCCAGCCTAAGCAAAGGTGCGCACCACGTTATACAGCGTGTCGCGTTGCACGGGAATCCGGCCGGCGTCACGGATCAGCGTGACCAGGCTCTGCACCTTTTCCTCCTGCGGCGTGACGGCGCCCGCGGCGTGGGCGATCTGCTCCTCCATCACGGTGCCCTGGATGTCGTTGGCGCCGTAGTGGAGGGCGACCTGCGCGACCGGCGTCGAGAGCATGATCCAGTACGCCTTGATGTTGGGGATGTTGTCGAGCATCAGACGCGAGGCGGCCACCATCTTGAGGTCGTCATAGCCGGTCGAGAAGCGCCAGCCGCGGCGCTGGAAGACCGTGTTCTCGGGGTGGAAGGGCAGCGGCACGAACGCCAGGAAGCCGCCGGTCTCGTCCTGCAGGTCGCGCAACCGCATCCAGTGGTCGACCCGCTCCTCGTAGTTCTCGACGTGCCCGTAGAGCATGGTGCAGTGGGTGGGCATGCCGATGCCGTGGGCGGCGCGGTGGGTCGCGATCCAGTTGTCGGGGTGCTCCTTGCCCGGGGCCACCAGCCGCCGCACCCGGTCGGCGAACACCTCGGCGCCGCCGCCCGGCAGGGAGCCCAGCCCCACCTCCTGCAACTCCTCCAGGATCTGCGCGTGCGGCAGCCCCGACAGCTTGTGCATGTGGTGGATCTCGGACGCCGTGTAGAGCTTCAGGTGCACGTCGGGCAGCGCATCGTGCAGCTGCCGCGTCAGGTCGATGTAGTAGCCGTACTCCAGGTGCGGGTTCTCGCCGCCGACCATGTGAATCTCGCTGTACTGCTCGCGCTCGTGCACCTCGACGGCGTGCTCCACGAGCTTGTCGATCTCCCAGGTGTAGGCGGACGGCTGCTTGCCGGTGACGGCGAACGCGCAGAACTTGCACTTCACGCGGCACACATTCGTGAAGTTCAGGTACAGGTTGTTGACGAAGAACACCTCGTCGCCGCCCCCGCGCAGGCGGCGGGCGGCGTCGGCCAGCTCGCCGAGGCCGGTGAGGTCGTCGGTCTCGAGCAGCGCCACGCCGTCGTCGAAGTCGAGGCGCTCGTTGGCGAGCACCTTCTCGCGGATCTCGGCGAGCGTGTCCAGGCGGGCGGCGGTGGCCATGCAGGCGTCAGTCTACCCGCGTGACTCGGTAGGCTGGCGCGGTGGCGGAAGAGCTCGCAGACAGGCTGGACGCCTACGCCGAGACGGTGCTCGCGACCGGCGCCGCCTCGTCGATGGCGGTGGCGGTCACCGACCGCGAGCGGACGCTGGCCTCGCGCAGCTACGGCGTCGCCGGCGGCACGATGTTCCAGTTCGGGTCGATCGGCAAGTCGTTCACCGCGATCCTGGCGCTGCAGCTGGCCGAGCGGGGCCTGCTCGACCTGCAGGCGCCGGTCACGGACGTGCTGCCGTGGTTCGCCGTGCGTGGTATCACCACGCCGATCACCCTTCACCACCTGCTGACACACACCTCCGGGCTGATCCAGGGCGCTGAGGTCGCGACCGGGTCGAACTACGACGTCGTGGCGCTGGCGGACACCGAGGTCGGGTTCGCACCCGGGGAGCACTTCTGGTACTCGAACGTCGGCTACCGGGTGATCGGCTGGGTGCTGGAGCGCGTGTCCGGCCAGGGATATCCGCAGCTGGTGTCGGACCGGATCCTGAAGCCGCTCGGGATGGCCGAGTCGCAGCCCTGGATCGTGCAGGAGATGCGGCCGCGACTGGCCCAGGCCACGGTGCCGGCCTTCGACGACCGGCCCTGGCGGCCCGAGCACGGGCTGGTGCCGGCCACCTGGATCGACAGCGCCGAGGCCGACGGCTGCATCTGCTCGAGCGCGGGCGATCTCGTGATCTACCTGCGTGCGCTGATGCGGCGCGACCCGCGGCTGCTCTCGGAGCAGAGCTGGTCCGCGATGTTCGCACGGCACATCGGGGACGACCAGGACGGCCATGGCGAGCACTATGGGTACGGGATCGGCATCAATGCCGATGGATTTGGCCACGGCGGCGGCATGATCGGCACGTACTCCATGATGCGGGCCGTCGGTTCCGGTGTGGGCATCGTGGCCATGGTCTGCGGCTACATGGGTGCCGTCGCGCTGGCCAAGGCCGGGCTGGCGCTGGTCGCCGGCGGCGAGCCTGAGCCCTTCGCACTGGAGCTTTCAGAGCCGCTCGAGGACGACGGCTC
>JBJMJD010000082.1:0-61472 GCA_045806525.1 Gaiellales bacterium | reverse complement strand
TCTGGGAGCGGTTGGGTGTTTTGCGCGTGCGACGAGCCGGTTGTGAAACAGGAGCGCGATGGGTCCGTCGCGTAGTGGTCCTGGCCATTGCCGATGGTATTCACCGTATCGGACGGCGTTCCTTCCGGGACTTTGGCGCTCTCAGACCTCCACCACGACGGGCAGCACCATCGGCCGCTTGCCCGTCATCCTGTGCACCAGCGGTGCCAGGGCATCGTGCAGCTCCTGCTGGACCAGGTTGACCTCGGTCATGCGGTTCGCCAGGCAGCGTTCGAGCACCTCGTCGACCGCATCCCGAGCCCGGTCAAGCAGCTCCTGGCCCTCGCCGTCGGGGGTCTCGAACCCGCGTGCGATCACCTCGGGGTCCACCACCACCTCGGCGCTTCCGGCGGCGATCGTGGCCACCACGATCAGCACGCCGTCGGTCGCCAGCCGCCGGCGGTCGCGCAGCACCTCGTCGCGCACATCGCCGACCGAGTAGCCGTCCACCAGCGTCATGCCGGTCTCGATCTGCCCGGTCACGAACAGCCCGTCCCCGTCCAGCTCCAGCACGGTGCCGTTGTCGGCGATTCGCACCGCGTGCGGCTGCACGCCGGTGCGCTCGGCGATGGCGGCGTGCGCACGCAGCATCCGGTACTCGCCGTGCACCGGCACGAAGAACCGAGGACGCACCAGCTCGAGCATCGTGCGCAGCTCGTCGGCCGAGCCGTGGCCCGACACATGCACGTAGGCGTTGTTCTCGGTCAGCACCGTGGCGCCCATCCTATTCAGCCGGTTCACGGTCTCCCCCACGTTCACCTCGTTACCCGGCACCGCCTTGGACGACATCACCACCGTGTCGGTCGGGTGCACCTGCAGCGCGGGATGATCGCCGTGTGCCATCCGGGTCAGGGCGGAGCGCGGTTCGCCCTGGCTGCCCGTGCACAGCACGACCACCTCGTGTGGAAGCACGGAGTCGAGCGCCTTGGGCTTCAGCAGCAGATCCTCGTCCACGTCGGCATAGCCGAGATTTCGTGAGATGTTCAGGTTCCGCACCATCGACCGGCCGATCACGCAGACCTTGCGGTTGTTGGCGACGGCCGCGTCGATCACCTGCTGCAATCGGTGGATCTGCGACGCGAACGACGTCACGATCACGCGGCCGGGCGCCTTGGCGATGATCTCGCGCATGCTCGGTCCGACCGTCATCTCGGATGGGGTCGTTCCGGGGTTCTCGGCGTTGGTCGAGTCCGACATCAGCAGCGCCACGCCTTCGTCACCGAGCGACCGCAGGCGACCGATGTCCACCGGTCGGCCGTCCACCGGCGTCATGTCCATCTTGAAGTCGCCGGTGTGCACGATCACGCCGTGCGCCGTGTGCAGCACCACCGCCACGGCATCCGGAATCGAGTGCGTGACGCGCACCGCCTCGGCCTCGAACGGGCCGACCGGGACACGTGATCCATCCGGAACCAGCTCCACCAGCTCCGTCTCCGCGCCCAGCCCGTGCTCGTCCAGCTTCGACTTGATCAGCCCCAGCGTCAGCCGGGTGCCGAACACGAGCGGATGCGTCCCGGTCTCGCGCAGCAGGTAGGGCAGCGCGCCGACGTGGTCCTCGTGGCCGTGGGTGAGCACGATCGCCCGCAGCCGGTCGGCGCGGTCGACCACGTAGGAGAAGTCGGGCAGCACCAGGTCGATGCCGTGCATCTCCGCCTTGGGAAAGGTGAGGCCGGCGTCGATCAGGATCAGGTCGCCGCCGGACTCGAACACGGTCATGTTCTTGCCAACCTCGCCCAGCCCGCCGAGCGGGATGATCTTGACCGGTTCGCGCATCGTCAACCGGCGGCGACCGGCAGGATTCCGGCCAGCTCGAGCGCGGCCTGGAGCGTCGCCGTCTGCGCCGCATCGGCCTCGACTAGCGGCAGCCGCAGCCCTCCGACGTCGTGGCCGAGCAGCTTCAGCGCGGCCTTCAGCGGGATCGGGTTGGTGGTGATCGAGAGCACGTCGTAGAGCGGCTGCAGCTCGCGGTCGATGGCGTCGGTGTGGTCGAGATCCCCTGCCCTTGCTGCGATGACCATCTCCCGCATGCGGCTCCCTGCGATGTGCGACGCCACGCAGATGCCGCCGCCACCGCCCAGCCGCAGGAACGGCGCCAGCAGGTCGTCGTTGCCCGCGTAGAGCTCGAGACCGCCGTGCTCGAGGATGCTGCGAGCCTGGTCGAGGTCGGCGGTTGCCTGCTTGACCGCGATCACGTTGTCGATCTCGCTGAGCCGTGCCAGCAGCTCCGGCTCGAGGTTCAGCACGACCCGCTGCGGGATGTTGTACACGATCACCGGGCGGCCCTCGGCGGCCTCGGCGATCGCCTCGAAGTGGGCGACGATGCCGTCCACCGGGGGCTTGTTGTAGTACGGGGTGACCACCAGGAAGCCGTCCACGCCAGCCGCGAGCGCGGACCGGGTCAGGGCCACAGAGTGGTGCGTGTCGTAGCTGCCCGTGTTCGCGACCACGCTGGCGCCGGCGCCGACCTCTGAGACGACGGTCTCGAGCAGCTCCAGCTTCTCGCGGTCGTTGACGGTCGGGCCCTCACCGGTGGTTCCGCAGACGACGATGCCGTCGGATCCGGTGTCGACCAGGTGGCGCGCCATGCGACGGGCCGACTTGTGGTTGACGGTGCCGTCATCCGCAAACGGAGTGACCATGGCGGTCAGTAGCTCGCCGAGCACGGGGCGCGTCATACGGTCGATTCTACTCCTCCGCGCTCTAAACTCCTGCGGCCATGGCTGGATCGGTCGAGCAGATCTTCATCATCCCGCGCAGCGGCGAGACGCCGATGCCGGTGGCATCGGCGCACGCCCACGCCGGCCGCGGCCTGGAAGGCGACCGCAACTTCAGCCCGTCCGACCGCTGGATCCCGACCGGCTGTGCGATCACGCTGATCGAGGCCGAGGTGATCGAGGCGGTGCTGGACGAGCACGGCCTCGACATCGCGGAGGGCCGCTCGCGCCGCCAGGTCGTGACCCGGGGCGTGCGATTGAACGACCTGGTCGGCAAGGAGTTCCGGGTCGGGCCGCTGCGCTGCCGCGCCACCGAGCTGTGCGAGCCCTGTCTCGATCTGCAGGCCTACCTGGGCGATCCGCGGACGATCAAGGTGCTGGTGCACCGCGGCGGCGTGCGTGGCGACATCCTGGACGGCGGCCAGCTGCGCGTCGGCGATCCGGTCGAGGCCGCCTGATGGCCGAGCAGACGTTCCACGAGTCGATCATCGACGAGTTCCGGGGCAACGGCGGCGTGGTCACCCGGCCCTATCCCGACTCGACCCTGGTGCTGGTGACGATGCAAGGCGCCCGCACCGGACGACGGATGACGCGTCCGCTCGAGTACCTCGAGCTCGACGGTGTCCTGCACATCTTCGCGACTGCCAGCGGCGCGCCCGAGAACCCGGCCTGGTACCACAACCTGGTCGCCAACCCGCAGGTGACCGTCGAGTACCTCACCGAGACGTTCAAGGCGGTCGCGCGGGAGCTGCCGCCGGACGAGCGCGACCGCGCCTGGCGGACGCTGGTCGATCGCAAGCCCCGCTTCGGGGAGTACGAGCAGAAGACCGACCGCGTGATCCCGGTGTTCGCACTGGATCGCGCCTAAAGCAGTGCTTCCAGCCCTGACGTGAGGCCGGGCGGCAGGTCGCGGATGCGCTTGACGGCAAGCAGCACGCCGGGTGCGAAGGCGGCGCGGGAAGTCGTGTCGTGCCGGATCGTGAGCGTCTCGCCGGCACCGCCCAGGATCACCTCCTGGTGTGCCACCATCCCCGGCAGCCGCACGCTGTGGATTGGGATGTCGCCGCCCATGCGGGCGGCCGTGGCCAGGGAGGTGCCGGATGGGGCGTCCTTCTTGGTGTCGGCGTGCAGCTCGACGATCTCGGCTGCGGGCAGGTGGCGGCTGGCCTGCTCGGCGAACTGCATCATCAGCACCGCCCCGATCGCGAAGTTGGCGGCGTGGAACAGCTGAACGCCGGCCGCGGCCGCCTGCACGCCCAGCTCCTCCAGCCGCTCGGGAGCCAGTCCCGAGGTGCCCAGCACGAGAGGCACGCGCGCGTCGATGCACAGCCGGCAGGCGGGCTCGGCGAAGTCGGGCGCGGTGAAGTCGACGGCGACGTCGCCCTCGGCGGCTGCCAGCGCGTTGGCCAGCCCGATGCCGAGCGAGGGAGCGGCCGCGGCGGCGACCGTCAGGTCGGGGTCGACCTCGATCGCGGACACCAGCGCCCGGCCGACCTGGCCGGAGGCACCTGACAGGATCACGCGGATCATCGCGAGATCGTACTCGTCAGGCGAGCGCGGGGTTCAGCGCCGCCACGGCTTCGCGGAAGCGGTCCTCGTCTGGCCCCACGCCGGACACCGACAGGCGGTCGGGCGCGAACAGCTGGCGGGCCAGCGATGCCACCGCCTCCGGCTCGACCGAGTCGATCTCCGCGCAGATGCGGTCGAGCGACAGCAGCTCGGTGTCGGTCAGCACCGACTTGCCCAGCCGGCTGGCCCGGTTCGAGGTCGACTCCATCGACAGCATGATCCGCCCCTTCAGGTTCTCCTTCGAGCGCTGCAGCTCGTCGTCGGCGAACTCCCCCTGCCCCATCCGCACCAGCTGGTCGGCGGCGATGCACATGCACTCGGCCAGGTTGTCCTCGCGGGTGCCGACGTAGACGCCGACCATGCCGGTGTCGGCATACTGGGAGCCGAAGGTGTAGACCGAGTAGGCCATGCCGCGCCGCTCCCGGATCTCCTGGAACAGCCGCGACGAGGCCGATCCGCCCAGCATCGAGTCGAGCAGCGAGGCGGCGAAGCGGCGCCGGTCTGAGCGCTGCAGGCCGAGGCCGCCAAGGCAGACGTGGTACTGCTCGCTAGCCTTGGCCTGGAACACGGTCCGCGGGCTCGACTCGCCCACCCACACGGGCCGCACGCCGGCCGACGGGTCGGGCACCTTGGTGTAGGCCTCGAAGCGCTGCTGGATGGCGTGCACCAGCGGCTCGTGCTCGAGGTTGCCAGCAGCGGCGATCACGATGTTGGGGCCGACGTAGCGGTTCGCGTGGTAGTCCCGCACCATGGCCGGGTCGATCGTGTTGACCGCCGCGGTGGTGCCGATCACCGGGCGGCCCAGCGGATGGTCGCTGAAGACGGCGCCGGCGATCAGGTCGTGCGCGAGGTCGTGGAAGCTGTCCTCGTACATCGCGATCTCCTCCAGCACCACCTCGCGCTCGGAGTTGAGCTCGTCCGCATCGAAGGTGGGCGCCAGCAGCATGTCGCTCATCACGTCGAGCGCCGACTCCAGATGCGCGTCCAGCACCCGCGCGTAGAGCACCGTGTACTCCTTCGCGGTCGCGGCGTTCAGCTCTCCGCCGAGGCCGTCGAACACCTGCGCGATCTGCACGCCGGAGTAGCGGGACGAGCCCTTGAACAGCAGGTGCTCGATGAAGTGGCTGATGCCGGCGCGCTCGGCGGTCTCGTCACGGGAACCGGCGCCGATCCAGATCCCGAGCGCGACGGAGCGCACCGACCGAACACGCTCGGTGACGATTCGCTCTCCGCCATCGAGCGTGGTCATGGTGTACCGCTGCACTGGGGCCACTCTAGCAGTGGGGTTTGCGGCGGTCTGTCCCTCGAAAGGGTCAGACCGCCGCAGCCCTGCTACCTGTCCCGCCGGGGTCCGCGTCCACGGTCACGGCCGCCGCCACCGCCGCGCGGGCGGTCGCTTTCGGAGCGCTCCGGTGCCGGGTTGGCCTCGGCCACCGCGATCAGCTGCTCGGGCGTGATCTCGCCGCCGTCGTCGGTCTTCTTGGCCACCAGCGTGAGGCCGATGCGGCCGCGGTCCTTGTCGACCTCGACCACGGTCACGCGCACCTTGTCACCGCGCGCCAGCACCTGCTCGGCCGATGCCAGCCGGCTGCCCTTGGGCAGGATCCGGCTGACGTGCAGCAGGCCGTCGACGCCCTTGCGCAGCGAGATGAAGGCGCCGAAGTCGGCCAGCTTGACCACCTCGGCATCGTCGTAGGTGTCGCCCACCTCGATGTCCTTCGTCATCGCGTCGATCTCACGCCGGGCGCCCTCGGCCAGCTCGCCGTTGGTGCCGTAGATGCGGATCGTGCCGTCCTCCTCGATGTCGATCTGCACCTCGTACTCGGCCTCGAGCGAGCGG
Source organism: Gaiellales bacterium (assembly GCA_045806525.1). Classification (GTDB taxonomy): domain Bacteria; phylum Actinomycetota; class Thermoleophilia; order Gaiellales; family JAICJC01; genus JAICYJ01. The sequence continues at coordinate 55,310 of JBJMJD010000082.1, read as the reverse complement.
ATCGTCTCGCCGCCCTTGCCGATCACCATGCCGATGTAGTCGGGGTGGATCTTGGTCGAGACGATGCGCGGCGCGTGTGCCGCCACGTCCTCGCGCGGGGCCGCGATCGCATCGCGCATGGCGTCCAGGATGAACAGCCGCGCGTCCTTCGCCTGTGACAGCGCGTTGCGCAAGATCTCGGTGGTGACACCGGTGATCTTGATGTCCATCTGCAGCGCCGTGACGCCGGCCTCGGTGCCCGCGACCTTGAAGTCCATGTCGCCGAGGTGGTCCTCGGCTCCCTGGATGTCGGTCAGGATCACGTAGGCGTCGCCTTCCTTGATCAGCCCCATCGCGATGCCCGCCACCGGCGCCTTGATCGGCACGCCCGCGTCCATCAGGGAGAGCGTCGACCCGCACACCGATGCCATCGACGAGGAGCCGTTCGACTCCAGGATCTCCGAGACCAGCCGCAGCGTGTAGGGGAAGTCATCCGAGCTGGGGATGACGGGCAGCAGGGCCCGCTCGGCCAGCGCGCCGTGTCCGATGTCCCGACGCTTGGGGCCGCGCATGAACCCGGTCTCCCCGACCGAGAAGGGCGGGAAGTTGTAGTGGTGGATGTAGCGCTTGGTCTGATCCAGCGAGAGGTCGTCGATGCGCTGCTCCTCCTTGCCGGTGCCGAGCGTGCAGAGCGTCAGCGCCTGCGTCTGGCCGCGCGTGAACAGGGCCGAGCCGTGCGTCCTGGGCATCACCGAAACCTCCGACCAGATCGGCCGGATCTCCGTCTCGGAGCGGCCGTCGGGACGGCGCTTGTCGACCGCGATCTTGGTGCGGACGACCTCCTTGTAGAGCTTGTCCGTGGCCGATCCCACGGCCGCCTTGGCCAGCGGGTCGAGGTATGCGTGGCCGTGCTCGTCAACCTCGCCGCGGCTGGGGAAGCCGAGGTCGATCTCGGCCTCGATCTGCTCCAGCAGGGCGGCCCGCTTGGCCGACTTGAGCTCCTTGGAGTCCTGCTCGGCGTCGGACAGCGCCCGCACCTGGTCGGCGAACTGCTGCTTCACCTTGGGGTAGACGGCCGCGTCGCGAGCCTCGCCCACGAGCTGCTCGATGGCGAACTGCGTGCGCACCCGCTGCAGCATGTCCGCCTCGCTGGAGGAACCGGTGATCTCGGGCGCCTCCTCGCGGAAGATCGCGTCGGCCTTGGGCTGGAGCGCGGCCAGGCCGCCGGCCTGGATCGCTGCTGTCAGCTCGCCGAAGCGGCTGGCGCGAAGCTGCTCGGTGACGGCGCCGTCGGACCACTTCGGCATGCCGGCCTTCGCGGCCAGCTCGATCTGCAGCTGGCAGATCTGCTTGATGGCACCGTGTGCCAGCTCGAGCGCCTCCACCAGCGTGTCCTCGTCGATCTCCTCGGCGCCGGCCTCGACCATGGTGATGGCCTCGGGGGTACCGCAGACGACCAGGTCGAGCGTCGAGTCCTGCAGCTCCACCAGCGTCGGGTTCAGCAGCAGCTGGCCGTCGATGCGGCCGATGCGGACGGCGCCCACCGGGCCCATGAAGGGCAGCGGCGACAGCATCAGCGCGGCGGACGCGCCGTTCATGCCGAGGATGTCGTGTCCGTGCACCTGGTCGGCCGAGAGCGTGGTGATGATCACCTGCACCTCGTTCTTGTAGCCCTTCGGCCACAGCGGCCGGATCGGCCGGTCGACCATGCGCGCGGTCAGGATTGCCTTCTCGCCCGACCGGCCCTCACGCTTGAAAAAGCCGCCCGGGATCTTGCCGGCGGCGTACATCTTCTCTTCGACGTCCACGGTGAGCGGGAAGAAGTCGGCTCCGGGCCGTCCTTCCGTGCGCCCGACGGCGGTCGCCAGGACAACGGTTCCCTCCTGCTTGACCAGCACGGCGCCGTGCGCCTGCTTGGCCACAACCCCGGTCTCGAATGTGATCTCCCGGCCGCCCACGGCGACGGAGAGCCGTGTTGCCTCTGGCTCCACTGCGATACTCATGTCTTCGATCGTCCCTTCCTCGGGCCGGCCGGATCGCCGGCCCATCCTCTGATGGGCTTGGGTGGCCGCTCTAGCGGCGCAGCCCCAGCTCCTTGATGAGGGCGCGATAGCCCTCCAGGTCGTGCTTCTGCATATAGGTCAGAAGCCGCCGCCGTCGGCCGACCAGCTTCAGCAGGCCGCGGCGTGAGTGGTGGTCGTGCTGGTGCACTTTCATGTGCTCCGTGAGCTCGGTGATTCGCTGGGTCAGGAGTGCGATCTGCACCCGTGTCGAGCCGGTGTCATTGGTATCCCGGCCGTGTGCGCCAACGATCTCCGTCTTCTGCTCTTTGGTAAGCGGCACGCCTACCACCTCCTTGCCAGTCGTAGCTAGACGCCGACAACCCAGAACGGCGCTGGCAAGCTGCGCCGATCCGCGATGCGGTCGAGGGGCAGGGTAGCACAGGGCCTGATCCCGGCTTGCCCGCGCGACGGCGCATGTACGCTTGGGCGGAACCGTCCACCATCGAGAGGGGCAGAACGGCGTGAGCACTGCGGTAGTCACCGGCGGAGCCGGCTTTCTCGGCTCCCATCTCTGCGAGTACCTGCTGGCGCGCGAGTGGCGCGTGATCTGCCTGGACAACCTCGACACCGGGTCGCTGATGAACGTCAAGCACCTGCGGGAGGACCGGTTCGAGTTTCGGTATCACAACTGCGTGGACTTCATCGACGTGGACGAGCCGGTGGACGCGGTGTTCCATCTGGCGAGCCCCGCCAGCCCGGTCGACTACCTGCGGCTGCCGCTGCACACGCTCAAGGTCGGTTCCTACGGCACTCACAATGCTCTCGGCCTGGCGAAGTTCAAGCGCGCACGCTTTCTGCTGGCTTCCACGTCCGAGGTCTACGGCGACCCGGAGGTGCACCCGCAGCGCGAGGAGTACTGGGGGAACGTGAACCCGGTCGGGCCGCGCGGCGTCTATGACGAGGCCAAGCGCTACTCCGAGGCGCTGACGATGGCTTACCACCGCCAGCAGGGCGTGGACACGCACATCGTGCGCATCTTCAACACGTACGGGCCGCGGATGCGACAGCACGACGGCCGCGCGATCCCCAACTTCATCCGCCAGGCGCTGGAGGGCAAGCCGATCACGATCTTCGGCGACGGCAGCCAGACGCGGTCGTTCTGCTTCGTGGACGACCTGATCGAGGGCATCTTCCGGCTGACGATGAGCGACTACCACATGCCGGTGAACATCGGCAATCCCAACGAGATGACGCTGCTGGAGCTGGCCGACGTGATCCAGCGGATGACCGGGACGACGTCGGAGCTCGTCTACGAAGGGCTACCCGAGGACGATCCGAAGGTGCGCCAGCCCGACATCACCCGTGCCCGCGAGGTGCTCGACTGGGAGCCGAAGGTGGCGCTCGAGGAGGGCCTGCGCCGTACGCTCGAGAGTCTGGGTGTGACGGCAGTCGCGACGTGAGCGAGCCGTGCATCGTCGCCCTCGGGGGCGGCGGGTTCGCCGGTGAGGAGGGCGGGCTGCGACGGTTCATCCTGGAGCTGAGCGGTGCCGAGCGACCGCGCGCCTGCTACCTGCCGACCGCGGGCGGCGATGCCGCAGAGTCGATCGAGCTGGTGCGGGAGCGGGTGGCGGGGATGGCCGAGCTGTCGGTGCTGTCGCTGTTTCGTCGCGAGGTCTCCGACATCGCGGAGCTGCTGCTGTCGCAGGATGTGATCTACGTGGGCGGCGGCAACACGGCCAACATGCTGGCGATCTGGCGGCTGCACGGCGTCGACGTGGTGCTGCGCGAGGCGTGGTCGCGCGGGATCGTGCTGGCGGGGGTATCGGCCGGCGCGAACTGCTGGTTCGAGGCGTGCTCGACCGACTCGTTCGGGCCGGCCCTGGCACCGCTGAACGACGGGCTCGGCTTCCTTGCCGGAAGCTTCTGCCCCCACTACGACGGGGAGCCTCTGCGGAAGCCGACCTATGAGCGGTGGGTGGCCGAGGCAGCGCTGCCGGCGGGCTATGCGGCGGACGACGGCGTCGGGCTGGTGTTCCGCGGCACGGAGCTGGCAGAGACGGTCAGCGAAGCCGACGGCGCCCGCGCGTTCCGGGTGGACGCGAGCGGCCCACAGCCGCTTGCGCTGTGCAGCCTCTAGGCGGGTGATAGAGAGGTGCCGGGCACCGTTCCATCAGCCGTTACATTCTCGCAAGCTCCCGATGACACCCCGGAAGGCAGGTGCCGGGCCCCGGTTCCACCGGCCCGGTTGGATTGTCACCTGCGGGTTACGTCGACGTCACGGGTGATACGACGGTGCCCGGCACCTCTCTATCACCGTGGCGGTCGCCAGACCAGCGGCTCGGCGCGGACAGCGTCGATGTCGCGGTGCACCTGGGCGACCAGATCCTCGACGTTGCCGAACCGCTGCTCGCCGCGCAGCCGCCGCATGAACTCGATACGCAGTGGCTGCCCATAGATCTCCCGGTCGAATTCCAGCAGGTGCGCTTCGACGCGCACGCGCTCCCGGTCGTCGGAGAACGTCGGGTTGTAGCCGACGCTGATCGCCGCCGCATACGACTCTCCCGGCAGGTGCGCCCGCCCGGCGTAGACGCCGATCGCCGGCATCGCGCTGCGCGGCGCCGACTCCAGGTTGGCAGTCGCGAAGCCCAGCTCGCGGCCGCGCCCGTCGCCGCGCACGATCGTGCCCTCCAGCCACGGCGCCCTGCCCAGCAGCCGCGCCGCGTGCTCGACCTCGCCCGCCCCGAACAGGTCGCGAATCCGCGACGACGACACCGGCGCGCCGTCCAGCTCCAGCAGCGGCGCCGGGTGCACGTCGAACCCGAGCCGCTGCCCGGACGCTGCCAGCGTCTCGATCGATCCCTGCGCCCGGTGCCCGTAGCGATAGTTGCGGCCCACGATCACCAGCCGCGCATCCAGCGCCTCGTGCAGCACTCGCTCTGCGAACTGGTCGTGCTCGATCTGTGAGAACGCGTGATCGAATCGGATCACGATCAGCTCGTCCGGCCCGAGCTCCGCCACCAGCTGCGACCGCCGCTCCGGCGTCGACAGCTCATGGGGAGCCAGCTCGGGGCGCAGCACCACCATCGGATGCGGCTCGAAGGTGACAACGCTCGAGCGCGTCCCGCGCTCTGCCGCCGCCGCGATCGCGGTCTCGATCACGCGCCGGTGGCCGAGGTGGACGCCGTCGAAGCTGCCCAGCGCCATCGTGCGTGCGGCTGGTTGCGCCTGATCGAGGACGGTCTCGATCATGCGCCCAGCACCACGGCGGGCCGCAGTCCGCGCTCGTCCGGGCGGCCGATCGCGACCAGCCGACTGTCGTGCACGAGCCGTACCGGGCCTGTCTCACCCGCCGCCGGCAGCATCCGCCCGTGCAGCACATCCTCGAGCTCGCGGCCGTCCAGCACCCGCTCCGGCAGGTGCCGCAGCGCCTCACGCGGCTGGATCATCCACGACCCGTCGCCTCCCTCCAAGATCCGTTCGGGAGAGGCCGCCCGATCCACCGCGAACTCGCCCACCTCCGTGCGCCGAAGCTCGCTGCAGTAGCCGCCGGCCGCCGTCCCCGCACCCAGGTCGGCGGCGATCTGGCGGACGTAGGTGCCCTTCGAGCAGCGCACGTCGATCAGCGCCCGCTGGGCCGCCTCGTCGAACGAGAGCACGTCCAGCCGTCCGATCGTCACCATCCGCGGCGGCGGTGCCTCCACCTCCCCGCGCCGCATGCGCGCGTAGGAGCGCTCTCCGGCCACCCGCACCGCCGAGGCCAGAGGCACCTCCTGCAGCACCTCGCCGGTGAGGGCGGCCGCCGCTTCCCCCACGGCCGCAGCGTCCGTCCGCCTGCCCGTCTGCGAGATCTCTCCCTCCGGGTCGAGCGTCGACGAGACCGCACCGAACTGCACCACCGCGCGGTAGCGCTTGTCCAGGCCGGACAGGAACGTCGCCAGCCGGGTCGCTCGTCCCGCCAGCACCAGCAGCAGGCCGGTCGCGAACGGGTCGAGCGTGCCGGCGTGCCCCACCTTCGGGCCGGTCACCGGTCGCAGCCGCCGGATTACCGCGAACGACGTCGGTCCCGGGGGCTTGTCGACGAGCAGCAGTCCTGTCACGCGCCGCAGTCTACGCGGCGGATTCGGCCAGCTGGCTTGCGACCTCATCCACGATGAACTCGCGGATCTCCTCGATGCTGCCGGGGTGCGAGAAGCCGGCCGCCTGCTTGTGGCCGCCGCCCTGCGACTTGCGGGCGATCTGGGACACGTCGATCGAGCCGCGCGAGCGCAGCGACACGCGGTTGGGCGTGATCGTCCCGTCGGGGTGCGGCACCTGCTCGCGGATCAGCGCCGCGACCTGCACGCCGTCCACCGCCCGCAGGTTGTCGATCAGCCCCTCGGTGGTGGCCTCGTCACCCTCCACCAGCGCCAGATCGTCCCGCGTCACGTAGCTGACCAGCAGCCGGCCGCCCTCGTACGACTGCATGTGCTCGAGCACGCGTCCCAGCAGCTGCATCTTGCCCAGCGGCAGCGTCTCGAACACCAGCTCGAAGACCTTGTGCACGTCTGCGCCGGCCTCGACCAGGCGTGCCGCCAGCCGAAGCGCCGCCGGGCTGGTGGTGCGGTACTGGAAGCGGCCGGTGTCGGTCACCAGGCCGACGTACAGCGCCTCCGCGATCTGGGGCGTCAGCTCAATCCCCAACCCGTCGCATATGCGAGCGAGGATCTCAGCGGTCGATGAGGCGTGGCCGTCCACGTAGTTGACGTCGCCGAAGCGGGAGTTGTCGTGGTGGTGGTCGACGTCGATCACCTGCGCGAAGCCTGCCCGCAGCTGCTCGTGGTCGGGCCCGAGGCGCGACTCGTTGCCGCAGTCCAACGCCAGCAATGTCCAGCCCTCGGTCGATCCCGGCTCGACGCTGCGCTCGAGTCCGTCCATGTTCAGGAAGCCGTACTCGTGGGGCAGCGGCGAGTCGGGATGCAGGTACAGCCGCACCTGCTTGCCGGCGTCGCGCAGCGCGAGCGCCGCGGCGGACATCGAGCCGATGGCGTCGCCGTCGGGATTCTCGTGCGACGCGATCAGCACCCGGTCGGCCGCCGCGAGTGCGGCCACCACGTCGTCAAGCTCACGGAAGGTCGGGCTGTCTGTCATCGGGGGTCTCGTTAGCGTGCTCTTCGGGAGGCGGCGCAGGCACAACCTGATCAAGCAGTTCGCTCATGCGCAGAGCACGATCAAGGGTCTCATCATACTGGAAGATCAGCTGAGGGGTACGCCTCAGACGCAACTCCCGCGCAACACGCTGCTGCAGCACGCCGTGTGCGCGTTCGAGCGCGCGCAGCGAGCGCGTGCGCCGCTTCTCGCTGCCGAGCACGCTGACGTAGACGATCGCCTGGCTGAAGTCGGTGGTGGCGCGCACGCCCGTAACCGTGACGAATCCCACCGAGGGATCACCCAGCCGCTCGACGCCGTCCGCCAGCACCTTGCGCAGCGACTCGTTCACCCGTCGCATCCGCTCGCTCAACCGATTGCCTCCTCGACCGACAGCACCTGCGCGTCCGACCGCGCCAGCTCGAACTCCTGCGATGAAAGGTAGCTGCGGGCCTCGTCCATGGCGTGCATCGCCTCCCCCGCCTCGCGTCGCGCCACCACCATCACCAGTAGCGACCGCTGCCACAGCTCGTGGTACCCGATCTCGGCAACGGACGCCCCGAAGCGCCGCTCCAGCCGGCTCTTGACGCTCAGCAGGTGCTTGCGCTTGCCCTTCAGCGAGCCGTTCTCGGGCAGGTGCAGCTCGAACCGCATGATGCCCACGAAGCCCTCCGTCATGTCCCCGAGTCTAGGATGGTTTCGTGACCGACGCCGCCGAGTTCGGCCGCGTGGTGCTGATCGTCGCGGTCGGCTTCGCGGTCGCCATCCTGTCCAGCCGCATCAGCGGAAGGCTGCGCGTGCCGGCGCCCGCGCTGTTCCTGGCGGCGGCAACGGTGTCGTCCGACCTGATCCCGAATCTGGCGCCGCTGCTGACCATCCACGACGTCGAGCGGATCTGCCTCGTGGCGCTGATCGTGATCCTGTTCGACGGCGGCATGGACATCGGCGTGACGCGGTTCCGCGAGTCGTTCTGGCCGATCGTGAGCCTCGGGGTGGTCGGAACGTTCCTGGTGGGGGGCCTGTTGGCGGTGCTCGTGCACGTCCTGTTCGGCCCCAGCTGGACGACGTCGCTCCTGATCGGGGCAGCGCTCGCGCCCACCGACCCGGCGGTGGTGTTCTCGGTGCTCGGCGGCAGCGAGGTGAGCGGCCGCAGCGACGACATCCTCAAGGGCGAGTCCGGCGTCAACGATCCGGTCGGCATCGCGCTCGTGATCGGCCTGCTCGACATCGCCACGAACAACGGCTCGAGCGTTGCGATCGCGGAGGATTTTGCGCTGCAGATGGCGGTCGGCCTGGCCGTCGGCGTGATCGGCGGGCTCGCGCTGGGTCGGGCGATGCGCGACCTGATGCTGCCCGACTCCGCTCTGTATCCGCTGCTGACCCTGTCCGCCGCCGGCATCGTCTACGGCCTGGCCTCCGTGCTGCACGGCTCCGGCTTCCTGGCGGTGTTCGTCACCGGAGTGCTGATCGCCGACCTACGCGCGCCGTACAAGGCCGAGATCGAGCACTTCCACAAGGCGCTCGCCAGCCTCGGCGAGATCGTCGTGTTCGTGGCGCTGGGCCTGACCATCGACCTCGGCTCGCTCGACCTGCGCAGCGTGTGGCTGGACGGCCTGGCGGTGGCGGTGCTGCTGACGTTCCTCGCGCGGCCAGCGGTGGTGGCGGCGCTGCTGGCACGGGCACACCTGACGCGGGGCGAGAAGGTGTTCATCGCCTGGGCGGGTATGCGTGGCGCCGTGCCGATCCTGCTGGCCGCGTTCACGCTGCTGGAGGGCGTCGACCACGCCAACCGCATCTACGGGATCGTGTTCGTGGTGGTGATGTTCTCGGTGGTCGTCCAGGGCTCGCTGGTGCCGACCGTGGCCGGTCGCGTCGGCCTGCAGATGCGGCAGATCCACCAGGAGCCGTGGGACCTCTCGGTGCGGCTCCGCGACGAGCCGCAGGAGGTCGGGCGCTACGTGGTCGCCGCCGGGTCGCCCGCCGACGGTGTGGCCCTGCGCGACCTCGTCCTCGGCGAGCGCGCGTGGATCAGCCTGATCATGCGCGACGGCGCCGCCCGCCAGGCCCGCGGCGACTCGGTGCTGCGGGCCGGCGACGAGGTGCTGGTGCTGGGCACGAGCGCACATGCGCAGGCCGTGTTCGAGGGCGGATCGCGTACGGTTGGCGCGTGAGCAACCTGCGCATGCGACGCGTCCGCGTCGACGAGGCCGATGAGCTGCGCCGCGTGCGCCTGGCGATGCTGCTGGACACGCCCGACGCGTTTGCGTCGCGTCACGCCGACGAGGCGGCCCAGCCGGACGAGTTCTGGCAGGAGCGCGCCGCGATCGCGGCGCAGAGCTCGCAGGTGGCCACGTTCCAGGTCGTCGACGGCGACCGCCACGTCGGCAGCGCCACCTGCCTGCGCCTCGATCCGGCCCGCGCAGCCGATCTGGTGGCGATGTGGGTCGACCCGGAATGGCGCCGGCGCGGCATCGGTCAACGCCTGGTGGAGGGCGTGTGCCGCTGGGCGGCGCGCCAGGGCAGCGCCTCGATCGAGCTGGACGTGCGCGAGCTGAACACCGCGGCCCTCGACCTCTACCGCCGCTGCGGCTTCGAGGTGGTCGCCGGGCCGCATCCGGCCGAGGCCGCCCCCGATCTGATGGAGCTGCGGATGCGACGCTGGCTGGACGTGCCGCCGGCTGGCCCGGTGGTGATGCGCCTGCGCCGCCAGGGAGCGCTGGTCGACCAGCTCGAGGAGCTGCCCGCATCCGACCTGCGCTCGCTGCTGCTGCATGTCACCCGACGCCGCGCGGCGGGTCTCCACCCGGCCGCCGTCCTGCAGGCCCGGCGCGACGATCCCACGCTGGCACCGGTTGCGGTGGACGGTCGCGCGCTGCAGATGGCGGGGATGCTGGCGATGGACGCGGCCACCGGATTCGAGCCGGTGACGCTCTCGCCGGTGGCCCCGGCCGGCGTCAACACGGTGCTGGGCGGGCTGGATCAGAACCTGTCCCTGGCGACCGTCCGCGGCGGCGAGGTGCTGGCCGACCCGACCACCAGCATGGCCCTGGAGGTCGCCCTTCGGCGGCGCGCCGGCGAGGCCTCGGTGCGGCTCTGCTGGGTGGGGAGAGTGCTGCGCATGCAGCGGTTCGGCGGCGGCTGGAACCAGCACTTCGGCCTGTTCGGGCTGGTCAGCGCGGGGCGCCGGCAGCCCGATCACGGCTTCGGGCTGGCCGCCCTGCACGAGCACATCGCAGCCCACCTAGGCGTGATCGCGGCCCTGGCCGCCGCCGGCCACGACGCCGGCCGGCCGGTCGTCGAGGTCAGCGACACCGCCCTGCTTCGAGCGCTCTGCCGGGATGCGCAGGCCGACCTGGACGACCTCGCCGACCAGGCCCGGGACGACGATCGTGATCCCGAGCAGCTGCTGGCCGAGTCGGGCGTGACGGTCGAGCGGTTCGCCGAGCGAGTCGAGGGCGCCCGGCTGCTGGAGCTGGTGCGGGAGCGGGTGTACGCCCCGTTGCGAGGTCAGTTCCCGGACGCACGCCTCGGCTTCCGCGTCGGCCGGCTGGCTGGGATCGGCTACTACAACGGCCTGCTGCTGAACATCGACGCCGAGCGCGACGGCCGCCGGCTGTCGGTGGCCGACGGCGGCAGCACGGACTGGACACAGCGGCTGCTCTCCGACCGTGCCGAGCGCCTGTTCACCAGCGGCATCGGCCTGGAACGGCTGATCCGTCTTAGCTCGTGCGGGCGACTTCCCTGACCGTGTAGGCCTCGAGCACGTCGCCCTCCTTGACGTCGTTGTAGCCCTCGATCGTGAGGCCGCACTCGAAGCCCTGCTGCACCTCGCGGACGTCGTCCTGAACGCGCCGCAGCGTGGCGATGCGGCCGTCGTGGACGATCGCGCCGTCGCGCACCAGCCGCACCTGCGCGCCGCGCTGGATGACGCCGCTCGTGACCATGCAGCCGGCGATCGTGCCCAGCCGCGAGACCTTGAACGTCTGGCGCACCTCCGCCTCGCCCATGATCTCCTCGACCTGCTCGGGAGCGAGCATCCCGATCAGCGCCTGCTGGATGTCCTCGGTCAGCTGGTAGATGACCTTGTACGTGCGGATGTCGACGCCCTCGCGCTCGGCCAGCGCCTTTGCCTCGGCGTTCGGGCGGACGTTGAAGCCAACCACGATCGCGTTGGACGCGGCGGCCAGGTTGATGTCCGAGGCGGTGATGCCGCCGACGCCGGAGTGGATCACGCTGACCGTCACCTCGGGGTGCTGGATCTTGGCGATCTCGCCCTCCGCGGCCTCGACGGAGCCCTGCACGTCGGCCTTGATGATCAGGCCCAGCTCCTGGACCGCACCCTCCTGCACCGCGGAGAACAGATCCTCCAGGCTGACCGCCTTGTTACGGCGCGCCAGCATCTCGGTGCGGATCCGCTGCGCGCGCTTCTGCGCCATCTGGCGGGCGATCCGGTCGTTTTCGACGACGTGGCAGAACTCGCCCGCCGGCGGCGGCTTGTCGAAGCCCAGGATCTCGACCGGCACGGCCGGCCCGGCCTCCTTGACGCGCTTGCCGTTGTGGTCGTTCAGTGCCTTGACCCTGCCCCAGGCGTCACCGGCGACGACCGCGTCGCCCACCCGCAGGGTGCCGCGCTGCACCAGCAGCGTCGCGACCGGACCGCGGCCGACGTCCAGGCGCGACTCGATGATGACGCCGCTCGCCTCGGCATTCGGGTTGGCCTTCAGCTCCAGTACGTCTGACTGCAGCAGCAGCATCTCGAGCAGCTGGTCGAGGTTCTCCTTGGCCTTGGCCGAGACGTCGACGAAGATCGTGTCCCCGCCCCACTCCTCCGGCTGAAGCCCGTGGTTGACCAGCTCTCCGCGCACCCGCTCGGGGTTCGCGTCCTCCTTGTCGATCTTGTTGACGGCCACGACGATCGGCACCGACGCCGCCTTCGCATGGTCGATGGCCTCCACCGTCTGCGGCATCACGCCGTCATCGGCGGCGACCACCAGCACGGCCACGTCGGTGACCTTGGCGCCGCGGGCGCGCATCGCCGTGAACGCCTCATGGCCGGGGGTGTCGAGGAAGGTGACCTTGCGGCCGCCGTCGACGTCGACCTGATAGGCGCCGATGTGCTGCGTGATGCCGCCGGCCTCGGTCGAGACCACCGACGACTCGCGGATCGAATCGAGCAGCGTGGTCTTGCCGTGATCGACGTGGCCCATGATGGTGACCACCGGAGGCCGCTGCTGGAGCGAGTCCTCGGGATCGTCGTAGACGACCTCCTCGTCCTCCTCGTCGGCCGTGTGCGCGATCGAGATCTCGCGGTCGAACTCGAGACCGATCAGCAGCACGTCATCGTCGGACAGCGACACCGTCAGCGTCACCATCTGCCCCTCGGACATCATGTACGCGATGATCTTGGCGGGGCTGACGCCGAGCTTCTCGGCCAGGTCCTTGACCGTGACTCCCGACTCGACCTTGACGGGCCCGGTCGGCAGCTCGGGCTCGCGCTTGACCTCAGGGCGCGGTGCGCCGCGATCGCGGCGCTGACCCGGGCGGCGGCCGGCCTGCGAGTCGATCACGACCCGGCGGCGGCGGCCGGCCGTGGCCCCGCGCTGGGGCCGCGGCTGGCGGGCGGCCTGACCCGGCTCCTGGGCGGGAACGGTGGCCTTGGCGCCGAACGCGCGGCGCACGTCGTCGTCGTCGATCAGGTCGTCCGTGCCCGAGGCTGTGCCGGCCGCGTCAAGCTTTTCCTTGACCTCAGCCTCCGTGACGCCCTGCTCTCGGGCGATGTCTGTGACGGTTCGTTTTGCCATTCAGTCCTCAATTCTCGCAAACCGGCGGCCCCTGCTCAACCGGGATCCGCCGCTCAAGGCCGGCGGCGGCGCCCGATGGCGCCTTCAACCGCCTGGCCAACGCCCCCTTTCGTGTCCCTCGCGCCAGGCAATTCTGACCGGGACACAGGTAGGCGCCTCGCCCCGGCAGACGCTGGGCGGTGTCGAAGACGATCATCTCGCCGTCGAGCACCAGCCGCAGCAGTTCGGCCTTGGGGCGCCGCCGGCCGCAGCCGGCGCACTGCCTGATCGGATCGGCTACGACGCGGCCGCTCCCTCCTCCTTGGCGGCCAGCTCGCGATGAGCCGGCACGCCGCAGTACCGGCTTCCGTCGAGGGCCTGGTTGGGACAGCGCTTGCCGGACGACGTGACCGCGATGCAGCGGCCGGGGAACTCGTCCTCCTCACCCTCCGCGCCGGTGTAGGGCACGTCCGTGTCCTCGGCGTAGTGCTCGGTCTCGGACACGATGTCGATTCGCCAGCCGGTCAGCCGGTGGGCGAGGCGGGCGTTCTGGCCCTCCTTGCCGATGGCCAGCGCCAGCTCGCCGTCAGGCACGACCACGGTGGCCTGCTGGGCGGCGTCGTCGACGTAGACCTCGCGCACCTTGGCGGGCGCCAGCGCCTTGGCCACGAACCTGGCCGGCTCGTCGTTCCAGGGGATGATGTCGATCTTCTCGCCGCGCAGTTCCGACACGACCATCCGCACCCGCGAACCGCGCGGGCCGACGCAGGCGCCGACCGGGTCGACACCCTGCACGCGCGACTCGACCGCGATCTTGGCGCGGTAGCCGGGCTCACGGGCGACGGCACGGATCGTGACCAGGCCGTCGGCGATCTCGGGCACCTCCAGCTCGAACAGCTGGCGGATCAGGTCGTCGCTGCGGCGGGAGAGCACCACCTGCGGGCCCTTGCCCTCGGAACGCACCTCGATGATCACGGCCTTGATGCGGCTGCCCTGCTCGTAGCGCTCGCCCGGCACCTTCTCCGAGCCGGGCAGGATCGCCTCCATCTTGCCCAGGTCGACGAACGCGTAGCGGTTGTCGTCCTGCTGCACGATGCCGGTCACGATCTCGCCGACGCGGTCGGCGTACTCGTCGTACATGATCGAGCGCTCGGCCTCGTGGATGCGCTGGCGCAGCACCTGCTTGGCGGTCTGGCCGGCGATGCGGCTGAAGCCCTCGGGTGTGACGTCGACCATCTGGGCAGGCTTGAACCAGGCCCATTCGATCTCCGGCTCGGGCTCCTCCTCGGGCTGCTCGCCCTCGGGCAGCGGCGCGGCAGGCTCGACGACCTCTTCGACCTCGGGCGGCCGGTGGTGCGGATGCGCCTCCAGGTAGGACTCCCACGCCTCGGGGTTCACGGACCACACGACGTAATCGCCGGATTCCCGGTCGAGGTCGACGCGCACCGGATGGCGGGCATCGGGCATCTTCTTGTAGGCGGCCAGCAGCGCTTCCTCGATCGCCGACAGCAGCGTCTCGGCCTCGATGCCTCGTTCCTTCTCGAGCGCCTTCACGCCCTCCAACAGTTCCTTGCTCACCGCGTGCCTCCAGCCTGTTCCGCGACCAGATGCGCACGCTGGATCGCCCCGTAGGGCAGACGGGCGCGCGCGCCGTCGAGGTCGATCTCGATCTCATCATGTCCTGCGTCCGTCAGCGTGCCCGTGAACGACCGGCGCCCGTCAACCGCCTCGGCGGTGCGGACGTGCACGCGGCTGCCCGTGGCAGCGCGGTAGTGGTCGGGCTTCACCAGCGGCCGCTCGATGCCGGGCGACGACACCTCGAGCGCGTAGCGGTCACGCAGCGGGGAAAGCTCCCGGCTGACCCGCTCGCACAGGTCGAGGTCGACGGTCCCGCCGGGGCGGTCGATGGTGACCCGCACAAGGCCGGGTGATGGTTGCTCGGCGAGCAGCACCTCGACCTCCGGCACCGTCGTCCGAAGCGTCGTTTCGATCTGTTGCTGAAGCGCTGCTGAGCTTCCCATCACACACCTCCCTTTGCGGGTTTGAGGGCGAAAAAAAGGTGGGTTCTCACCCACCTCGCCGGACGCACGAATCACACTGACAGTGCTTGAAGGATAGCAGGGAGTTTCTGCGCCGGGGTGAATCGGAAAGCCGTGAGAGCGCTCTTGCAACGGGTATCCGAGGCCTCGGTCGAGGTTGGCGGCGAGCGCATCGCCGAGATCGGCCCGGGCCTGCTGGCGCTGGTCGCGGCGGGCGCCGGCGATGGCGACCAGGACGCGCGCCGCCTGGCCGACAAGATCGCCCGTCTGCGCATCTTCGGGGACGAGCAGGGGCGCATGAACCGCTCGCTGATCGACGTG
Source organism: Gaiellales bacterium (assembly GCA_045806525.1). Classification (GTDB taxonomy): domain Bacteria; phylum Actinomycetota; class Thermoleophilia; order Gaiellales; family JAICJC01; genus JAICYJ01. The sequence goes on along the minus strand of JBJMJD010000082.1, from coordinate 40,064 downwards.
GCCGGCAGCGTGTTGTGCGTGTCGCAGTTCACCCTCTACGCCGACGTCGCGCGCGGCAACAGGCCGGGCTTCACCGGCGCCGCGGCGCCGGACGACGGGCGGGTGCTGGTGGACGCGGTGGCCGACCAGCTGCGGGTCGCCGGGCTGGACGTGCACACCGGTCGCTTCGGCGCGCACATGCGGGTGTCGCTGGTGAACGACGGGCCGGTCACGATCTGGCTCGGCGACTAGGCGATTACGCGACTACGCGCTGAGCTTGTCCACGGCTTCGCGGTAGTAGTCGACCTCCGGCCGCAGCCACAGCGCCATCTTGTAGTGCCCCGCCGCCAGGCCGTTCTCGCCCATCCGCGACAGGCAGCGTCCCATGCAGTAGTGCGCGTAGTCGTTGGCCGGCGCCGTGTCCAGGATGTACTCGAACTCCGCCGCCGCCTCGCTGTAGCGGCGCAGGCGCAGGTAGGCGAGGCCCAGCGCCTCGCGGATCGAGGCCTTGTCCGGCTCGCGTCGCTTCGCCTTCTCCAGCGAGACGGTTGCCTGCGCGTTGTCACCTCGCTGCAGGTGCGCGCGTCCTCGCTGGAACAGCTCGTATGTCTCGTCCTGGGCCACTCCCTCACGATAGCGTCGCACGCAAGCCTCGCCCGGCTAGTCGAGATGGGTGGTCTGAGCCAGCATCGAGCGCAGCCGCAGCGACCCCATGGCCCTGTCGCGCAGGTCGATGCTGTTGCGCAGGTCGCGGCGGATCCGGCGCAGCGCGGGCCGCACCTCCTGCCCGGCTCGAGCAGCGATCTGCGGCGGCGCATAGCGAGCCGCGCTGCCGGCCTTTGCCAGGGTCGACGCGTCCACACCCCAGGTGTGCTCGACCAGCCCCGCCAGCTCCTCGAAGGTGGCGTTGGCATTGACCCTGACGCCCTGGTCGCCGATGTAGGTGGCCAGCTCGTGGTAGGCGGCCGAGGCCTGTCCCCGCGGGCCGCGCCGCAGGTACCGCCAGCGCACGGCGACCAGCTTCACCGCCGCCAGCACCGCGATCAGGATGGCCGCCGCCGAGATCGCCCACAGGAAGAAGCTGTGGCCACCCGACCGCGCCGCCACCACACCGGGGGCGCCGCCACCGCCGGAGCCGTGGCCGTGTCCGGGGTTTGGGACGTGTGGCCCCGCGGCGCCCACCAGCCGCCGCCGCAGCTGGTGGCTCTGGATGCCGAACTGGGTGGCGTTCTTCGTGTCGCCGATCGAGTGCACCCAGCTGGCGTTGGTCGTGGAGGCCTGCACCTCCGGCAGGTTGCGAGTAGGGGTCGGCTCGAACGGGATCCAGCCGTACTTCGGGAAGAACGCCTCGACCCAGGCGTGCGCGTCTCGGTCCGTGACCTTGTAGCCGGTCTGGGTCTGCGAGCCCTCCGTGAACCCGTAGGCGACCCGGGCTGGGATGCCGTGCAGGCGCAGCACCAGCGCCATCGAACCGGAGTACATCTGGCAGTAGCCGCGATGGGAGTGCAGCATGAAGTAGGCCAGCACCGGGCCCGGGCCGACCGGTGGCGTCTGGTCGTAGGTGAACGGCTTGGCGTGGAAGTACGACTCCAGGGCGACTACCGCCCCGTACTCGCTGGTGCCGGGCTCATCCGCCCCTGACGCATGCCAGGCCTGATTGCTGGCAGCGACCAGGCGGCTGTCGATGGGCACCGGCACCCGCTTCTTCGTGGTGCGGCCCCACACGGGGATCGCCGCGTGGTTCACGACCACTGACCGCGCAATCGACGTCGGGAACGCGTTTCCGACCTCGGACAGCTGCTTCGGCTTGGGGTTGGGTGAGTAGGCCCGCACGGTGTAGCTGGCGCCGCGGGGCAGATCGCCGCTCGCCTCGACGCTGCCGTCGGTGAAGAGCTGCGCGTCGATCGGCGAGGCGAACGTGTACCGGAGCGGCTGGCCGGTCGAGAGCACGCGAGCATCGGCCAGCGCCTCGATCGTAAATCCGACCTGTGTGATGTCGGATCCGGTGTCGGGATGCAGCTCGTTACTGGTCTCCGAGCTGACCGGCATCCCGATCGCGTCGGCCTGATGGTAGTTGCCGTAACTCGGCGCCGAAGCGGGAGCCACCCAGTGGTTGCCATCAAAGACGGTCAGCACCCCGGCCTTCCAGTAGTGCGGGTGGGCCGACTGCACCTGGAACACCGTCGTGGTCTGCTTCGGCCAGTGTAACGGCCCGTAGTCCTGGTTCCAGACGTAGCCGACGCTGACCTGGGGGCCGTTGCCCGCCAGCGGGTTCCAGTGGCGCCAGTCGAACAGGGCGCCCTTGGCCACGCCGGGCGCCGATCCGATCACGAGCCCCGCCACGACCGTCGCCACCGCGAGCACCGAAAGCTGGCCGATCGCGCTCCCGCCCAGCGGGACGCGACGCTGGCAGACGGCCAGGATCGCGAGCGCCAGCAGCAGGAAGATGGCCGCCCGCAGGCCGGCGCTGCCCATGCCCACCGCGGTGCTCGGGATCGCGTACAGCGCGAACGCGCAGGCCAGGGCAGCCAGCGCGAAGCGGCCGTCGATCAGCAGCCAGGCGAACACGGCCATCAGCCCGAAGAAGCACAGGTCCACGAGTCCCGACGTCGTCGCGAAACGGCTCGGGTCAAACGGCGTCGAGGTCTCGAACCAGTTCTTGGCGCCGTCATGCACCCCGGACACGATCCGCAGCGGGTACAGCTGGTGGCCACGATCCCAGGGCAGGTAGCCGAAGGCCCGCCAGACCGCGATCAGCGCGGCCAGGACGGCCGCGACGATGGCGGGCCGGCGCCGTCCCAGGCCTGCGATGATCGCCGGCACGGCCGCCAGCACGGCCAGCAGCGCCAGCTCACCGGGCGACGGCGTCGGGCGCTCGAGCTGCTGCCAGTGCCAGCCGCTGAACAGGGCCACCGCCGCCAGCACCCAGATCCGCTCAGCCAATGCCGGCCCTCCGAGCGATCGCCGAGGAAAGCGCGGTGGCCACGTCGTCGCCGGCGCCCAGCCGCGCGACCGGGACGCCCGCCCTTGCCAGCCGCAGTGAGGCCGCCTCGGCCGGGCCTGGCACCCGCTCCACCCCGGCGAAGGACGGGGCGTCAACCCACACGACGGCCACGTCGCGGCGGACAGAACGCATCGCCAGCAGGCGGGCCGCCAGATCCGGGTTCAGCGCAGCGGTGACGACGTACAGGCGGGCGGCGTCGATTGCCTCGGCCGCACCGGTTGCGCCGAGCGTGTCGCGCAGCATCACCGACAGCGGCTGGCTGGCGTCGGCCCGCACGGCCGCGAGGGCGGCAAGCGCGGTGCCCCAGTCGCCGCCGCCGGCCCGGATCCGGATCCGCCGCCGGGTCTGTCCGTGCATCACAAGCGAGCAGCGCTGGCCGCCCTCCACCATCCTGTTCAGCAGCGATGCGGCGGCCCGCACCTGCGCGTCGAAGCTGCTGGCGCCGGGCGCGCCCACGCTGGAGTCGCGGTCGCCGTCGAGTAGCACCGCCGATTCGTCGCGCGGCAGCTCCGTCAGCTCCTTGACCATCAGCTTGCGGCGCTTGGCCGTTGAGCGCCAGTGCACCCGGCGCAGGCTCTCGCCTTGCTGGAAGTCGCGGATCGAGTGCAGGTCGTATCCGGCGGTGCGGTGCAGGAGCGCCCGGCCCTCATCGCCGCCCGCGCTGCCCGCGTCGGTGAACAGTCCGTCCAGCTCGTAGACGCGGGGGTAGACGAGCAGCGTGTCGGTGCGTGCCAGCTGCGTCCGCGACTCGGCCAACCCCAACGGGTCGTCGACGCGCAGCTCGGCGGCCGCGAGCGTGTAGCGGCCACGCGGCGCCGGATCGATGGTGTAGCGGCCGTAGAGCGCGTGACCGCGCTGGCGCAGCGGCAGCTCGCGGCTGCCGAGATCGCCCATCTGCTCGAGCAGCGTGGCGCGCGCGGGCAGCAGTCCGCCCTCGGCCCGGATCTCGACCTCCACTACCACCCGTCCGCCCTCGACCAGCTCGCGATGGCCGGTGCGCCGCCGCAGCTCGGTCGGGCGCGCCGTCAGGCGCACCCAGAGCCACGCCAGCACCGGCGCCGCCAGCAGACCCACTGCCACCGGGTACATGGCGTGGGTGCCGAAGCCCCAGGAGGCCAGGTACAGGCCGGCCGCGAGGACGAGCGTGCCTTTGCCGCGAGACGTCATGGCCGGATCAGACCGGGACCGGCGTGCGGTCGACCGCCTCGCCGATCACCTCGGAGGGATCCACCCCGCCGGTACGGGCATCGGCGGCCATGATCACCCTGTGCGAGAGCACATCGGCGGCCACGTCTTTGATATCCGCCGGGATCACGTACTCGCGGCCGTGCAGCGCCGCCAGCGCCTTGGCCACCCGCAGCAGCGAGATACCGGCCCGTGGGCTGGCCCCCAGCGCGAGCCGCGAGTCGCCACGGGTATGGCGCAGGATCGCGACCACGTACCGGTTGAGGCTGTCCTCGACGTACACGCTCTTGACGGCCTCGATGGCGGACTCGAGGTCGGCGGCCGACGCGACCGGCTCCAGCAGCTCGATCGGCTCGGAGGCCGCGTGCTCGGACAGCATCCGCGCCTCCTCGGCGATGGCCGGGTACCCCAGGTGCAGCCGCATCGTGAAGCGGTCGAGCTGGGCCTCCGGCAGCGGGAACGTGCCCTCGTACTCGATCGGGTTCTGGGTGGCGATCACCATGAATGGGCGGGCCAGCCGGTGGGTCGACCCGTCGATGGTGACCTGTACCTCCTGCATGCACTCGAGCAGCGCCGACTGGGTTTTCGGGCTGGCGCGGTTGATCTCGTCGACCAGCACCAGGTTCGCGAACACCGGGCCCGGGCGGAACTCGAACTCGTTGGCTTGCAGGTTGTAGACGTTGACGCCGGTGATGTCGGACGGGAGCAGGTCGGGCGTGGCCTGGATGCGCGCGAACTCGCAGTCCAGCGAGCGCGCCAGCGACTTGGCCAGCATCGTCTTGCCCACTCCTGGGAAGTCCTCGAGGATGATGTGGCCCTCGCACAGCAGCGCCATCACGCACCGCTCCAGCAGGCCGTCCGGGGCATGGATCACACGGGCCACGTTTTCGATCACGCGGCGGGCGACGACGCCCGCGTTGGCGATCGCCTGAGAGTGGGTCGAGTCGTGCAGCTCTGATGCTTCCACAGGTGTCCTCTCGTCAGACCGTCGTACGCTGCTCTACGGCGGCGGCGGCGGTTTGGTTCCCCAATGTGTCCAGAATGGCGGCGGCGCAGGCCTGTTTGGAGCGTCGCGATACCAGCTGCTCTCCTTTGGACGACACCAGCACGATTTCGTTGAGGCTGCTGTCGAAGCCGATGTCCGTGCGGCTGATGTCGTTCATCACGATCATGTCCGCACCCTTGCGCTCCAGCTTGGCGCGAGCTCGATCGACGGCCCCCTCGCCGTGTTCGGCGGCGAAGCCGATCAGCACCTGGCCCTCGCGCCGCCCGGCGCCCAGCTCGGCCAGGATGTCTGCCGTCGGCAGCATCTCGATCGTCCAGGCCTCGGAGTCCTTGATGCGCTTGCCGTCGACCGGCCGGCCGGGCCGGTAGTCGGCCACGGCGGCCGCCATCACGATCACGTCCGCGCCGTCGGCCTGGGCCAGCGTGGCCGCCCGCAGCTGCTCGGCCGTCTCCGCCCGCAGCGTCCGCATCGGCGCGCTCGGCGACGCCGTGGCCGCAGCAAGGATCAGCGTCACGTCGGCCCCGCGCCTGGCCGCCTCGTCGGCCACCGCCACGCCCATCCGCCCGCTGGAGCGGTTTCCCAGGTACCGCACCGCGTCGAGCGGCTCGCGCGTCCCGCCGGCGGTGACCAGCACCCGGCGCCCGGCCAGGCTGCCGAGCGTCGCCAGCCGTGCCTCGATGCGGCCGGCGATCTGATCCGGCTCGGACATGCGGCCGGCGCCCTGCTCTCCCTCAGCCATCTCGCCCGACTCCGGGCCGATCATCTCGACGCCGCGCGCCAGCAGGGCGCGCACGTTCTCCTGCGTGACCGGTGCCGACCACATGCGCGGGTTCATGGCCGGGGCCACCAGCAGCGGGCCGGTGAATGCCAGCGCCGACTGGGTCAGCACGTTCGGGGCCTCGCCGTGCGCCAGGCGCGCGATCGTGTTGGCGCCGGCCGGGGCGATGCAGTAGAGAATCGCCTCCCGCGAGGCCTCCAGGTGCGGGAACACGTCGACCGACTGCTCGGTCAGCACCGGCCGCCGGGAGAGCGCCGAGAAGGTGGTCGGCCCGACGAAGCGCTCGGCGGCCGGCGTCATCACGACCTGCACCTCGCGGCCGGTCTTGACCAGCAGCCGCACCAGCTCACAGCTCTTGTAGGCCGCGACCCCCCCGCTCACCCCGACCAGGATCATGGCCGAAGTGTACGGCGTCGCCGCCGGGAAACCCAGGCGATGATCAGCCGGCGCTCAGACGGCGCTGGCGTCGGAGGTCGAGACCTCCAGCTTGCCCTCAGCGATCTCCTCGAGCGCCATGGTCAGGAAGTTCTTCGACCGCGACTCGATCAACGGTGGGGCGAAGCCCTCGAAGCTGCCCTCGCCGAGCTGGTGGTGGTAGTCGTTGATCTGGCGGGCGCGCTTGGCGGCCGCGATCACGAGCGCGTACTTGCTGTCCACATGTTCGAGCAGGACGTCAACTTTGGGATAGATCATCTGGTCTCCTCGTCAAGGGCGGCGCGGATCAGCTCGGTGAGCTGGGACGCCGCCCGTTCCACATCGTCGTTCACGATCACGTAGCGAAAATCGGTTTCCGCCTCCAGCTCGGACCTGGCGATCCGCAGCCGGGTGGCAATGTCCTGCGGCGAGTTCGTGCCGCGCCCGATCAGGCGCTGCTCGAGGTCTCCCACATCCGGCGGTGCGATGAACACCAGCACCGAGTCCGGCAGCTGCCGCTCGATCTCACGAGCGCCGGGGACGTCGATCTCGAGGATCACGTTCGAGCCGTCCGCCAGTCGCCGTTCGACCTCGCTGCGCAGCGTGCCGTACCGATGGCCGGCGAATTCTACATGCTCCAGGAACTCGCCCCCCTGCAACCGCCGCTGGAACTCGTCCGGGGAGAGGAAGTGGTACTCGCGGCCCTGCTGCTCGCTGGGGCGCCTGGGACGGGTGGTGGCCGAGGTGGCCAGCTCCAGCCGCGGTACCTCGGCACGAGCCCGCGCGATCAATGTTCCCTTGCCGACGCCGGACGGACCGGATACGACGAACAGCCGGCCGCTCATGCGGCCGCAGCCGTTGTCAGGAGTTGAACAGGTCGACCAGCTCGCCGCGCTGTCGCTCGGACAGTCCGCCGATGGTCTTGGCCTGGCTGATCCGGCACTGGGTCAGCAGCCGACCGGCGCGCACCCTTCCCAGCCGCGGAACCGACAGCAGCATGTCGTACACCTTCGCCGTCAGCACGTAGTCCGGCGGGTCGACCAGCACCTGGTCGAACGTGGTGGTCCCCGCCTTGAGTGCGCGCTTCAGCTGCGCTCGTTGCACACGGATGCGGTTCGCCCGGTCGAGTGCGTCGAGTCTCTGGTCGAGCGAACGGGAGGGGGCCTGCGAGAGGAGCGTGGGCATCTTTCGGGGCGATAATACCACGCTTGGCCGTCCGTGCAACGACAAGGAAACGGCCAGAATAGGCCGATTTAGGAGTGGTTCGCATCAACCTCAAGTAAAGCTTTACCCTGCTGGTGATGGGCCCGTCCGACGACGTCGTCAAAGGTGGAAACGCCGTGCCGCTCGAGCAGGCCGGGGAGTTCGGCGACGATCTCCTCGACCAGCCCGGGGTTGCGGAAGAGGGCGGTGCCGACGGCGACAATCGCCGCCCCCGCCGCCGCGAACTCGAGGCAGTCCTGGGCGCCGCCGATGCCGCCGACGCCGGCGATGGGCAGCCCGGTGGCGGCCCGGCAGTGAAAGATCGCGTGCAGGGCGACAGGCTTCACGGCGGGGCCGGATAGGCCGCCGCCGCCGCCACCCAGGACCGGCTGCAGCGTGTCGCGGTCGATCGCCATTCCACGGACCGTGTTGATCAGCACAAGGCCCGCCGCCCCGCCCTCGGCGGCGGCCAGCGCAACGGCCGAGACGTCGGCCACGCTCGGCGACAGCTTGGCCAGCAGCGGCCGGTCGGTCTCTGCGCGACAGCGCTCCAGCAGCGCCCGCGTCTCCGACGGGTCGGTGCCGATCGAGATGCAGCCGGTGTCGACGTTGGGGCATGACACGTTCAGCTCGAGCGCCGCCACGGCCGGGTGTGCGCCGATCCGCCGCACGGCCACGGCGTACTCCTCCCGGCTCCAGCCCCCGACGCTGACGATCAGCGGCACGCCCAGCTCGGCCAGTCGCGGCAGGTGCTCGTCGCAGAACCGTTCGAGGCCCGGGTTCGCGAGACCGATCGAGTTGACCATGCCCTGCGGGGTCTCGGCGATGCGCTGTGGCGGGTTGCCTGCGCGCGGGTTCAGCGTGACCGTCTTGGTGACAAAGGCGGACACGCCGAGGGTGCCCGCCGCCAGCGCGTCGAGCGTGCCCGACCCGTTCACCACCGGGTGGGCGAGGTCGATCCCGCAGAAGCGGGTGGCCACGCTACCCACCCTGCACGCCCGCCAGCACCCGTCCCGCCGCCAGCACGGGACCCTCGATGCACAGCCGTTTCCACTCGCCGTCGATCTCGACCGCGCAGCCGTAGCAGGCGCCGAACCCACAGGCCATGGCCGCCTCCATCGCCAGCAGGCAGGGTACGGCGTGCTCGGCGCACAGCGCGGCCACGGCGTGCAGCATCGGACCCGGCCCGCAGGCGTAGACGGTTGCGTCGGCCGGCAGCAGCCGCGCCAACGGCTCGGTCACGTAGGTCGGCTCCAACACCACGGTCGCATCGGCGTCGATCAGTGCGGCGCACACGGCATGCCGCTGCTCGCGGAACCCGAGCAGGGTCGTCACCGGGCCAGGCAGGTCGCGCACCAGCCAGGGCAGGATGGCCGCACCGATGCCGCCGCCGACCAGGATGGCCGGCCCGTCGCGCAGCTCGAAGCCATGGCCCAGCGGCCCCAGCACCGACACCCGGGCGGCCCCGGCCAGGGCGGCGGTGCCGGCGCCGCGCACGTCCAGCAGGAAGGCGATCTCGCCCGCATCGGCCCAGGCCGCCGACAGCGCCCGCGGCAGGTATGCGCCGCTCGGCTCCGGGTCGGCCTGGAGCATGAAGAACTGGCCCGGCCGGCCCACCTCACCGCCGTCGTTTTGCAGCACCAGCAGCGTGTAGGCGCCGACCGCCTCGACCCGCGCGACCGGCAGCATCCGCCTACCCGGCGGCATGCGACTCCACCCCCGCTGCATGCAGCGTCTGCAGTGCCACCGGCGCGACCGAGCGGGCCTGAGCGATCGCCTGCACGGCGGCGGAGGCGCCCGCGAGGGTGGTGATGCAGGGGATCTGGTTGCGGATCGCGGCCTCGCGGATCTCGTAGCCGTCGGTGCGGGCGCCGCGGCCCAGCGGGCTGTTGATGATCAGGTTGATGGCGCCGTCCTGGATCAGGTCGACCACGTTCGGCGACCCCTCGGTCACCTTCTGGACGGTCTCCACGGGGATGCCGATCCGCTGCAAAGCCCTGGCCGTGCCGGTGGTTGCAACCAGGTCGAAGCCGAGCGACTGCAGCAGCGCGGCCAGCATGGTCGCGGCCGGCTTGTCGGAGTCGCGCACCGACAGGAATACCCGGCCCTTCACGGGAAGCGGTCGACCGGCGGCGCGCTCGGCCTTGGCGAAGGCGGTCGGGAAGTCCGGGCCGATGCCCATCACCTCCCCGGTCGAGCGCATCTCGGGGCCGAGCGCCGGGTCGGCTCCGAAGAACCGCTGGAACGGCAGCACCGCGGCCTTCACGCTGATGTGCTCGGGCGGCTCCTCGGCCAGGACGACGGGAAGGCCGAGCGCAGCCCGGCAGGCCGCCTCCACCAGGTTGCGGCCGGTGGCCTTGGCGACGAACGGCACCGTGCGCGAGGCCCGCGGGTTCGCCTCGATCACGTACACGGCGGACCCCTGCACCGCGAACTGCACGTTGATCAGCCCGCGCACGCCCAGCGCCAGGGCGATCGCGCGCGTCTGCGCGCGGATCTCGCGCTCGATCTCGTCGCCCAGCGACAGGGTCGGAATCACGCAGGCCGAGTCGCCCGAGTGCACGCCGGCCTCCTCGACGTGCTGCATGACGGCGCCGATCCAGGCCCGCCGGCCGTCGCAGACCGCGTCCACGTCGACCTCGATCGCGTCCTCCACGAAGCGGTCGATCAGCGACGCAGGCTGCACCGTCCGCGACCGCAGCATCGACTCGTCGTAGCAGATCCGCATCTCGCGGCCGCCGAGCACGTAGGACGGCCGGACCAGCACCGGGTAGCCGACGCGGGCCGCGATCGCGGCCGCCTCCTCCACGTCGGCGGCGATCCCCCACGCCGGCGCCTGCAGGCCCAGCTCACCCAGCACACTCCCGAACCGCTCCCGGTCCTCGGCCACGTCGATCGCATCGAACGGCGTGCCCAGGAGCTTCACGCCGTCCTCCTCGAGCCGCCGCGCCAGCCCCAGCGGCGTCTGGCCGCCGAACTGGGCGACGACGCCGATCGGGCGTTCGCGCTCGATCACCTCGAGCACGTCCTCGACCGTCAACGGCTCGAAGTACAGCCGGTCGGAGGAGTCCGCGTCGGTCGAGACCGTCTCGGGGTTGCAGTTCACCATCACCGCGTCGTAGCCGAGTGAGCGGAAGGTCTGTGCAGCCTGCACACAGCAGTAGTCGAACTCGATGCCCTGGCCGATGCGGTTGGGACCGGCGCCCCAAATCACCACGCTCTCGCGATCGCCGCGGCGCAGCTCGTCCTCCTGCTCGTAGGCCGAGTAGTAGTAGGGGGCCTGCGCCTCCACCTCGGCCGCGCAGCTGTCGACGGCCTTGTAGACGGGCCGCACGCCGGCCTCGCGCCGCGCTCGGCGCACCGCCCGCTCGGCGGCGCCGGTCAGCTCGGCGATGCGGGCGTCGGAGATGCCGAGGCGCTTCAGCCGCCGCCATGCTGCCGCGTCGGCCACCCCGCCGGCGGCGGCCAGCTCCCGCTCGGCGTCGCTGACGCGCGACCACTCGTCCAGGAACCAGGGGTGCACCTTCGACTCTTCGGCCAGCGCCCGGGGGCCGTCACCGGCTAGCAGCCGCGCCGCGATCACATCGAACCGGTCCCACGAGCCCTCGGCCACCGATCCCTCGCTGCGTGCGACGCCGTCCAGCTCGCGGCTGCGCATGGCCTTACCCCAGGCCTCGCAGAAGCTGCGGCCGATGCCCATCGCTTCGCCCACCGACTTCATCTGGGTCGTCAGCTCGGCGTCCGCACCGGGGAACTTCTCGAACGCGAAGCGGGGCAGCTTCACCACCACGTAGTCGAGCGCCGGTTCGAACGACGCGGGTGTGGTGCCGGTGATGTCGTTGGGGATCTCATCCAGGGTGTAGCCGATCGCGAGCTTGGTGGCGACCTTCGCGATCGGGTAGCCGGTGGCCTTCGATGCGAGCGCCGAGCTGCGCGACACGCGCGGGTTCATCTCGATCACGACCAGCTCGCCGCTGTCGCGGTTCAGTGCGAACTGCACATTCGACCCGCCGGTCTCGACGCCGACGGCTCGGATCACCTTGGCCGAGGCATCGCGCAGCAGCTGGTACTCGCGGTCGGTCAGGGTCTGCGCGGGCGCCACCGTCACCGAGTCGCCGGTGTGGACGCCCATCGGGTCGACGTTCTCGATCGAGCAGATCACGACCACGTTGTCGTTGCGGTCGCGGATCACCTCCAGCTCGAACTCGCCCCACCCTGCCACCGACTCCTCGAGCAGGATCTGGCTGATCGGGCTCTCGCGGAGCCCGCGTTGCACGATCTCGTCGAACCGCGTGGGGGTGGTGGCGAAGCCGCCTCCCTGGCCGCCCAGCGTGAAGGCGGGCCGGATCACGACCGGCAGCGCCAGCTCGCCGGACAGCGCAGCGCGGGCCTCGTCGAGGGTGTGGGCGATCGCGCTGCGCGGCACGCGCAGGTCAATCGACTCCATCGTGCGGGCGAACAGGTCACGGTCCTCCGCGCAGTGGATGGCGTCGTAGGAGGCGCCTACCAGTTCGATGCCGAGCTCGTCGAGGGTGCCTGACTCGGCCAGCAGCGACGCCAGGTTGAGCGCGGTCTGGCCGCCCAGAGTGGGTAGCAGCGCGTCGGGACGCTCCGCCTCAAGCACCGCACGCACGCCGTCGAGGTCGAGCGGCTCCAGGTAGGTTCGGTCGGCCCAGCCCGGATCGGTCATGATCGTGGCCGGATTGGAGTTGATCAGCACCGTCTCGTAGCCCTCGTCGCGCAGCACGCGCAGGGCCTGGGTGCCCGAGTAGTCGAACTCGCAGGCCTGGCCGATCACGATCGGGCCGGAACCGATCAGCGCGATCTTGGCGATGTCGTCACGCCTGGGCAAGGGGGGCCTCCGTCAGCGTCCTCACGAACCGCTCCAGTGCCTCGCGGGCGTCGTGTGGCCCGGGGCTCGCCTCGGGGTGGAACTGCATCGACCAGGCGGGCAGCTCGCGCAGCGCCAGGCCCTCGACGGTGCCGTCGTAGAGCGAGACGTGGGTGACGCGGGCCGGCCCGAAGTCGGTCTCGAGATCGCCTCCCCCGTCGGGCACGCGCACCGCGAACCCGTGGTTCTGAGCCGTCACCAGCACCCGTCCTGTATCGACGTCCAGCACCGGGTGGTTGGCGCCGCGATGGCCGAAACGGAGCTTGAACGTCTCCAGGCCCAGAGCCCTGCCCAGCAGCTGGTGACCCAGGCAGATCCCGAACACGGGCACCTGCCCGACCAGCTCGCGCACCTCCGACACGCAGGCGGGCAGCGCGGCCGGATCGCCCGGGCCGTTGCCGAGCAGCACGCCGTCGGGCCGCAGCTCGACCACCTGCTCGGCCGTCGCGTTCCAGGGCATAACGGTCACGCGGGCGCCGTGCTCGCGCACGATCCGCACGATCGACGCCTTCACCCCGTAGTCGAGCACCACCACATGCGCGCGCTCGGCCGCCAGGGCGGGCAGCTGCTCGGCCCGCACACACGACACCTCGCCGGCCAGGGCCTGCCCGGCCATCTCGGGCTCGCCGCCGACCATTGCCAGCAGCTGCGGCACCGGCGTCCCATCCGAGCAGACCGCCGCACGCACGGTGCCGCCGTCCCGCAGGCGCCGCGTCAGCATGCGGGTGTCCAGCCCCTGGATGCCGATCACACCGTGGCCGGCCAGCCAGTCGGAGAAGCCCACGCGCCCCGCCGGCGCGGCATTTCGGCCCTCGCGCACGATCACCGCGCGCGCCTGTGGCCGGTCTGACTCCGACGCGTCGGCCTCCACCCCGTAGTTGCCGATCATCGGCTGTGTGAAGGTGATCATCTGGCCTGCGAACGACGGGTCGGTGACGATCTCCTGGTAGCCGGTCATCGACGTGATGAACACCAGCTCGCCGACCGCCGTACCGGTTCCGCCGTAGGCCTCGCCCTCGAGCACCGTGCCGTCCTCCAACACCAGCAGGGCGCTCATCGTGCCACCTCGGCCAGCCGGTGGGCGACGGCGCCGGCAGCGATCGTGATCGTGCAGCGGCCCTGCAGCGTGCGCCCGGCGAATGCGCAGTTGCGCGAGCGCGAGGCGTATGGCGGCGCGACCAGCCAGCTCTCCGACAGATCCCAGAGCGCGAGGTCGGCTGGGACGCCGGTACGCAGCGCCGGGACGGGCAGATCGAAGGCCCGCGCGGGTCCGGCCGACATCCGTTCGATCACCGTCGAGAGCGACACCAGGCCGGGAGCCACCAGCTCCGTGTAGACGGCGGCGAAGGCCGTCTCCAGGCCGATCACCCCGTTCGGCGCCGCCTCGAACGGCACCTCCTTCTCGCGCGTGCGGTGGGGCGCGTGATCGGTGGCGATGCAGTCCAGCGTGCCGTCGGCCAGTGCCTCGATCAGCGCCGCCCGGTCGGCGGCCGAGCGCAGCGGCGGGTTCATCTTGCTGACGGCCGCGTCGAGATCGCGAACCAGCTCGTCGGTCAGGCACAGGTGGTGCGGCGACACCTCGGCGGTGACGTCGACCCCCAGCTCCTTGGCGCGGCGGATCTCGGCCACCGACTCGGCCGCGGAGATGTGGCACAGGTGCAGCGGCGCGTGCTCGTAACGGGCGATCTGCAGGTCGCGGCCGACCATCACGCTCTCCCCGATCCCGGGGTACCCGTGCAGGCCCAGCTCGGCCGAGACGGCGCCTTCGTGCATCTGCGAGCCGGCGGTGAGGGTCATGTCCTCCTCATGCAGCGTCAGCTTGAGGCCGGTGATGCGGCTGTACTGGAGCGCCCGGCGCAGCATGCCGGCGCGTTCGACCGGGCGGCCGTCGTCCGAGAAGCCGGCTGCTCCGCGCGCGGCCAGCTCGGCCATGTCCACCAGCTCGCGGCCCTCCAGGCCGCGGCTGATGGCGGCGAAGAACCCGGTCGGCACTGCGGCCTGGTCGCCGGCGCGCTCGATCAGTCCGCTCAGCACGGCCGCGCTGTCGACCACGGGATCGGTGTTGGGCATTGCCAGGATCGCCACAAACCCGCCGCCGGCTGCGGCGCGGGTGCCCGAGGCGATGTCCTCAACGTCCTCGTCGCCAGGGGTGCGCAGGTGGACGTGCGGATCAACCAGGCCCGGGGTCATGGTCAGCCCGGCGGCGTCGATCGTCTCGGCCCCGTCCGCCTCCAGGTCGGAGCCGATCTCGGCGATCGTCCCGTCGACGACCCGGACGTCCAGCTGTACGCCCTCCAGCCCGCTGCCGCCGTCGAACAGGCGGGCGCCGCAGATCAGCAGGTTGGCGAGCGGAGCCTCACGGTGCGTCAGCCTCTGCATCAGGCCACCTCCTGCCCGGCCGGCTCGACGGCCCGCAAGGCGGCCTGGCCACCGGTGGTGGTCGGCTCGGTGAGCAGGTCGTAGAGCACCGCCATCCGCGTCACCAGGCCGGCCCGCACCTGGTCAACGATCCGCGAGCTGGCGCTGTCGGCCACCTCGGCCGAGATCTCGACGCCGCGGTTGATCGGGCCGGGGTGCATCACCAGCTGGCTGGGTCGCACCCGGTCGGGGGTCACCCCCCAAAGCGTGCTGTACTCGCGCAGCGAGGGCAGGTAGTTCGCGCCCTCCAGCATGCGCTCCCGCTGCATGCGCAGGACGTAGATGACGTCGGCCTCGGCGATGTCGTCGATGCTGTGCGACACCGACACGCCCATCGCGGCCGCCTCGCGCGGGATCAGCGTCGGCGGGCCGACCAGGGTGACGTGGGCGCCGAGCATGGTCAGCGCCTGGATGTTGGACCGGGCCACCCGCGAGTGCAGGACGTCCCCGACGATGGCGACCTGCAGCCCCTCGACCGTGCCCAGCGCCTTTCTGATCGTGTACAGGTCGAGCAGGCTCTGGGTCGGATGCTGGTGCTTTCCGTCGCCGGCGTTGACGACGTGGGCGTCGGTGTGGCGCGTGACGATCGCGGGCGCGCCGGCCTGGGGATGGCGGATCACGATCACGTCCGGGTCGTAGGCGCTGAGCGTGAGGATGGTGTCCTTCAGCGACTCGCCCTTGTCGACGCTGGAGCCCGAGGACTTGAGGCTGATGGTGTCGGCCGACAGGCGCTTGGCGGCCAGCTCGAACGAGCTCGACGTGCGGGTGGACGACTCGAAGAAGAGGTTCACGACCGTGCGGCCGCGCAGCGTCGGCACCTTCTTGACGTCGCGCTGCATCACCGACTCAAAGCCCTCCGCTGTCTCCAGCAGCCGCTCCACGTCGGCACGGTCGAGGTCGGAGATCGAGAGCAGGTGGCGGCGGCTGGGCAGTCCGGTTGGTGGGTAGAGATCCACGAGCGCTCCTAGTCGGCGGTGAGAAGGACGATGCGGTCGACGTCGTCGACCTCGGAAAGCTGGACGTTCACGCGCTCGGCGCGCGCGGTGGGCAGGTTCTTGCCGACGTAGTCGGGGCGGATCGGCAGCTCGCGGTGGCCGCGGTCGACCAGCACCGCCAGCTGCACGCGCTCCGGCCGGCCGTAGCCGAACAGCGCCTCGATGGCGCTGCGGATGGTGCGACCCGTGAACAGCACGTCGTCCACGAGCACCACCGAACGGCCATCGATCGGGAAGTCCAGCCGGGTTGCCTTCACCACCGGCTGTGGGTGCACGCGCACGTCGTCGCGGTAGAAGGAGATGTCGAGTGCGCCGGTGGGCACGCGCACGTCGCTGAACTGTTCGATCAGCGCGGCCAGGCGGTCGGCCAGATAGACGCCGCGCGTGTGGATTCCGACCAGGACGAGGCGGTCGATGTCGGGGTGCTTCTCGACGATCTCGTGCGCGATCCGGCGCAACGTCCGCTGCAGATCGGCCTCGTCGAGCAGTACCCGGCCTGCGATCTCGGGAACGCTCACCCGGCTGTGGGCGGCGTCGTTGGGCAGGCACACGTCATCTTGCGACTCCTTCCCGGGCTCTCTGGCCGCGGATTAAAGGGGCGTGCAGGGCTGGCTCTGTGGTTGATCGAGCCGGAGAACAGCCTATCAGGCGGGGCGGATGGCGGCCAGGCGTGCCCGCGCGGTGACCGTCACGAACGGCATCGTGAAGTGATCCTCTTCGCCCAGGCCCGGGTGGCGGGTCGCGAACTCGCGCACGGACCGCAGCGTCTCTGAGCGCTTGTCGGGCGGCATGGTGGCAAGCGTGCTGGTGGACGTGGCCCACGCGACCAGCCGGTCAGCGTCAAACGGCGTCGGGTTGGGGAAGTCGCGGCGCTCGATCGGCCCGAACCGCTCGTGCTCTCCCACGCCCTGCCAGTCCGATCCGTCGACCTGCGACAGCACGTCTGCTCCCATCACCAGCGTGCCGGTCAGCTCGGCCACCCAGCCGATCGAGTCGTCGCGGATGTTCCAGAGCAGGCCCAGCACGCCGCCCGGGCGCAGTACCCGGGCGATCTCGTTCAGGGCCGGTTCCGCATCGAACCAGTGGAACGCCTGTCCGACCAGCACGGCGTCGACGCTCTCGTCGTCGAGCGGTATCTGCTCGGCCGTGCCGGCGTGCACCGGGACGTCGGGGTAAGCCGCCTGCAGCTGCGCGCGCATGCCGTCGAGCGGCTCCACGGCGGTGACGTTGCCGCCGGCGGCGACGATCGCCCGCGTCAGCTTGCCGGTACCGGCGGCCAGGTCGAGCACGTCGTGTCCGGGAGCGGCGGCGAGCACCCACTCGACCGCAGCCGCGGGATACGTCGGTCGTGCCTGCTGGTAGGCCTCGGCCACGTCGCCGAAGGACTGGGCCCGCTGCAGGTGGGTGTCGTGATCGGTCATCAGACGGCAGGCTAGCCGAGTGCCCGAGCGGCGACGGGATCGGCCGGTACGATCGTACGGTGGACGACCTGCTCCGCGACATCGCGCGCGCCCGCATCGGCGCGACGTTCAACCAGTACGCCGGCCGTGACGGTGCCGTGCGGCTGGCGAACCTGGAGCGGTATCTGGCCGAGCGATCGCAGGCGGAGGTGCTGGTGCTCGGTGAGGCGGCCGGATACCAGGGGATGCGGTGGTCGGGGATCGCGTTCACGAGCGAGCGTGACCTGATGCGGTGGGGCCCGCCCTACCGGATCACGAGCGACCGGGCGGGCGGCTGGAGCGAGCCCTCCGGGACGATCGTGCATCGCGTGCTGGACGAGCTGGCGGCCGAGCGCCGGGTGATCCTCTGGAATACGGTGCCGCACCATCCCCACAGACCCGGTGAGCCGCTGTCGAACCGGCGGCCCTCGGTGGCCGAGGTCGAGACCGGCGCGGAGTTCGCGCGGCGGGCGATCGAGCTGCTGCGGCCACGGCGGGTGGTGGCGGTCGGCCGGATCGCGGAGGGCATCCTGGGCGAGCGTGCCAACTACGTTCGGCATCCGGCAAATGGCGGTGGCGCGGCCTTCGCGGCCGGCATGGCGGCCGAGCTGGCCACGCTTGAAGCCGGCTGAGGCTGCGCACCTCTAGGTACGGGTGGCGGTGGTGATCGACCAGAACAGGTCGGCCGTGAGCGGCTGATCACGGCCGGCCAGATCGTGCTCGAGCCGGGCGAGGCCGTCCTGGTACTCGCGCTCGTCAAGCAGGTGCAGGGTCGAGATGTAGCGTCCTCGCACGCGCTCCAGCACCGCGCCGGGAGCGAGCGCCACCTGCTGGTGGAGAACGCGTTCGGCCACGTCGTCGAATCCGGCCCCGGCGATGGCAGCAGACAGCGTCGCGGGATCCGGGAACCGGGCGCGGTCGATCGTGGCAATGCTCGGGAAGTACGGATTCAGGTGGAACCGGTCGAAGTGCTCCCTGCGGAAGCTGACCACCACCAGCCGTCCGTCCCTGCACAGCACGCGCGCCATCTCGGACAGCGCCGCACCGACGTCGTCGACCACGTGCATCACCAGGTGCGCGTGCGCTGCGTCGAACCAGCCGTTCTTGAAGGGCAGGTGCTCCGCGGCGGCATGCTTCCACCCCACTCCGCGACCGCCCCGCCGCCTCGCCTGGTCGAGCATCTCAGGCGACGGGTCGACACCCCACACGCGGGCGCCCAGCCGCTCGGCCGCGAACACCGCGAACCGGCCTGTGCCGCAGCCCACATCCAGCAGCCGCGCGGCCGGCCCGAGCTCGGCCAGCTCCACCTCGGCCAGCTCCCGCCAGCTCTCGCCCGCCGGTCGCAGCTCGTCGTACCCGCCGGCCAGGGCCGCGAAGTCCATCAGCCGGCGGGCGCCGGCGCTTCGACCTGCGTTTGCTCCTCGTCGCCGCGGTTCAGTCGCGGCGCGCCCCGCTCGGCCAGCGGCACCTCGATCACGTCGAAGTCCCGGGGCACCACGGTCTGGTCGAAGATCGTCCGCGCCTCGCGCCGGATCTGTCCCCCGGTGTAGCGGGTGGACAGGTGTGTCAGCGCCAGCATCCCGACCTGGGCGTCCAGCGCCAGCTGTGCCGCCTGGATCGCGGTGCTGTGCCCTGTCTCGCCCGCTCGCTCGCTCTCCTCCTCCAGGAACGTCGCCTCGTGCACCAGCAGGTCCGCGGCGGCCGACGCCTCCCGCGTGCCGGCACAGGGCCGCGTGTCGCCTGAGAACACGACCCGTCGCCCCGGCCGCGGCGGTCCCACCACCTGCTCTGGCGTGACGACCGTGCCTGACTCGAGCGTCACCGGGCGTCCGTGCTGCAGCTCCCCGCACAGCGGCCCGAACGGCACCCCCAGCGCCGTTGCCGTCTCCATGTCGAACCGACCCGGCCTGACGTCCTCACACAGCGCATAGCCGAGGCTTGCCACCCGGTGGTCGGTGGCGAACGGCTCGATCCGGTAGCCGTCGCGCTGCAGTGTCTGCCCCGGCTCAAGCTCGACCAGCGACAGCGGGTACGACAGCCGTCCGATCACGCGGTCGAGTGATCCGATCAGCGCCCGCAGACCGCTGGGACCGTGGATGGTGAGCGGGGCCGCTCTCGCCCGCAGCGCGAACGTCTTCAGCATGCCGGGCAGGCCAAGCACGTGGTCGGCATGGAAGTGCGTGATCAGCGCCAGATCGATGTCGGCCAGGCCGGCTGACGATCGCAGCATCTGCCGCTGCGTGCCCTCTCCGCAGTCGATCAGGATCCGCTCGCCGCCACGCCGCACGAGGTAGGCGGCGGGGCCGCGCTGCGCGGTCGGTACGGCACCCGCGGTACCCAGGAACACGACGTCGAGATCCATGGCCCGAGTTTAGGGGAGCCGCCCGCCGCCGGGACCGGATGTCAGCCGACGAGATGCAGCGGCGGGCGATCGTGCTCGGCCAGAACGACGCGGGCACGGGCCAGGAAGGCGTCCAGCGTGAAGGCGCTGCCCGACTCCGGGTCGTCTTCACCGACAACGCGCAACCGCGGCGCGGCCGGGGGATCGTCGTCCGGCAGGAACCGCCGGCTGCGCCACTCGTCGAGGGAGATGATCTGGGCGCAGCTCACGGCAGCACCAGCCGCTGTCCGACTGTGATGGTGGCATCGCTGAGGTGGTTTGCGGAGCGGATCTTGTAAACGCCGTCGCGGGTGTCTCCCCCGGAGTAGTGCGTCGATGCGATCGACCACAGCGTGTCACCGGACTTGACGCGGTAGTGCCCGGGTGTGGCAGCGCCCGGTGAGGGCGAAGCCATGCCCAGCATGAGGGCCACGGTACAGATCACCACGGCGGCCGCGACGAGGATTCGAGAGGTGGGTTGGGCGAACATGTGTTCGAGTGTAGACGAACAGGTGTTCGGTGTCAAGGAATTCGCTGCATCCCGGTACGCTGGCGCCGTGCTGCTGCAATTCCGCCATCGGGCGCTGCCCCGTCAGGGCCGTCCCCACCTGATGGGGATCGTGAACGTGACGCCTGATTCGTTCTACGACGGCGGCGCCACCGCCACCACTGACCTGGCGGTGGCCCGCGCGCTGGCCGTCGTCTCCGAGGGCGCGACCGTGATCGACGTGGGCGGCATGACCGCCCGCCCCGGCGTCGTGCTCAGCGCCGCCGACGAGAGGGCGCGGGTGCTGCCGGTGCTCGAGGGCATCCGCGCGGCGGGGTGCGAGGCGGTGGTCTCGGTCGACACCTACCGCGCCGATGTGGCGGCCGCCGCACTCGAGGCCGGCGCCGACATGATCAACGACCACACCGGGCTGACCGATCATGAGCTGGCGGCGGCGGTCGCCGAGCACGGCGGCGGTCTGGTCGTGACCCACCTGGGGCTCGCGCCGAAGCAGGTGCAGGCCGGCCGCTACGACATCGACCCGGCTGAGATCGGAAGCTTCCTGTCGCAGCGTGCCGAGCTGGCGATCGATGCAGGCATCGACCGCTCGGCGCTGGTGGTCGACCCCGGGCTGGGCTTCGGCAAGTCGACCGCGACCGACCTGGCCACCCTGCGCGCGCTGCCCGACCTGCTCCGGCTGGGCTATCCCCTGCTCCTGGCCTGCTCACACAAGGAGGTCACCGCCGAGCCGCTGGGCCTGCCCGAGTCGAACATCGAGGGTACGGCCGCTGTGGTCGCCGTGGCCGCCTACCAGGGCGTGCAGCTGCTGCGCGTGCACGACCTGCCGTTCATGGCGCGGGTGGCGGCCATGGCCGCGCTGCTCGGACGCGGCGAGGCCCTCTGACGCTCACTCAGCCCCCGGCGGTGACAGGTCAGGTGCAAACTCAGGCAGGAACCGGCCGTCGCGGTAGATCAGCTCACCGTCGGCGTGGATTTCGCCGCCGGAGCGCAGGTCGCAGACCATGTCCCAGTGCAGGCCGGAGCGGTTCGTGCTGCCGGTCTCCGGGTAACCGGCACCGACCGCCATGTGGCACGTGCCGCCGATCTTCTCGTCGAACAGGATCTGCTTCGTGAACTGCTCGATAGCGTAGTTGGTGCCTATCGCAAATTCTCCCAGGATCGATGCGCCGTCGTCGATCTCGAGCATCTTCCGCAGCAGGTCCGCGCCGGCGACCGCCTCGCTTCGCACCACGCGGCCACCCTCGAAGCGCAGCCGCACGTCCTGCACCTCGCGCCCGCCGTAGATGGCCGGGAACGAGAAGCGCACGTCTCCCCTGGTCTCGGTCTCGAGCGGCGCGGTGAACACCTCGCCGTCGGGGAAGTTGCGGTCACCGGCGCAGGGCTTCCACGTGCGCCCGGCCACACCCAGGGTCAGGTCGGTGTCCTCACCCAGAACGCGCAGCTCGCGCACGCCGGCCAGGCGGTCGACCACCTCACGCAGCTTCCCGGCAAACGCGCGCCAGACGGCGACGGGTTCGTCCAGCCCCAGCCAGCCGGCGCCGTAGACGAAGTCCTCGTAGCCGGCCAGCGACATGTCGGCGTCCTGCGCGAACGCCTCGCACGGATAGGCCGTCACGCACCAGCGCATCTCGCCCGCGGCCGAACGCCGCATGCCCGTCTCCATCAGCGGTGCCCGCGCGCGCTGCACGGTCGCCATCCGGGCCGGGTCGATGCCGGAGAGCTCACGGGTGTTCCACGAGGCGTGGATAGTGACTCGCAGGTCGATCGCCTCCCACATCGGGAGCAGGTTCGGCAAGAGCGTCGAGAGCTGCTGGTCGCCCGCCTCCGAGAGGTACGCAACCTGGGTGCCCTCGGCTTCGAGGAGTACGCGCGGGTTGGCGCCCAGCCTCAGCGCCGACTTCACCAGCTCCAGTACCAGCGGCTCGGCAAGGGCGGGAGACTGGATCAGCATCAGCTGTCCCGGTTTCACCTGCAGCGAGTACTCGCAGATCACCCGCGCCAGGTTCTCCACCCGCCGGTCGCTCACAGGAACCGCCCGTCGCGCGCTATCAGCTCGCCGTCGCCGTAGACCTCGCCACCCGAGCGCAGGTCGCAGACGATGTCCCAGTGCAGCCCGGATCGGTTGGTGCCGCCGGCCTCGGGGAAGGACGCCCCCAGTGCCACGTGGGCTGTGCCGCCGATCTTCTCATCGAAGGCGACGTTGCGTGTGCTCTGCTGGATCTCGTCGTTCATGCCGAACGCCACCTCGCCCAGGTAACGCGACCCGTCGTCCATGTCCAGCATCGCCTCCAGGAACTCACGTCCTCGGCTCGCCTCGTGGCGCACCACGCGGCCTTGCTCGAACCACAGGCGCACCCCGCCGAAATCGTGCCCGTTGTAGGTGGCGTCGAAGCTGAAGCTGATGTGGCCGCGCGTCAGCTCATGCCGCGGGCTGGTGTAGACCTCGCCGTCGGGGAAGTTCTCGCGCCCGTCGGCGTTCAGCCACGTGCGGCCCGACACGTCGACCACCAGGTCGGTGTCTTCCGCGACGATCCGCAGCTCCGAGATCCGGGCCAGCCGCTCGATCACCCCGGCCTGCCGGGCCGACTGGCCGCGCCAGAACGCGACCGGATCGGCGTCGTCCACGTGGCCGGCGCCGAACACGAACTCCTCGAACGCACCGAACGACATGCCCGCGTCCTGGGCAAAGCCGCGTGTCGGCAACGCCACCCCGCACCAGCGAATCTCACCGGAAGCGACGCGCTCGAAGAACCGGTCGGAGAGCGCGCGGCGCGAGCGCGACCACAGCGCGTGGCGGTCGGGCGGCACCGCGCTCAGGTAGCGGGTGTTGGCGTCGGCCCAGATCGTGAGCGTCTTGTCGGGCACCTCCGACTCCAGCCGGTCGATCTCGGTGACGGTGGTCAGCTGCTCGTCGGAGCCCATCGAGAGGATCGCGGCCTCCACCGAGGGCAACGTCGGCCGCAGCATCGGATGAGCGCCGACGCGGGTCAGCTCGCGGGTGACGGCCACGAAGAAGGAGGCCTCGCTGGCCGGGCCGTGCACGCGCACGATGTCACCGGGCTGCACCTCCAGCGAGTACCGGCACAGGATCGATGCGAGTGCTTCCAGACGGGCGGCGGGCACGACGCGGAAGGTTACCCGGCGCGCGCGGCCACAACCGCCTCCAGTAGGCGGCCGGCGCCGTACCGCACCGGGTCGTCGGCCGGCAGCCCGGTCTGGTCGGTGGCGTCGGCAATCGCCGCGCGGGCCTCGTCGTCGGCCAGGTGGTTGGTCTTCAGCGAGACGGCGATCACCGGCGCCGGCCGCACGTAGCCAGCCATCCGCTGGTAGTCGTCGATCAGCTGCGGCAGCGGAGCGATGGGTGGGCCGTCGGGCATGTCCAGGTGCGTGCGTCCCGCCTCGTGCACCAGGATCTGCGCGTGCGGGGCCGAGCCGTGAAGCAGGCCGAGCGTGACCCCCGAGTAGGCTGGGTGGCTGATCGAGCCCTGGCCTTCGATCCAGAGGATGGCGCCGGCCCCCGCCCGCTCCCGCCCTTCCAGCACCAGGCGCTCGCTGGCCCCGGCCACGAAGTCGGACACCACCTCGTCCACGGCGATGCCCCAGCCGGCGATGGCGATGCCGGTCTGGCCGGTGGGCACGAACGCGCTGGCCAGGCCACGGCGGCGCGCCTCCAGGTCGAGCTCCAGGCAGACGGTCATCTTGCCAAGGGCGCAGTCGCTGCCGACGGTGGCGATCACGTGCGCGTCAACGGTCAGGTTGCGTCCGGTGGGCACGTCCAGCCCGGCCGGGGGGCGGCGCAGGTCGCGGATCTCGACGCCGTGGCTCGCGGCCGCGGCCGCCAGCTCGGGGTCGTCGCCGAGGAAGTCGTGGAGGCCGCTCTCGACGTCCAGGCCGGCCTCGATCGATCGCATGATTGCCGCTCGCCAGGCGTCGGGCAGCTTTCCGCCGGCCGGTGCGATGCCGATCAGTAGCACGGTCGGGCGCAGCTCCAGCGCCTGGTCGACGCCGGCCACCACCGGCACGTCCGAGTTGAGGCCGGGAATGTGGTCGCGTACGCGTGAGCCGGCGCGCGTGGAGTCGATCACCGCCACCACCGGGTCGGCGCCGTAGCGGAGCACGCCGGTGGCGGTCTTGGCGTCGTGCTCCGAGAAGCCGCCCTCGGCCAGGATCGCGATCGCGGTCACGGCCAGGGCTCCAGCGGTGTCACACCCAGACCGGGCAGGTCGCTCGGCAGGACGGCGCCGTCGGCGAACCCGAGTCCCTCGAACGCGTCGTTGGCGTTCAGGAGGTGTCCGTCCAGGTCGACGACGTCGACCAGCGGCGACAGCTGCACCGCTGCCGCGATGCCCAGCGACGTCTCGTTCATGCAGCCCAGCATCACGGTCAGATCGAGCGCGCGGGCCGCGTGGATCATGCGGTGCGCCTCGCGGATGCCGCCCGACTTGGTGAGCTTGATGTTGACGCCGTCGGCGAGGCCGGCCGCGCGGCCGACGTCGGGCAGGGTGTGGCAGCTCTCGTCCAGCACGATCGGGATCGGCAGGCTGGCGGCGTGCAGCTCCCGGTAGCCGTCGGCGTTGTCGTCGTGCAGCGGCTGCTCGATCAGCTCGACGTTCAGCGCCACCAGCTCGAGGCAGATCTCCTTGGTGAACTCGACCGACCAGGCCTCGTTGGCGTCGACGCGGATGAGCGCGTTCGGTGCCTCGGCGCGTACGGCGCGCACCCGTTCGAGGTCGCCGGGGCCGCCCACCTTGATCTTGAGGGCGTGGTAGCCCGACGCGCGACGAGCGCGGTCGGCGGTGCCCTCGAGCGTGTCGATGCTGATGGTGTAGGACGTCGGCGGCGGGGTCGGGTCGAGGCCGAACATGCGCCAGACGGGCAGCCCGCAGAGCTTGCCGGCGAGGTCGTGGAGGGCGCCGTCGATGGCGCACTTGGCGGCCATCTCGCCGGGCAGCGCGTTCACGCGTCCCAGCGCCGACTCAAGGGCGAACGGGTCGTCGCCGAGCAGCGGCGCAGCCTGCTCGAAGAACGCGAGCGCACTCTGGCAACTCTCGCCATAGCGGTCGTCAGGCGCGCCCTCGCCGTATCCGATCACGCCATCGTGGGAGATCGCGATCTGGACGATGTCGGATTCGGTGTCGCTGCTGCGCGAGATCACGAACGGCTCGGCCAGTTCGACGGTGAAGATGCGTGAGGCGATTTCCACGCTGGCGAGCCTACCCGATGGATGGGTGGCTATCGGACGGGCGGTAGACTGACCACCTCGCGCCTGTAGCTCAGGGGATAGAGCGTGCGCCTCCGGAGCGCAAGGCCGTAGGTTCGATTCCTACCAGGCGCACTTTCAGGACGCGACACGAGCGACGTTTCGCGTCAAACAAGCCGTTTCACGCCAAGCCATGCGGTGCGCTCGTGGAGATTCGACGAGGTTTTTTTGGCTGATGGCACCAATACGGCACCAGAGCGAAGGAGCATCATTGCCCCGTAAGCCCGAGCCTGGGCGTCGGCTGAAGGTCGAGCGCGACCGCAACGGCGACATCGCAGGCATCAGCCCCGTCTGACTCGACGGCCTACCGGCGGGCTGATCGCCCAGCCGTATTCGGCCTGGTCTGGGACGGCCGGGTTAGGGGTCTTAGTACCCCGGCCGTCCCAGCCAAGTCGAGCTGTGGGCTACTGAGCGGATAAGGGTTCGCGTGGACGGGCTCCCTTTAGCCACCGGCGCGAACACGATTTCCGCGCGGCCGACTGCTTGACCCGCCTTGGCGATGGCCAGCATACCAACTCGCCGGTGCAAACGAGCGACGTTTCGCATTGCCTGGACGCGCGACGATTACCTCGACACGCTCACGGCAGCCAAGCTGTACCCGCCAACGCGTCGGCCGACGGATCCCACCGATGTTGAGCCACACCACCTCAGCGCCGAACTCCTCGACGCGCTGACCTCCGCCACGAATCAGACCTGAATCGACACTGACTAAACGGGCGTATACGGTGTATATCTCGATCTGTGGATCCCCGCCGCCCCCGACTATGACGAGATCGCCAGCGTCGTCCGCGATTCGTGGATACGTTCAACGACTGTGACGCCGACAAGGCGCGGCGCGCGTTCCATGAGGACGCGTGGATCTTCTGACCGACTGACGACGGGACGCTCGAACACGAACTCATCGGAAACCAGTTCGACGAGTATGCGAGCGACCCCGACCTCACGGTCGTACCCACGATCGTCTCTGGGATTCAGGCCGACGACATCGCCTCCGTCCTTCTAGGCTTCGACGCAGAGGGCGAACCGGCCTGGGTTGATCTGCTCACCTCTGGCGCGTGGACGGCACGTGGCAGATCACCAACAAGACCGCGACGCACTCCACGAGGGCGGGTTGGGCAGGCGCCCCGGCGTGATCGAGGCATTACCGGTAGGGCACGTGACGGTACCGCTACCGGTGCAGGTGCCTGACTCTGCCGGTATCACCAAGGCGTTCCGCCGTCCCCGCGGCCGTCTGATTGGCCGGGTGGGACGGTCGGCGGCTAGTTCTCGTCAACCTGTCTTGCGCCTTCAACCGGCGGTATCCAACTCTCCCGCCGCTTCACCCAGATCTCACGTTCGGGCGTCAGTTCGAACGGTGCGTCATCGAGACTTCCGATCCGAATCTCAATCAGCGTGTCGCCGGGGACGGCTGGGTTGAGCAGTCGCGATCCGCATTGGGGGCAGAAGCCGCGACCGTCATAGCTCGCGATCTCGCCGCTCACCTCAAACGCCTCAATTGGCCACTGCGCATACACGCTGAACGCACTGCCGGACTCCTTTCTGCAATCCGCGCAGTGGCAACGCCCGACCCGCTCAGGATCACCTCGAACGCTGTAGCGCACGGCGCCGCAGAGACAACCACCAGTGCGCACGTCTCGCTGCATCCCGCGGATGCTAGCCGCTGGCACCAGCGTCGCTTCACCGTTACGGAATCATCCGCCTAGACCCTGGCTCTGTTGGTATCACCACGCGGCGGGACGCGTGCCGCGCTCGGCCTTGCCGGTATCACGTCACCTGCTCTAGCCGCCCTCACAGTGTGTCCCGGTAGCGAGCGTAGCGTCGTAGTACATCACTGACATAGCGGCGCGTCTCGGCGAGGTGCGGGACAGTTCCCGTCCGCTCCACGATCGTCGGGCCAGCGTTGTATGCGGCGAGCGCGAGGGAAAGCCGGTCATGGAATCGGTCGAGCAACTCTCGCAGATATCGGCATCCGCCACGCACTGACTGTCGTGGGTTAACCGGATCATTGACGCCAAGCGCTCGGGCTGTGCCGGGTGCCAACTGCATGAGCCCGGCGGCGCCGCTGGTCGTGTTGTGAGCTCGCGGGTTGAACGCGGACTCTTCCACAATCACGGACGCCACCAGTGCGGGCGCTAACCTGTTGTGCGCCGCTGCCTTCTCGATCATGTGGGCATAGGGCCATCTGTTCGGGCGAGCGTCGTCTGACTCTCGCCCATCCGCTGGGCCGCCGACTCTGAGCGCGATCGCAACCAGTGGCAGGGCGACAACTGCGCGGGCTCTCGGCGACCGCAACGCTGGCTGTGCCGCTTCCCACCCGTGTCCAGCAAGGAGCAACGCTGGGACGACGAGGTCATCGACCAATCCCGAGCGCCGCTTGTCACGCCGAGCGGTCATCAACGGGGCAGGCACGCCAGTTCATTCTTCACGAATGAGGTCGCTCCTGCGAATTGATCGGCCAGCAGGCGTCCTCCGAAGCACCGAAGCTTCCTCAGGCACCCGGCCGCTCGGTGGCGCTCGACGCTGCGGCGACTCCCACGGTTTGTTAGAGGTTCGTATGAATGCAGCGCCGGCTGTAGACGGCGCGGTGCCTGGCGCCTATGTAGAGACTGTCACCGGAGAAGTGTCTCTCTGGTGGGATTGGGGTCTGAGGTGATGAAAGCAGTTGATCTTCAGGACGCGCGGTGTGCCGCGAAGCACGCTGCTATGGTCGCGCGGCGCGGGGGCGGGCGGGTTGCCTCAAGCGCCGCAGGATTAGAGGTCATCCGGGTGGAGGTCGCGGGGCCGGCGGGGCGCGGCTCGCTAAAGATCCCGGCTCAGGCGATGTGGGTGTCGCGGCGTTCGCAGTAGGCCTCGAACTCGGCGTAGCGGTCAGGTAGATCGTGAGTCTCTCTGGATCAGATCGCCTTGTCTCGCTCCGGCGACCTGGTTGCGCAGTTCGCCCCGGCGGCGGATACTGCGCCGATGATCGTGGCTCTGCTTCACCGACTGCGCAAGCGTCTCAAGCAGTTGCTTTCTCGATAGCCGCGACTCGGCCGCAGAGGTAGATCTAGACGCGGACGAGCTAATGGACGTGATCCGCCAAGCACTCGACGACGCGCGGGGGCACGACCAGCAACACCGCGACTGATTGCTACATAGCGAGCGTGGCGTGCGACCCCTGACCATTTGAGGAGCGGCGGCAGCGGGCCACTGCCCCAGGCCACTGCCGCCGCTGACACGCGCCACACGGCGAAGCAACGGCGCCGGCGTGTCCGCGAGTACCTGGCGGGGCATCCGGACGCGTCGCAGCGGCAGGTTGAGTACAACGTCAAGGGCGGCGGTGAGGACATTCGCGCCGCGTACCGCAAGGTGCGTCCCAAGGGGGCGTCCCTCCTGGGACGCACCTGGACGCAGCTCCCGCGCCGCTCGATGATGAGGCGGTGTTCTGTGAGCCTCTTGACGTGCGCAGAGTTGGCTGAGGAGGCCTTCGTCAGCATAAAGACGGTTCAGCGATGGGTGAAGGCTGGCGAGCTGCCGGCGATTGTCCTGCCCGGCGGCCGCGTCCGAATCGATCCCAGCGTCCCGCCGTCCTGCGTTCGTGTCGACCGCGCATGGGAATACAAATGGCAGTATACTCCCTCATATCCATCCATCGGAGGAGGAGTAAATGCCAAAAATCACCGTGTACTTGCCCGACGACCTCGCGACCGACGTGAAGGCGGCCGGGATCTCGGTGAGCCCGATCTGCCAGCGAGCGCTGGAGGAGGAGGTCAAAAAGATGACGTTGCTCCGCGCGTGGTCGGGTGATGAACGGCTGGCTGCGGCACGAGAGCGGCTACTGGCCACGACCGCTCATGAGGACATCGATCACGGACGCCAGCAGGGACGCGAATGGGCACTCCAGATGGCCGATCAGAAGGAGTTACGGCGCATTGCATCGTTGGTCGAGGGTTCGGATTGGTACCCGGGAGCATCCTGGGACGTCAAGCCATTCCAGAACAAGGACGAGTGGCCGACTGCGGCGGCGTGGCTTTACGGCCCGAACACGGAGTATGAGGATCCCGGCGATGAGGACGCGTTCTTGGATGGATTCGTCCTTGGCGCAGCCGAAGTGTGGGACGCGATCAAGGCTGGTGCCTGATGCCGACCGGCACCGTTACTCGATCACGGCCGCGGCTGGCGCGGCTACTGGCGCGAGGACGGCAAGCGTCGCGCCACCAAGACGTACGAGCGGGAGGGTGAGGCACGCCACGAACAGGGTGGAACAGTTCGTCACCGTCCTCGCTCCTTGCGCCGCTGCACTCGTGCGCAACAGCAGCCGTACCACCGGTCACACCCTGAGCGTGAGCACCTTCGTGCCGACGACGAAGAGGGCCAGCGCGACCGGTAAGCCGATGATCGTGCACGCGAAGAAGATCGCCACCGTGTAGATCATCACTGCCAGCACTAGCCCAACAGAACACATCCACGCGAGTCTGATCAGCGGCATCGGTGTTCGCTTATCTTAGACGTGGGCTGCCGCCGTCAGCTCGACCGCAATCGCTTCAAGGAGCTCCGTTGACTCCACGGTGAGGCCGACTCCGGCTGCCATCTCCAGCCGACGTTCGCCGAGCGTTTGCTCGGCGGCTTCGGCGTGCTCCTCGGTGTCCCAGAGGATGATGGCTCGGGCGCGGTTGCGCTCCTTGTCCATGAACGACAGGTAGCCGGCGTAGCCGTCGTACTGGCTGAGCATGGGGATGACGCGCTCGCGGATCATCTGCTGAGCGTTCTCCGGTGTCGCTTTGTCGCGGTCAGCGACGGTAAACCGGACGAGTCGTGCGTACATCATGACCTCCCTGTTCGCCGTGGGCAGAGGCCGCGAGTCGTTCCTCCTTTCAGGCTGGGACTCACGTCCGAGTCGATCCTACTCCTTCGCAAGCACAGAGTTCGGGTGGACATCTTCCCGCTCCGGGGGCGAGTGGCCGAACGGGGCCGATCCCCCGGGGAATGGTGCTGCTAGGGTCGTCAGGTGATTGAGGTCGTCGATTACGACCCGGTCTGGGCGGAGCGGTTTGACGCACTTCGCTCGGAGTACGCCAACGCGCTTTTCGGCGCGGCGGTGCCGGTGATCGCCATCGAGCATGTGGGCAGTACCTCGGTTCCGGGGCTGGCAGCGAAGCCGATCATTGACTGTGACATCGTCGTCGACGAACTCCATGTCGAGGCGGCCTCGGCTGTCCTGGTTTCGCTTGGGTTCACGCCGCTTGGAGAGCTGGGCATTCCAAAACGCTGGGCGTTCGATGAACCTGAGCGGCTGCCGGGCACGAGCACGTATGTGGTCGTCGAGGGCTCGCTCGCCTTGCTTAACCACCTGGCGGTTCGCGATGCTCTGCGGGCAGACGAGGAACTTCGTGACGAGTACGGCGAGGTCAAGAAGCGCGTCGCTGCCGAGGCCGAGGACATCTACGCGTACGGTGCCGGCAAGAACGCGATGATCCAGCGAATCTTGTCCACTGCGGGTCTGAGTGCCGACGATCGCGCATCCATCGACGCCAACCAAGTCCCGAGGCGGTGAGACTCGGGATACGCAGATTCGTTAGCGGGTGATCTTGGCGTCGGTTCGGTTCGTATCGTTCAGACTTCGGCCACGTCGTGCACGCGCGAGCAAACTTGACCGTGGACATGGGTCCGGGAGCGGGTGTGAGCGAGCGTCGAGTGGCCACCGCAATCGTAGGGTTCTGCCGGACGCCACGCGGCCCCAGTCCGACCATGATCTTGGCCATGGAACCCGAGCCCAACACCCTTACCGCCCTTCGCAGGGCGCTCAGCAAGCGCAGGCCATATTGGATCCTCGGCCACGAGATCATGGGCGTCGCTGTCATCTGCTACGTGATCGCTCAGATTCAATACTCGGCCGCGCCTCCGGACGACAACTTCCTCGCGGGCTTCACGATGATCGTGTATGGAACCTTCGCGCTGATGGTCGGCTTGCTGGTCTATGCGGCAACCGGACTCGCCGCGCTCATCGCAGCTATTCGGAGGGGCCGCCGGCGTCGACGCGACGGGCTGTCACGCTCGCCGGTGTAGAGCGGCATCAGGTGCCACTGCTGGGCGCCCGATCCGGCGGCTTTGGAGCGTCGCCAGAGCTGAGGCAGTCGAAGCAGATGAAAGGCCGGCCTGGTCGCCCGAGTGGGCCTCGCGGTGCTGGCCCACGCTTCGCTTCCTGGCACCGTATGCACTCCGCGATCATCGTCCGCACGCTCGTCATCCATAGCCTCCAAAGCTCAGTATCGCGCGAATTGGCTGGATTCGACGCCCTCGGCTGAGCGGCAAGTCCGGCGGCGGCCTCCCCGCTCGCGTGATCGGTTGCCAGCCCACGGATGCGGATCGCGTAGGACAGGCTCCGGACGGCCCACACGCGACCGTGAGCGCAGGGCCCAACCCGCTTACGGGTGAGCCCTGCGCACGTTCGGTCGGACTAGCAGCTGGTTCCGTGGCAGATCGTGATGTCCGTGGTGTTGGAACGGAATAGCTCGCCCTCGTCGAGGTCGGCGACGGTGAACGATGTGCCAGCGATCGTGGCGGTCGCTGTCGCGAAGCGGCTGATGCCGTTGGAGTGGAACGTCTCCTTGAACCCGTCACTGCTGAAGTGATCGTTTTCGGTGCTCTTTCCGATCGCTCCCTCGCCCGTCCAGTGTGCCGATAGGTTGATCCTGACGCGACTGCAGCCCAGTTGATTGCCGTCCACGTCGTATCGGCACCGCCGCGCCGGAATGTTGGATCCGCTGAGCGTGGCAGTCGTCAAGCCTTTGCTGTCGACCGAAAAGCTGAACCCGTGGGTCGTGTCGACGGTGTAAGCCACGTCTCCGACGCCGTCGGTGAACCTGTCTTGGTTTACAAACAACTCCTTGCCGCTTCGTGTCTGCGTGACGTCAATCTCGGCGAACCCAAAGCCTGTGTCGGTCGATTGGAACCAGTCGGCATATGCACCGCTTCCGTGAAATCGGAAGTGCTGGCTGGTCGACGTTGCGGCACTCGAACTCGTCGCTGTAACAGCCGCAAGTATTACGGCAATACAGAACGCTCGCAGGTACATGTGACCCCCTCCTCGGTTGGAAGCGCGGGAGGCTCTCACTATGCGACCATTGTGTCAAGTGACACAATGGTATAGACCACCGGCTGGTTGCGCGTCCCCGCTCAACCACCCGATAGCGTTAACAGCGTGCCCGAAACCTCCGGACAGCTGGTTCTTCGTGACGTCGAAGATCGTGATCTCGGCGTGCTATTCGAGCACTGGACGGATCGCGACGCGATCCGGATGGCCGCGTTCACCTCGCCGAATCCCGATGATCGAGAGACCTTCGACCGACGGTGGGACCGCCTGAGGAGCGACAGCTCTACGACGAACAGGGTCGTCGAGGTCGACGGTCGCGTCGTGGGTCACATTGCGAGCTTCGACCTCGAGGGGCAGCGCGAGGTCACCTATTGGATAGGCCGTGAAGATTGGGGCCGCGGAATTGCCACGCGTGCTCTGCAAGAGTTCTTGCAGGTGGAGGCGGCCCGTCCTCTGTGCGCCCGCGCCGCGAGCGACAACGCTGCGTCGATTCGTGTGTTGACCAAGTGCGGTTTTCGTATCGTGGGCGAAGGGCGCGGGTTCGCCCATGGGCGCAACGAGGAGACGGACGAGGTCGTGCTGCGACTCGATGCATAACGCAAGCTGGCCTCACTCGAGTGGGCGCCATACCATCCGCTCGGCGAGGTATTCGGCATCGGCGCCAACGCCGCAGAAGAGGCCCGATTTGAACGTGTGCATCCAGTGGAGGCCCAGGAAGTACAGCCCCGGCACGGGACTGACTCCGCGTCGCTGGAGTGGACGCCCCTGGGCGTCGAACACCGGGACGCGCACCCAGCCGTAGTCGTAGTCGTAGCCGGTGGCCCAGATGATCGCTGCGACGTTCTCGCGCCGGAGGTCGAGCGAGCCGATCTCAGGCGCCGCTGCTGGCATGGTTGCCAGCTCGAGCTCCTCGTCGACGAACTCGATGTCGGGATGTGCAACGGCGAACTCCCGGGCAGCCGCGACGAACCCCGCGAAGGATGCGTCGGCCTCGTCGAGGACCTCGTTCGCATTCCCGGCGAGCGTGAGTGTTTGGTGCGACGCTGCCACAACGCGCCCGAGCACGGTAACGCCCTCGGCTGCCATCGCGCGCACGTCGACGTCGTAGCCGCCGGCGACACCGGTTACCACCGTCGAGGGAGGCCACTGCCGACCGGGAAGGCCGTCGATCGTCTGGGCCAAGCGACCCGTTCGGTCAAGCCACCAGTAGACGTCCCTGCCAAGCAACCGCCGCGGCACACGGCGATGGCTGGAGACGGACAGGAACACCCTGCGACCCGCGCGCCGCAGTTCGTCGCTGATCTGGCAGCCGGACGCTCCGCTGCCCACGACGAGGACAGCGCCGTCCGGGAGGTCGTCAGGGCGTCGGTAGCGGGTCGGGTCGGTCTGCAGCACGGACGACGGGATGCGTTCCGACACTTCCGGAATCCGCGGCCGCTGGAACGGGCCTGTGGCAACGACCACCTGACGGGCATGGATCTGCCCGCCGGGAACACAGAGCGTGAACCCCGGGTCATCCCTGCGCAGCTCGGTGACGTCCGTTTCTTCACGGACCGGTGCTCCCGTGGCTGCCGCGTATCCCTGGATGATTCGCAGAATCTCTGACCAGTGGGCGAAGGCCTCCGGCTGCCCACCGTCGTACGCGTAGCCCGGGAGTTCGAGTGACCAGTTCGGGAACTGGAAGCGCAGCGACTCCCAGCGCTCGGTCCTCCACCGTTCTCCGATCTGTCGCCGTTCGATCACCACGTGCTGCACGCCGCGCCGTTGCAAGACGGCGCTCATCGCCAATCCCGCCTGGCCGCCTCCGATGATGGCAATGTCGTGGTGCTCGCCCAATGCACGTGGCATGTGAGGAACCGGAGCATACCCAGCGCTCTTACACAACCTGACGTCCCAGAAGTGCGTAGACGGGTGGCGCAGCTCGGCGGCCCGTCGGACGGTTGTCGCTACACCAGCGCGTGCTCCATTGCCCACAGCGCGGCGGCGGCTCGTGTGGAGACACGTATCTTGCCGTAGATGTGCTGGATGTGGTGATCCGCGGTCTTCGGTGAGATGTACAGCCGGTCGGCGATCTGGCCGGTGGTCAGGCCCCTGGCCGCGAGCCGCAGCACCTCGACCTCCCGCCGCGTCAGGCCGCCGGCGTTGTGCTGGCGCTTGCCCAGTGACGTCTGAGGCTCGCCGTGGCCGGCTGCCACCAGCACCGCCCGCGTTGCGCGCGGCTCGAGCACGCCGTCCGACTCCAGCCGGCGGAGCTCGGTGGCGGCGTCCGCCGGCTCGAAGGGCGGCCGGTCGGCTCGCTCGGTGGTGAGGCCGACGTAGACCTCGGTCGCAGCCAGGACACATGTGCTCAGATCCTCGTCATCTGCGCGGAGCCGTTTGTGGTATCCGGATCCGTCGCACCTCTCGTGGTGGGCACACGCGACGGGATTGAGCACCTCCAGGGCGGGAGAGCGGCGCAGCATCTGCTCGGTCACCATCGGGTGAAGCTCGACCCGGTCGAACTCCGCTCGCGTCAGCGGTCCCGGCTTGTCCCAGATCGAGTTCGGTACCACGGTTGTCCCGAAGTCGTGCACGAGCGCCGCCCGTCGCAGCGTCGCGGCGGCATCATCCTCCAGGCCCAGCACCTGGCCGGCATCGGCTGCAACCCGGGCGCAGCGGCGGCTGTGCCCGCCCATGTACGGCGACTTGAGATCGATGAAGTCGGCCACCACGGTGAGGGCGTCATCGATCTCCGCGCCGAGCAGGACACGGTGGGGCTCGGGCTCGAGTGCGAGCACGGCGTCCCACGGCTCGGTCTCGCCCAGCCGATCGAACCAGGCCCGGCCGTGGGCGACGAACAGGTCAGCCAGCGCGGGGTCATAGGTCGTGTCGCGGCGGTCGCGAGCAGCCTCCAGGGCGTGATCGGGCGAGAACAGGCGGCCGATGGCCTCCATGTCGTGGCTTAGGTGGACGATCCGCATCGGCAGCGGAATCGCCTCGCCCTGGGCGTGACTGGGGTAGCCGTTGCCGTTCCAGCGCTCGAACGTGAACCGCAGCGATTCGCGCACCGCTGGGCCGAATTCGAGCCGTTGCGCGAGCATGTCGGCCACCTCGCAGCCCGATGAGAAGTTGTACACGGCCCATTCTCGCGCGGTCTCCTGGATCATTCTGACGATCTGGTCGCGCTCGTCCGGGCTGTGACCGGCCGTGGCGTAGGCCATCACATCGCGCATCACCTCAGCCGGGTTCGCGGCGTCGTGCACCAGCGTCTGGGCGCGGATGGCGATCTCGTCGCCGAACACTGTGGCCACCTCGTGGGCGTGTCCCGTGCAGCCCAGATACCGCAGCAACGCCACCCAGTAGGCGGTGGTACGGACGTCGTCGTCATACCCGGCCTGGTCGCACATCCAGGTGGCCAGCAGGCACGACCGCAGCTGTGACTCGAGCGGCTGTCCGAAGGCGTTGTCCTGGGCGAGCGCCAACGTGGCGACGAGCTCGCCCAGGCGGAGCGGCGGATCAGAAATGGGGAGACCTCCCGATGCTTTGGCCGACAGGGTCGGACACCATGGTCGCACGACGCGTCGATGTGTGTCGCCCCGGGCGACTACCACTGATTCCAAGGGAGGAACCGATGGCTGGACAACCGAGTGCAAGCGCCCCACCGATCAGGGTGGGACTGGTCGCCGACCAGACCGGCCCGCTGGCGCCGGCCGGAATGGCGGACGCAAACGTCGTGCGGATGGTGGTCGGCGACATCAACGCCAAGGGTGGCCTGCTGGGCCGGAAGCTCGAGCTCCATATCGAGGACGGCGCCACCGACGACGCGGTCGCATCGGCAAAGGCCGAGAAGCTGGTGAACGAGCACCACGTCGACATCATCCTGGGCGGAATCCTCAGCTCCACCCGGCAGGCGATCAAGCGCCCGGCGGTGACCGAGGGGAAGACGCTGTACATCTATCCCGAGCAGTACGAGGGGCAGGAGTCCGACCCGCTGGTCTTCTGCACCGGGCCGGTACCGGCGCAGCAGGTCGACACGCTGGTGCCGTGGCTGATGAAGCGGACCGGGGCAACGACGTTCTACCTGCCCTCGGCCGACTACGTCTGGCCCCACGTTATGAACGCGCGTGTACGTGACGTCGTGACGGCCAACGGGGGCAGCATTCTCGGTGAGGAGTACTTCCCACTCGACCACGGCGACTACCGGGCCACGATCGAGCGGATCGTCTCCAGCGGCGCCGACGTCGTGTTCAACATGACCGTGCCGCCGGGATTCGTGCCCTTCTTCGAGCAGCTGCACGGATCCGGCTTCACCGCTCGCGGAGGACAGCTGGTGTGCACCTACTTCGACGAGAACATGCTGCAGATCGTGCCA
This sequence comes from Gaiellales bacterium, assembly GCA_045806525.1. Lineage (GTDB taxonomy): Bacteria > Actinomycetota > Thermoleophilia > Gaiellales > JAICJC01 > JAICYJ01. The sequence continues at coordinate 3,181 of JBJMJD010000082.1, read as the reverse complement.
CCCGCCCACGTCGAGGGGCTGTACAGCTGCCTCGACTACTACCAGGACGTGACCGACCCGTTCAGCCGCCGGCTGACGGCGCAGTACGACGCGCTCTACCCAGGGGCTCCCGCGTTCACCAGCGGGTTCGGCTGCTCGGGCCTCTACCGGGGGCTGAGGCTCTGGGCCACAGCCGTCGAGGAGGCGGGCACGCTCGAGCAGGCCGACGTCATCGCCGCGCTCGACCATGCGCACATCGACGAGGGCCCGGGAGGGCCGGCAACGGTGGTGCCCGGCCAGCACCACGTGCGCATGAACATGTACATCGCCCAGGTCACAAACGGCCGCTTCCAGGTGGTCGAGGAGCTGGGCGCGATCGATCCCCAGGAGCGGCAGGTAGGCGTCCCTGCACTGGCCTCCTGAGGCCGTTCCGAAACCCCACCGACGAAAGGAACTGACCATGCTGCTCGCAACCACGCAGGTGGAAGACTTCGACCGCTTCCTGGAAGTGTTCTCCACCAAAGGTGCCGACAAACGCCGACAGCACGGATCCAAGGGCGCGACGGTCTTTCGAGATCCCACCGAAGCCGATCGCGTCTGGGTCGCATTCGACTGGGACGAGCAGGGCTGGCAGAGCTTCGTGTCCGACCCCGATGTCCCGCCGATCCTGAAGGAGGCCGGGCACAAGGGCAAGCCGCAGGCCGCCCTCCTGGCGCGCAACATCGACGCCTGAACATCACCATCAAGGGGCGGCCCGGCGACGTCGGGCCGCCCCTTGGCGCCGCCCGCGATGGTAGCCTCGGGCCATGTTCGACCACGTCGGGATCGCAGTGTCCGACCTCGCCGCGTCCGAGCGCTTCTACCGCGCAGTGCTCTCGGTGCTTGGCGTCGAGCCGAGCCACGCGGACGCCGTGCTGGTCGAGTGGGAGGACTGGGATATCGGCCCGACCGACGACCAGCACCCCCTGACCCGCGGCCTGCACGTCGGCTTCCACGCGCCCGACCGTGCGGCCGTCGACGCTTTCTGGCAAGCCGGGATCGACGCCGGCTACACGAACGACGGCCCACCCGGGCCGCGCACGGTCTACGGCCCCGAGTACTACGGCGCCTTACTGCTCGACCCGGACGGCAACAGCGTCGAGGCGGTGCACGGCGACCGCGAGCGCCCCGTGCCCGATGGCAGCATCGATCACCTGTGGCTACGCGTCCGCGACCCGCAGGCCTCGCGGCGCTTCTATGCGACGATCGCGCCCTACGCCCGGCTCCGGCTCACCCACGACGAGCCGGATCGGGTGCAATTCTCAGGCCCGGACTTCTCCTTCTCGCTCGTGCACGATGAGCGCCCGCTGACCGAGCACGTCCACCTCGCCTTCCCGGCCGACGCGGACGCTACGGTGCGGGACTTCCACGCCGCCGCGCTGGCCGCGGGCTACCAAGACCACGGCGCGCCCGGCGAGCGCGCCGTGTACCACGCGGGCTACTACGGCGCCTTCGTGCTCGATCCGGACGGCCACAATGTCGAGGTCGTGAACCACAACCGTTGATGCATGTTCGCCGTTTGCGAGGTTCGCGGCCGGCTACGGAGAGAGTGGGTGCGCCGCCTACGGCTCCTGTGCAGTGACGACGCACATCGCCAGTCGCCCCCTCCCAAGGGCTCGGCCGGCGGAGTCGCGGCGTACTGCCGTCGGGAGCCGAAGCCGCGACGCACGAGACAGCCTACGCCTCCTGACCAGCGGATGCGCAATCACGGGCGGATGGTCAGAATGGGGAATGCCGAGACGCGCCCACGCAGCCGATACATGCTTCAGCATGAGGCTCCTGGCGCGTCGTCTGATCGGTATCTGCTGCGTTACGGCCATGCTCGGCCTGGGCGCACAGGCGCTGGCCGCGGGAGCGCCGCCGCCGGGGATGCCGCCGGTCGGCCATACACGGCTCGGCATCGGCAGCAAGGATCCTGGCGCCTTCGATCGCCTCACCCGCCATCACCACGACGTCTGGCTGATGTTCGACATGCTGGGTGGATCCTGGGTCAGGTGGCACGGCGTCGCAAACCAGATCGCCAAGGCCACCTCCTCGCACCGGATCGCGATGATCACGCTGGGAGCGACGCGCGTGTCCGACCGCCGCAAGCTCTCGCCGGGCTCGCTGGCAAGCGGCGCGGCCGACAGCATCTACCTGTCCTACTCGAGCCAGGCCAATGCCGCGGGCGTCCCCGTCTGGATCCGCCCGATGCAGGAGATGAACGGCTACTGGATGTCCTACTGCGCGTTCAACGCGAACGGGACGCATCGAGGCGCCGCCTACTCCACCGGCAAGTACAAGAAGGCCTTCCGGCGGATCGCGATCATCATGCGCGGCGGCACCAGGGCCGAGATCAACGCGGCGCTTTACTCCGCCGGCCTGCGACAGCTGCAGGCGCCGCTGGCGGTCGCCGGGATCACGCCCAGCGGGCTGGTGGCCATGGTCTGGAACCCGCAGGGAGCCGGCGCGCCCAACGTCAGGGGTAATCAGCCGCACGACTACTGGCCGGGCACGCGGTACGTCGACTACGTGGGCGACGATCTGTACGACCAGGGCTTCAGGGCCTACTGGAAGGGCATGCAGCCGCTCTACAACTACGGAAAGCCGTTCATCCTGGGCGAGTGGGCGCCCTGGGGCATCGACGATCCGACGTTCGTCAGCCAGGTGTTCAACTGGGTGAAGATGCATCCGCGGACGGCGGCGCTGGTCTACTACGACTACTCCTCGACCTTCAGCCTGGGCAACAAGCCGCGTGCGCTGAAGGCGTACCGGACGCTCGCGGCGCGCACGCGGTTCCAGACCACCGCCTGACGCGGCGCTGCGCTACGACGCCGCGGCCTTCTGCCATGCCTCGCTGAGCTGGTCGCGGTAGCCCAGCCACAGCACCCCGGCCACGGCCAGCAGCAGGATCTCGTCGAACGGCCCGGGCACGGGCAGCAGCGCAAGTGCACCCGCCCAGCGCAGCGGTCGCGGAATCCGCCCGTCGCGGATGACCAACCTGACGGCGCGAAGCGTGCGTGTGACCGCGGCCCGCATGGCGTCCAGTCTAGGCGCGATCATCTGGCGCTCTGGATCAGCCACGGCGGTCGCGGTACGCTGGCGCCCGCATGTCCAGTCCTCCCACTCGCGTTGCCCTGATCACCGGCACCAGCCGCGGCATCGGCACCGCCCTGGCGGCCGC
>JBJMJD010000081.1:0-18094 GCA_045806525.1 Gaiellales bacterium | reverse complement strand
TCCGGCCTCAACCTGGCGCCACGGCCGCACGCCCTCGGCATCACATGGAACGGCATCCTGCTGGCGGCGCTGGCCGGACTTGCCGTCTGGAGGTTCGCAAGCCGCCCGCGGACGGCGGTGATCACGACCGTGTCCGGCGGCGAGCGCACCAGCGGCCTGGTAGCCGGCCTGCTGGGCCTTGCCTTTGCGTCCACGCTGCTGGTGGCGTTCAACCCGTTCGCGCTGATCCTGGTGCTGCCGGCCGCGCACGCATGGCTGCTGCTGCCCACGGTGGCCCGCGCCGGCCGCCGCTCCATGGTGTTGGTGTATCTGATCGGGTTCCTGGGCCCGGCGCTCCTGCTATTCGAGTATGCGACACAGTTCCACCTCGGCCTCTCCACCCCGCGGGCGATGCTGGCGATGACCGCCAGCGGCTACCTGTCGCCCGCGATCGCGGTCTGCCTGATCCTGGTCGCCGCCTCCGCAGCGCAGGTGGCGGCACTGATCGCAGGCCGGTACGGACCTGCGCATCCGCCCCATCGGCTGTATAACTGAGTCATGGCGACTCGCACCATGGCGGCCGGCACGGCCGCCGGCTCCCCTGGCCGCCGGCTTCGGCGCATCTCCACCACGCTGATCGTGGTGGGCGTTGGCGTGATCCTGTACGCCGGCCTGATCCTGGCCTGGGGCGACCCGGTCACCTGGCTGTGGGCGCACTGGCAGCAGCGGGCGCTGACCTCGGAGTTCCACGAGTCGCAGCAGCAGTTCAAGGTCGTCACGCCGCCGCCCGACAACAGCGCCGCCCTGGCGCTGGTACGGAAGGACGCGATCTCGTTCAAGCACAGCCTCAAGGAGGGGCGGGCGTTCGGCCGGCTCACGATCCATCGCATCGGCCTGTCCGACGTGGTGGTGGTGCAGGGCACCACGGCCGGCTTCGACGCCGACCTCAGCAAGGGCCCCGGCCACTACATGAACACGTCGTTCCCGGGAATGGGATCCTCGGTGGCGATCGCCGGTCACCGCACCACCTACGGCGCCTGGTTCCGGCACATCGACGAGATCCGCGACGGCGACACCATCACGCTGCAGATGCCGTACGCCACGTTCACCTACCGCGTGCAGACGCACCAGGTGGTGCCAAACACGGACTGGGGCATCATCACACCTCAGGGCTACGACCGCCTGGTGCTCTCCGCCTGCCATCCGCTCTACAGCGCCTCCCACCGCTGGGTGGTGTTCGCCCGCGGCGTGTCGGTGACGCTGCCGGGCAAGCACGGTCGCACGATTCCGCTGCCGAGCTAGCTATCTAGATCACGAGGTAGGGGACCAGATCACCGGCCACCGCATCGCCGTCGCCGGCCGCGACCATCGCCAGCGCGTCGGCGGAAGCCGCGTGCGCGATCATGTGCGACTCCTGCGCGTCCTGCGGATGCAGCCACATGCCGTCGTCTCCCGGCTCGAGATTGCAGCGCACCGCGTGGTCTCGCCGGCGCAGCCGCCGTACCGGCGTCGCCAGCCGTGCCACGGGTAGCGGCCGTGGCCGGGCGCCCGTCATGGTGTCCAGCGCGGCCCGCACGAACAGCTCGAAACAGACCAGGCTGGAGACCGGGTTTCCGGGCAGGCCGAACACGAGCGCGCCGGAGGGCGCCGCGCCGAACCAGAGCGGCTTGCCGGGCTTGTGAGCAACGCGCCAGAACAGCTCGCGCACGCCCAGCGCCTCCATCGCCGGCTTGACGTGGTCGTGCGGGCCCACCGACACACCGCCGGTCGACACCACCACGTCGGCGGCGGCGATCGCGCCGGCGAAGGCGCGCTCGGTGGCCGCCGGGTCGTCGGGCACGACCCCGGACGAGATCGGCTCGGCTCCGGCCCGGGCGGCCTGAGCGGCCAGGGCCGTGGCGTTGGATTCATAGATCTGGCCCGGTTCCAGCGGCTGCCCGGGAGCGACCAGCTCGCTGCCCGTGGCCAGCACCGCAACCCGCGGCCGGTCGGCCACCGTCACCCGATCGCAGCCCGACGCGGCCAGGGCGGCCAGCACCGCGGGCGACAGCGGGGTCCCGGCCGCGGCCACCAACCCGCCGGCGGCGATGTCGCCGCCGGCCGGCCGGATGCACGCTCCCACCGCCGGGCGCTCGGCGATCAGCCCGTCCTGCTCGCGGGCGTCCTCGATCGGCACCACCGCGTCCGCGCCCTCGGGAAGCGGAGCTCCCGTGGCGATGCCGGCACTGCTGCCCGCAGGCAGGCGGCCCGGTGGGTCGCCGGCGGCGACGCGGAACGCGATCGGCACCGGGGCACCGCCCAGGTCGGCGGCATGCACGGCGTAGCCGTCCATCGCCGAGGTGGCGAACGGCGGCAGGCTCACCGCCGCGAATACGTCGGCGGCCAGCACTCGGCCGGCGAGCGACCAGTCCAGCGGCTGCTGCGACGTCCGCGGCGGCGGACTGGCGCCGCGGATCACCTCGAGAGCTTCGTCGACCGACAGCACCGACCGATGCTAGATGATGATCCGAACGGGACGCTCAGGTCGTGGGCGGTGGGCCGCCGCTGCCGCCACCCCCACCGCCGGTGCCACCGCCGCCCCCGGTGGTGCCGCTGGTACCGCCGCCCCCGGTGGTGCCGCTGCTGCCGCCACCCTTGGTGGTCGTTGGGTTGCACCCGACCGTGCAGGGCACGTAGGTGGGGAACTGCGAGTGGAACGGCACCCACTGCACCGGGTGCTTGGGCAGCGGCCAGTCATAGACCGCCGGGAACTTCTTCGGCTCGAGCGCGAATGCCCGCTCCATGTAGGTGCGCCAGATCGTGGCCGGGATGTCTCCGCCGAACGGCGTGTGGCCGTTCAGGTTCGTGAGCGTGATCTCGCCCTTGGGGTAGCCCATCCAGACGCAGGTCGTCAGGTTGGGGGTGTAGCCGCAGAACCAGGCGTCCTTGTAGTCGTTGGTGGTGCCGGTCTTTCCGGCCTCGACGCGGCCGTCGGGGAACTGCGCCGTGGCGGCGGCGGTGCCGCAGCAGATCGGCCCTTCCAGCACCTTGTTTGCCTCGTAGGCGACGCCGTCCGACAGCACGCGCTTGGCCTGCGGCTTGGTGGACTCCAGGTTGCGGCCCGAGGCGATGCTGTCGATGCTGGTCACGAACTGCGGCTCGTGGCGAACGCCGTTCGCGGCCAGTGTCGAGTAGGCGGCCGCCATCCACAGCGGAGAGACCGGGCTGACGCCGAGCGTGATCGACGGGTAGGGCGCCAGCTTGACCGACTTGGGGATGCCCATCTTGTGAGCGGTGTCCACGATCGACTGCGCGCCCAGGTCGATCGCCAGCCGTGCGAATACGGTGTTGTCGGACTGGGCGGTGGCGTCGGCGATCGTGCGGGGAGCATTCAGCTCCTCGCTGTCGGAGGCGGTGTCGACCACCCACGGGTTGCCCGTCCCGAGCGGTGTGTTGGGGAACGTGTAGGACAGGTGCGCCGACAGCTCCGATGTGGTGTTGGGGTCGTAGCCGTCGGCGATCGACGTGACCAGGGTGAACGCCTTGAAGGTGGAACCGACCTGGCGGTAGGCCTCGGCCGGGATGTTGAACTGCGAGGTCTTGCTGAACGGCACGGATGCGTCCATCGCCACCACCTGGCCGTTGCGGGGGTCGATCGAGACAAGCGCGGCGGCCGGGGCACCCGACCAGCTCATCATGTTTCGGAGCGTGGTGTGCGCGACCGCCTGCAGCCGCGGGTCGAGCGTCGTGTGGATGGCCAGCCCGCCCTTCTTGACCGTGTTTCGGCCCAGCTTCTCCTCGAGCGTCTGGCGCACCCAGGACACGAAGTAGCCCTCGTCGCCCCCCGTCTGGTCGAGGTAGCGGCCCGGGTGGGTGCCGAGCTTCGCCGAGGAGGCCTTGTCGTACTGCGTCTGCGTGATGTGACCGGCTGCGAGCATCGCCGCCAGCACCTCGTTGCGGCGGGCGCGGGCGGCCGCCTTGTTCGACAACGGGTTGTACGTGATCGGGTTCTGCGGCAGCCCTGCCAGCAGCGCCGCCTGCTTGATCGTCAGCGTTGCGCAGGGCCGGTCGAAGTAGCGCAGCGCAGCCGCCTGGCAACCGTACGTGACCGCGCCGTAGGGGACGACGTTCAGGTACTCGGTCAGGATCTTGCGCTTCGACCACTCGTCGGCCATCTGCGTGGCCAGCCAGGCCTCGCGGATCTTGCGGGTGGCCGACTGCTCGTCGGAGAGGTACAGGTTTCGCACCAGCTGCTGCTCAAGCGTGGAACCGCCCTGGGTGATCTGGCCTGCCTGAAGGTTGTCGAGCGCGGCGCGGATGATGCCCGGGTAGTCGAGGCCCCCGTGGTGCCAGAAGCGCTTGTCCTCGACGTCGACGGTCGCGATCTTCAGCCACGGCGAGATCTGACTTGCCTTGACGGGCGTGCGGTTCTCGGTCGACGAGATCGTCTCCAGCAGGTGGCCGTCGCGGTCGTAGATCTGCGAGTTGATGCCCGGCGGGTCCGCCTCGAGCGTGCTCAGTGAGACCCCGGTGAGCACGCCGTGCACGTAGATCGCGCCTGCCACGGCGGCCGACACCAGCAGCGCCATCACGACGAACACCAGCAGCAGCACGAGCGTCGCCATCGCCGACCTGCGGCCGTTGCGGCGCTCGCGAGAGCGGCGCTTGCGGCGCTTGGCGGCGACGTGCGCGAGGACGTCGTCGTACGATCGGTTGCCGTCGCGCGGCGTCACTTGGCGACCGACGCCTCGATGCCGCGGAACATGCCGTCGTCGGCGAGGCGCGCCAGCGTCTGCTCGCGCAGCCAGGCGGACGTCTGCACCGCCGTCTGCGGATCCGCCACCCACACACCGAGGCTGAACACGGCGCTCTCGGCGGTCAGTCCGGCCACGGCCACGCCCGGATCAGATCGGTCACCGAGGCGGCCGGGGGCGACCAGCACCAGGCCCGCCAGCAACTCTCGCACGCGCGCCGTGTCGGCGCTGAGCGGCACCGTGACCAGCACCCGCGCCAGGCTGACGGAGTCGATCAGCGTCTGGTTGGTGACGCGAGAGCTTGCCAGCTCCTCGTTCGGGATCAGCACGCGCCGGTTGTCGGAGGTGCGCAGGCGCGTGTAGGTGAGCCCGATGTCCTCGACCTGACCGTCGGCGTCGCCGATCTGGACGCGGTCGCCGAGCCGCACGGGCTGGGTGATCGCGATCATCACGCCGGCCACGAAGTTGGCGATCGTCGACCGGGCGGCGAAGCCGACCGCAAGCCCCAGCACCGCGGAGGATGCGAACACCGCCTGTGCGTACCCGCGCGTGGCCGGGATGCTGAACAGCAACGCGCCCACGGCCAGGAACAGCACGATCGCGGACGCCACCCGCCGCAGCAGCCGGTAGCGGGTCTCGAGCATGGGCCGGTCGGCCACCGGCAGGCGCTCCGACCAGCGGTGGCCGTAGCGGACCAGCATCCGATCGACGGCCCACAAAACCAGCAGGCCGCCGCACGCGATCGCAATCGTGGGCCAGTTATTCTGCAGCCAGTCGCCCGTCGTAGATCACCCTTCCGGTGGCGAGGTCGATCAAGCCGACGGTTACGTTGGGGCCATCTCGGCCCCGGCGCCCCGTCACCTTCCAGAGTAGCTGGGACTTCGTCGCGAGCTCGCGGTTTCCCTGCAACGTGCGCAGGCGAACGCGACGGTCCGGAAGCCACAGCAGATCGACGCGGGTGGGCCGCAGCGTGCCATCGTCGAACGTGCGCAGCGCGATCCGCCGGGCCTCCGCCGGCGTGCCGGCAACCGCGCCGGGCCGTTCGCGGGCCGCGGTCAGCATGAACCGCCAGCCCTCGAGGGGGTGCGACAGGAACGAGACCGGCTCGTCTGCGGCCGTGGAATGCTGGGCCAGCTCCGCCGGCCCGTAGAGCACGGCGCCGGTCACCACCACCAGCAGGAACGCCCAGAACAACCAGCTGTGTCGTCTCACCGTCGAACAGTACAATCGCGCCTCATGCTGCCCCGGGTGACCGCGCTTGCGCTGATCGTTCTGCTCTGCAGCTCGTGCGGGTTCAAGCCTGAGCCCACGGGAGCACTGCCGGCGTACCCGCAGACGGTGCGCGACGCGCTCGGCCGCCAGGTGCGCATCGACACCGCGCCCCGCCGCATCGTCTCGCTCGACCCGGGAATGACCGCGTCGCTCTACAGGATCGGGGCGGAGAAGCTCCTGGTCGGGCGCAGCGGCCACGAGACCTACCCCAAGCAGTCCCTGCAGCTACCGGTCATGACGATCGATGGGAACCGGCCCGATCTGAAGCAGATCCAGCAGGCGCAGGCCGATGTCGTGCTGGTGCCACAGTCGATGGTGCCCACGGCGCAGGACGTCGACAAGCTGCAGCTGAAGGCGGCGGCCGAGGTCTACGTGGTGGGCGGCAACTCGGTCGATCAGGTCGAGAACGACATCAGCGCGATGGGCCTGATCACGGACCACGCGGATGCGGGTCGCGCCCTGGCCGCCGCGGTCTCGACGTCCGTCGGCCGCGTCGAGCGGTCGGTGGCGGGCGAGCCGCCGGCGCGCACCTACGTCGACGTCGGGTTGGTGACCCCGGGGACGTTCACAATCGACCCGGCCAGCATGACCGGCGACCTCGTGCGGCTGGCAAACGGCACCAACGTCGCCTCCGAGGTGTCGCCCTCCCAGCCGGTGACGTTCGCACAGATGGGGGAGCTGGCGCCCGACGTGTACCTGTCTGAGCAGGGTTCGGGTGCGATGCTGTCAGATCTGCGCAAGCACAAGGCCACCCGCTCGATCCCGGCGGTCGAGAACAGGCGGGTGATCCAGCTGCCGGCCTCCGTGCTGAACGAGGACGGACCGCGCGTGGCGGTGGCGCTGGCCCAGATCGCCAAAGCGCTGCATCCGGACGCGACCGTCCCTCAGTGAGCAGGTACCGGGCGGTGCTGTTCGATGCGTTCGGCACGCTGATTGAGCTCGACCGCCCCGCAGCCAGGCTCCAGGCCGCCGCGCGCACGCGCCTGGGGAGCGAGATCTCGGCCGAGCAGGCGGCGGCGGCGATGCGCGCCGAGCTCATCCACTACGCGGCTCACTGCAGGGCGGCGCGCGACCAGCCCACGCTGCTGCGGCTGCAGCGCGCGTGCGCGGCGATCGTGGTCGACAGGCTCGGGCTCGAGGCCGACGAGGCCACCGCCCTCGCGGTGCTGTCGGATGCGATCGCGTTTCGCGCTTTCTCCGACGCCACGGCGGCGCTGCGCATGGTGGGCGAGCTGGGACTGGCGACGGCCGTGGTGTCGAACGGCGACTGCTCGCTGCCGGGCGCGCTCCTGTCGGCCGGCGTCGAGGTGGGCGTCGTGGTCGACTCCGCCACGGGGGGCGCGGCAAAGCCCGACCCGGCCATCTTCGAGCTGGCGCTGCGGCGGCTGGGGGTGGACGCTGCGGCGGCGCTGCACGTGGGAGACACGCCGGAGCTGGACGGCGAGGGCGCGCGCGCAGCCGGCATCGACGTGGTGATCGTCGACCGCAGCCCGGCGCCGGCGGCCGGCACGATCTCGTCGCTGCTCGAGCTGGAGCCGCTGCTGGCATGAACGACGGCCCGCGCATCTCCCCCTGGTGGCTGGCCCCTCCCGCGGCGCTGATCGCGCTCAACCTGATCGCGATCAACACCACCTCGCCGTCGGACATGCGAAACGGCGTCTATCAGGGGTCAGTGGTCGCCTCGGCGCTGGTCTCGGCGATCGCATTCGGCGGCTACTCGGTGATGGCGGCGTGGTTCGCCCGCACCAACGTGCGCGAGGCGCTGGCGCTGCGTCGGCCGCCGGACCTGCGGCAGGCAGCGCTGATGTCGGCCGGCTGCGTCGTGGTCGTCTCGGTTGTCAGCCTCGCACTCGACCCGTTCCTGCACGGCGACCGCGACCAGGGGCTGACGCCGACGCGGTCGCCGCACGGCAACGAGTGGCTGGTGCTCGCGCTGGCGCTGCTGGTGCTGGGCCTGCTGGTGCCGCTGGGCGAGGAGCTGCTGTTCCGCGGGCTCACGTTCGCCACGCTGGGCCGCTACGCGGTGCCCGGCAGCGCGATCTTCTTCGCGCTTGCACACGGGCTGCCGGCGCTGCTGATCCAGGTGCTGATCGCCGGACTGCTGCTGGGCGAACTGCGCCGCCGCACCGACTCACTCTGGCCCGGTGTCGCGACCCACGCCACCATCAACCTGCTGGGCATCCTGCTGGCGCTGGCGACCGTGCCCCACTAGCCGTGACCAGGCGGCTGGTCGCGGCAGCGCCGGCACGGCTGCCGGTAGACTCGCAGGCGATGGATGCCACCCAGGATCCGGTCGTCGCCTCCTACCGCCAGCGCATCAGCGCCGTCGACGACGAGATCCTGGATGCCGTCAACCGGCGGGTGACGCTGGTAGCAGAGCTGCACAGGCACAAGCGCGGGCGGGGCTACCCGATGCGCGATCCCGCCCGGGAGCGAACACTGATCGAGAAGCTGAACACCACCAACCCCGGGCCGCTGTCCGAGCAGCGGCTGGCCGAGCTCTACCGCCTGTTGCTCGAGATCTGTACGAGCGAGGCAGCGCGGCTGGCCGACCAGCCGAGCTGAACGTACGGGTAGCCGCACCCCGCTGGCGGGCTACCCCACCCGCGAAGACAGGCCGCGGGCACGACCATGCGGTGACGATGAACCTTCGGGAGGACGAATTGAGCGCACCAGCCGAACCCAGTGCCACCACGATGGTCGTGGCCGCCCACGGGGTCACCCGCGACTACGGCGAGGGCGACACCATCGTCCAGGCGCTGCGCGGCATCGACCTCGAGATCCCGCCCGGTCAGTTCACGGCCGTGATGGGCCCGTCCGGCTCGGGCAAGTCGACGCTGATGCACATCCTGGCCGGGCTCGACCGGCCCACCACCGGCAGCGTCTCGATCGACGGCCAGGAGATCACCGCCATGGGCGACCAGGAGTTGACGTTGCTGCGGCGCCGCCACATCGGCTTCATCTTCCAGTTCTTCAACCTGCTTCCGATGCTGACCGCCGAGGAGAACATCGTGCTGCCGCTGCGGATCGCGGGGCGCGACGCCGAGACCGGGTGGGTCGACGAGGTGATCAGCAAGGTCGGCCTCTCCGACCGCCGCACGCACCGCCCCGCCGAGCTCTCCGGCGGCCAGCAGCAGCGCGTGGCGATCGCCCGCGGGCTGGTCACGCGACCGACGGTGATGTTCGCAGACGAGCCCACCGGCAACCTCGACTCCACCACCAGCGAGGAGATCCTGGTGCTGCTGCGCGAGGCCGTCGAGAGCTACGGACAGACCACCGTGATGGTCACCCACGACGCGCGCGCCTCGGCGATGGCCGACCGCATCCTGTTCCTGGCCGACGGCCTGATCGTGCGCGACCAGGGCCGCGCCAGCGCCCAGGACGTGCTGACGGCCATGGCGGAGGTGTCCGGGCAGTGATCCTGGTCGCCCTGCGAGGCCTGTGGGGCCGCAAGACCCGCGCCATACTGACGGCGATCTCGATCGTCCTTGGCACGGCCATGATCGCGGGCACGTTCGTCGTCCGCGACCAGATCACGGGCGCCTTCGACAGCATCTTCCAGACAGGCCTCGAGAAGACCGACGTGCTGGCCTCCAAGCGCACGGCCTTCACCAGCGACAACGGCGCGCAGGCCGGGCCGCTGCCAGCGTCGCTGATCGGCACGATCGCGCGCGTCGACGGCGTCGCGAAGGCCGAGGGACAGATCCAGGCGGCCGGCGCCCTGGTCGTGAAGGGCAAGTACGCGGGCTCGAGCAGCGGCGCGCCCAGCCTCGTGATCTCGAGCCTGTCTGACACGTTCGACCCCTACACCTTCTCGGCCGGTCACGCGCCCACCGCCTCGGGCGAGGTCGTGGTCAACTCGAAGCTGGCGAACGACAAGCATCTGAAGATCGGCCAGCACGTCCAGCTGGCCACGGCGGTCGGCCTCAAGCCGGTCACGATCGTGGGCATCTTCAACCTCGGCACCGCCTCGTCGATCGGTGGCGCCACCATCGTCGGCACCACGTTCGAGGACGCCCAGCAGTGGTACGACCGCGTCGATCAGACGTCCACGATCGCGGTCAAGGCAGACCCGGGCGTCAGCCAGCAGCAGCTGAAGCAGCGCATCATCGGCGCGGTGCCGCCCTTCGTGAAAGTGCAGACCGGCCCGGAGGCGGCCAAGGAGCAGGCCGACCAGGTGGCCAGCGGCATCAACGACTTCCTGACGCCGCTGCTGCTGGCGTTCGCGGGCGCCACCGTGTTTGCGGGCGCCTTCATCATCTTCAACACATTCTCGATCACGGTCGCCCAGCGCAGCCGCGAGTTCGCACTGCTGCGCACGATCGGCGCCAGCCGCCGCCAGGTGCTGCGCTCGGTGCTGATCGAGGCGCTGGTGATCGGCCTGCTGGCATCGCTGTCCGGGATCGTGGTCGGCATCGGCTTCGCGAAGCTGCTGGATACGCTGTTCGACAAGACCGGGTCGGGGCTGCCCACCTCGTCGATCACCCTGAAGCCGCTGACGGTGCTGCTGCCGCTGATCGTGGGCACGCTTGTCGCCATGCTGGCGGCGATCGGGCCGGCCTTCCGTGCGACGCGCGTGCCCCCGATCGCAGCGCTGCGCGAGGGCGCCGAGTTGCCGCCCTCGTGGATGGCCCGCCACCGCGGCCTTCTGGCATCGTTGATGGGCGCCGTCGGCCTGGGCCTGCTGGTGGACGGCGTGTTCGACAAGGGCGGGATCGTGCACGCGCTGTTTGGATTCGGTAGCACGCCGAGCGTCCTGCTGAGCATGGCGGGCGGCGCGATCCTCTGCTTCCTGGCCGTCGCGATGCTGTCGTCCTACGTGGTGCAGCCGCTGGCGGAGGTGATCGGCGTGCCGCTGGGGCTGCTGATCCGACTCGGGGACTGGATCGGCACGCAGATCCTGCGCGTGCCGGGGCTGGGACGCTCCTGGTACGTCGTGCGCCGGCTCGTCTCCTACGTTCTGGCGTTCCTGCTGTTCATGCTCCTGGGCGCCATGGTCTGCGGCATCCTGGCGCTGATCTCCGCTCCGCTGGCGTTGTTCGGGCTGCTGGTGTCTGCGGCGCTCTCGATCTACGCGGTGTACCGGATCTGGCGGCGCACCGAGACCGAGTGGCCGCCGGAGCGGCCCTCGCCGCTGACCAGCCAGCTGGCGCGTGAGAACACCGCCCGCAACCCGGCGCGGACGGCGGTCACCTCGTCGTCGCTGATGATCGGCGTGGCGCTGGTCGTGTTCGTGGCGGTGTTCGTGAACGGGTTCAAGGACTCGTTCCTGGGCGCCCTCGACAACTCGATCACGAGCGACCTGATCATCCAGTCGGACAGCTTCTCGCCGATTCCGGCCGAGGCCGTGCCGGCTGCGCAGGCGGTGCCCGACGTGCAGACGGCGGCGGGCATCCAGTTCACCGACGCACGGATCAACCACGGCGGCATCGACACGGTCAACGGCATCGATCCGCTCGACTTCCCGCAGCTCTACAAGTTCGACTGGCAGAAGGGCGGGTCGGACGCACTGCTGGGGCACTTCCAGGGCGACGAGGCGCTGATCGAGGAGCAGTTCGCGAAGTCACACCATCTGAGCATCGGCCAGCACTTCCAGGTCACCAGCATCGAGGGCAACAAGCTGAACCTGAAGGTCGTCGGCCAGTACAAGGACCCGGTGCTGATGACCGGCATCTCGATCCCGACGTCGACGTTCGACACCTGGACGACCAACAGCGACCCCGGCGTGCTGCTGGTCAAGTTCAAGCCGGGAGTCAACCTCGATCGGGGCAAGGCCGAGGTGGCGACGGCGCTGAAGCAGTTCCCGGTGGCGACCGTGCGCACCAACGCCGAGTACAAGCAGCACACCGAGAGCCAGGTGAACGGCTTCCTCACCTTCCTGTACGTGCTGCTGGCGATGATCGGCATCATCTCGCTGGTCGGCATCATCAACACCCTTGCGCTGTCGGTGTTCGAGCGCACGCGCGAGATCGGCATGCTGCGCGCCGTCGGCACAACCCGCCGCCAGCTGCGGCGGATGGTGCGCTACGAGAGCGTGATCACCTCGGTGATCGGCGGCCTGATCGGCGTCGGCGTCGGCCTCGTGTTCGGCTGGATCCTGACCAAGGGTCTCAGCGACCAGGGCATCGAGTTCTCGGTGCCGGTCTCGTTCATCTTCGTGGTGCTGATCGTGGCCGCCCTGGCGGGAGTGCTGGCGGCGATCCTGCCGGCCCGGCGGGCGGCGCGGCTGGACGTGCTGGAGGCGCTGCAGTACGAGTAGACCCTGGGCCAGGTCTACACCTGGGCCTTGGCCTCGGTCAGCGTCTCGGTCTCGGCATCGGTCTTGGCTGCGATCGCATTGGGCATCGCCGCGGGCTCGTCATCCGCGCGGTCAGCTGCGAACACCTTCGGGTTTCGCAGATTCGCGTACAGCCGCTGGCCGGCCTCGACGCCTTCGATCTCGTCATTGGGAAGCTGGGCGACCAGTGGCTGTCCGTCCTCGAGCCGGAGGTGGAGCTTGGACATCCACCCCATGTCGGTTCGCCGCTCGACCGCCACCGGGAAGGACGTGGAGCCGGCCTCGCTGGTGATCTCGACGTCGTGAGGGCGGATGTAGGCGATCGCCTCGGCGCCGTCGGGGATCTCGTGCGCCCCGGCGACGATGGAGTGGCCGAAATGCACGTGGCGCTCCCAGACGGTTCCCCGCAGCACGTTCGACGAGCCGACGAACGCGGCCACGAACGGCGTGGCCGGCTGGTTGTAGATCGCGTCGGCCGGGCCGACCTGCTCCACGCGGCCGTGGTTCATGACCACGATCTCGTTGGCCAGCTCGAGCGCCTCCTCCTGGTCATGGGTGACGAACAGGCTGGTCACGCCGAGTTCGCGGTGCAGGTGGTCGAGCCAGGCTCGCAGCTCCTGCCGAACGCGGGCGTCCAGGGCGCCGAACGGTTCGTCCAGGAGCAGCACCTGCGGCCGGGGAGCGAGCGCCCGTGCCAGCGCGACGCGCTGGCGCTGGCCGCCGGAGAGCTGATCGGGATACCTGTCGCCGAAGGGGGCCAAGCCGACCAGCTCGAGCAGCTCGTCGACTCGCTCACGCTGTGTCGCCTTGTCCACGTGCCGCACGGACAGGCCGAACGCGACGTTCTTGCGCACGGTCATGTGCCGGAACAGCGCATAGTGCTGGAACACGAAGCCGAGCCGCCTGTCCTGCACGCTCGCCTCCGTCAGCTCCTCGCCGGCCACCCAGACGCTGCCGGCGTCCGGCTGTTCCAGTCCGGCGATCATCCGCAGCACCGTGCTCTTCCCCGAACCGCTGGGGCCCAGCAGCGCCGTGATCGTCCCCTCCGCGGCCTCGAACGTGACGTCGTCCACAGCACGGAATGCGCCGAACGTCTTCGTCAGCCCTCTCACCTGGATACTTCCCGCCATTAACCCGCCTCCCTCGAAGCTCTGCGTTTCAGTGTCTCGATCCCGATCAGCATCACGATCGAGAAGCTGGCCAGCGTGAGCGCCACGATGTATGCCTGCTGCTCCTGGTACTGGTCGAAGGCGCGCAGGATGTAGAGCGTCGCGGTCTCGGTCTTCCCCTGCAGCGAGCCGCTGACGATCAGAACGGCTCCCACCTCGCCGATCGACCGGGCGGCGGAGAGCGCGATGCCATACAGCAGCCCCCAGCGGATGTTGGGAAGCGTGACACGACGGAACGTCTGCAGCCGGGACGCGCCGAGCGTCCAGGCGGCCTGCTCCTCCTCCATGCCCAGCTCCTGAAGCACCGGGACGACCTCGCGGATCACGAACGGGATGGAGATGAAGATGGTGACCAGGATCATCGACGGCAACGCGAAGATGACCTGGATGCCGCGCGCGGCGAAGAAGGGCTCGAACCACCCGCCGCGTCCAAACAGGAGCACGGCCATCAGGCCGACGATCACCGGCGAGACGGCCAGCGGCAGGTCGACCAGGGCCGACACCAGACGCTTGCCCACGAACCGGTCGCGCGCCAGCACCAGCGCGACGATGATCCCGAAGAAGGTCGTGACGATCACCGTCACCACCATGATCACGGCGGTCAGGTAGAACGCGTGCCGCACGTCGGACTGGCGGAACGTGTGACCGACCTCGCCCAGGCCCTCCTTCAGCGCGTAGTAGATGATCCCCCCGAGCGGCGCGAGCAGCAGCACAGCCACGTACAGCAGTGCGACGGAGAGCATCAGCGCGCGCCACAGCCGCGCCTTTCGCCGGTCCGCCCTGGCCGAGCTGGAGACGGCGCTCACAGCTCCGACGCCCGTTGCAGGGAGTGCGAGCTGACCCGTTCCGTGATCAGCACCAGCACGAACGAGAACAGGAACAGCAGCGAGGACACCGCGGCGGCCTCGCCGGGGCCGGCGACGGCCCCGAAGGTGGTCGGGTTGAGCAGCTGTGTGATCAACACCGGCGCGGTCAGCGTCTTGTTCGGGATGTTGCCCGAGACGAATACGATCGCGCCGAACTCCCCCAGGCTCCTGGCGAACGCCAGCAGCGCGCCGGCCGTGATGGCCGGGCGCAGCGCCGGAAACACGACCTTCCGAAACGTCGTCAGGCCGCCGGCGCCCAGCACTCTGGCGGCCTCCTCCTCGGCCGTGTCCAGCTCGATCAGCACCGGCTGCACGCTCCGCACGACCAGCGGCAGCGTGACGAACAGTAGCGCCAGCAGGATCCCCAGCGGCGCGAAGATGATGTGGATGCCGTGACGCGCGAGCCAGCCACCGACCGTGGAGTTGGGGCCGTACAACGCCACGAGCATGACGCCGGCGACCAGCGTGGGCACCGCGAACGGGAGATCGACCACCGTCGAGAGCAGGTCTCTCCCCGGGAACGGAACCCGGACGAAGATGTAGGCGAGCAGCGTGCCGAACACGCCGTTGATGATCGCCGTCAGGAAGGCCATCATCAGGGTCAGCTTGATCGCGTTCTGGGCGCCGAACGAGTTCAGTGCATCCTGGAGGTTGCCAAGGCCGTTGCCGAACCCGCTCTGCAGCACCGCCGCCACCGGCAGCAGGATGAACAGGCCCAGATACAGGAACGCCGTACCTCGCAGCGACCAGCGGCCCAGCGCCGCCCCCGGCCGAAGCCGGGAGCGAGCGCTGGACTGCTGCTGAACTGTCGCCTGAACCGCGATGGTGCTAGCCCTTGGCTGCCTGGTAGGCCTTCGTGAACGCACCGCTCGGGCCAAACACGGTGTCGCTGGTCAGCTTGTCCCAGCCGCCCAGGTCGTCCGTGGTGAACAGGTCCTGCACCGGCGGGTACTCAGAGCCGTTGCCCTTCTTGGCGGCAGCGACGCTGATCGGGCGCTGGTAGCCCACCGACTGGAACACGTCCTGCGCCTCGGAGGTGTGCAGATACTTGACGAACGCGGCCGCGATCGGTGCCACGCAGTGCTTCTCCGCGTTCGCGTCGACCACCACGGTCGGCGTCTGGATCGAGACGGTCGAGGGCGGGATCACGAACTGATCCTTGCTGCCCGCCGCGATGCCGGCCAGCGCCTGGTTCTCGTAGGTGATCGCGACGTCGCCGTTGCCGGACTCGAAGTTCTTGAAGGAATCGTTGGCGCTCTTGTCGAGCACGCTCACGTTCTTGAAGATGCCTTCAAGCAGCTTCTCCGCGCTGGCAGGATCGTTCGCCGTGTACCCGGGGACCTTGCCTCGCGTCGCCGCGCCGTATGCGCCGACGATGTTCCACCGGGCGCCGCCGCTCTGCGCCGGGTCGGGCGTCAGGATCTGGACCCCCGGCTTGGTCAGGTCGTTCCAGTTGTGGATGCCCTTCGGGTCGCCCGGCCGCACCATGAATCCCACGACCGAGCTGGCCACGATCGAGCCGTCCGGATCCTGCTTCCAGTCATGGGTGATCAGGCCGGCCTTCTGCACCAGCTCGACGTCGGTCGCCGTTGATGCTGCAAAGACATCCGCCGGGAACCCGTTCACGATGTTCTGGGCCTGGGTGGTGCTACCGCCGAAGGACATCTGGAAGATCAGGCTCTGGCCGTTGTGCGCGTCCTTCCACTCCGACGCGAACATGGACGTCAGCTTGCCGTACGCGTCGTATGGGTTGCTGTAGGCGGCGAGCGTGATCACCGGGGACTTCGCCGGTGTGCAGGCGCCGCCGCCGGTGCCAGCGTTCGTGGCAGCGCTGCTGCTGCTGCCACAGCCTGCGGCGAGCGCCGCGAGCGATACCGCAGCCACCGCCACCGCCGCTCGAATTTGTATTCTATACAACTTGTCCCCTTTGTCTATTGACTTTGTTGACTACTGCAAAGTACCCTTGCCTCGATGACTCGTCAAGAGGCAACCGACCGAGGGAGCTATCCGCCAGTGCCAGAGCATGCGATCGGAACGAATCTGAGGCATCTGGTAGGCATGCACGATCTGCTCCAGCGCGAGGTCGCCGCCTACATCGGACTGTCGCCGCAGGGCCTATGGAACATCCTGAACGGCCGCTCGGAGCCGCGGTCGCGCACGGTGCGCGACTGCGCGCACGCGTTCGGCGTGACCATCGACGACCTGTTCGCCGATACCGGCAGCTGCGTGCGAGCCGCGGCCCGCAGCTACGAGCACGCCCCGATCCGTCAGCTGGCCGCACCGGAGCCGCTTGCAAACGGCACCGAGGGCTGACCTCGCACCCGTCGTTTACGATCGCTCGGTAGACTGCTCCACCCGGGGCGATTAGCTCAGCGGGAGAGCGCCCGCTTCACACGCGGGAGGTCGCTGGTTCGATCCCAGCATCGCCCATACCCTCCGGCCGCGCGATCTCCCCGGCGTGTCCGGCCCGCCACCTGCCACAATCCAGGCATGACGCTGACCGAGGGCGACCGCACGCCGCCACCTCCCGCTCTGACGGGATCGCGCGTGCGGGAGCTGGCTGGATCGCCGCTGGCCGCTCCGGCCACGGCGCTGTTGCTGGTGGCGGCCTCCACGGCGATGGTGGCGCTGGTCACGCCAACGGTGCCCTACGACGCCGGCGGCGTCATCTACCTGGTGGGTGTGCTCGGCGTGTCGTCGATCTACGGCCTCTGGTGGGGGCTCGCCACCAGCCTGGTCTCGGCGCTCGCCTTCAACTTCTTCTTCCTCCCCCCGCAGCACACGCTGGTGATCAACTCGTCCAGCGACTGGGCGGCGCTGGCCGCGTTCGTGCTGACCGCGCTGGTCACGTCGAACCTGGCGTCGCGCGCGCGTCGCGAGCGGGACGAGGCCGCTCGTCGGGCGGCGGAGGCGCGTCTCAGCGAGTCGTTCGCAACGCTGATCGCCGACTCCGACGAGCTGGCCGCGGTGCTGCCGACGCTGGCCAGCCAGGCGTCGCGGGCGCTGGGCGCCGCCGACGGCGTCATCCACCGTGGATCGCCCTCGCCGCCGGAACGGCGCCGCTCCGTGCTGACGCTCGAGTTCAACGGCCGCTGGATGGGCGAGCTGCGCCTGATCGACGTGCAGCCGGGAGCGCTCGACGACCCGGCCGCAGCCCGCATCGGACGCAGCCTGGCCGGCCTGATCGCGCTCGGCGAGGAGCGTGATCGGCGGCTGCAGCAGCAGGTGCAGGCCGAGGCGCTGGCCCGGTCGAACGAGCTCAAGACGGCGCTGCTGCGCGCCGTCTCCCACGACATGCGCTCCCCGCTGATGGCGATCACGACGGCGGCGGGCGGCCTCCGCTACGCCGGCCTGGACGCGGACGACCGCGAGCTGCTGGAGACGATCACCGACCAGAGCGCGCGCATGAACCGGATGATCGAGAACCTGCTCGACCTGTCCAAGCTGCAGGCGGGCGTCGTCGCGCCCCGCGCCGACTGGCTGGATCCGCGCGACCTTGTGGAGGCCTCGGCCGACGAGCTGCTGCGCAGCCAGCCGGACGCGCGGCCGTTTCAGCTCCGGTTCGCGGCCGACCTGCCGCTGGTGCGAGGCGACGCGTCGCAGCTGCAGCGGGTGATCGTGAACCTGCTCGAGAATGCGCGCAAGTTCTCCCCGCCGGACGCGCCGGTGCAGGTGGATGTGTCGGCAACGCCGCGGATCGTCCGGATCGCTGTGAAGGACAGCGGCCCGGGCGTGCCGGAGGAGGAGGCCGAGCGCATCTTCGAGCCGTTCTACCGGTCGGCCGAGCGCCGCGATGTG
>JBJMJD010000080.1:0-22521 GCA_045806525.1 Gaiellales bacterium | reverse complement strand
TTGAGCGCCTCGTCGGTGCTCTTGATGCCGATCTGCTCGCCGTCCGCTCCGATCAGCCGTATCTGCGGCACGCGGATGGCGTCGTTGATCCTGGTGGTCGGCTCCTGGGGCCGCTGGTCGAATCGCCTGCGCGGTCTCAAGAGGTGTGCCCAGTCACGGTCAGTATCAAGCTCGGGGTCTCCCTTCGTTGAACGCAAAAAACGGGCGCCACATGGCACCCGTTTCGAAACCTCCGGTTCGGAGGCAACCGTCAAACTGCTCGGTTGAACCCGTCTCACGCTCAGAGCGCGACGGGTGAGAAGCGGGATGCCTCTGCTTAGCCAGGGGTGCAGTATAGCCGATCGTCCGAAACCTCACGGTCACGCGGTGGTCACAGATGTGACAAGTTCGCTGTCGAAACCCTTGACCTGAGCGGCGACGTTCGTAATGATCGCCGCGTGTTCAAGGATCGTACGCAGGCAGGCGCCGGGCTGGCGGCAGCACTCCCCGATCTACGGCTGAAGAGCAACGTCATGATCGTAGGGCTGGCGCGCGGCGGGGTCGCGGTCGCGGCCGAGGCCGCGCACCTCCTACAGCTGCCGCTCGATGTGCTCTGCATACGCAAGGTCGGCATGCCGGGCTACCCGGAGCTTGCGATGGGCGCCGTCGCACCGCAGGGTGAGCGGTTCACCAATCGCCGGATCGCCTCGCTCTTGACGACCCGAGAGATCGAGCGGGCGTACGACAGCGCGATGGCCGAGGCGCGGGCGATGGACGAGCGGCTACGCGGCTCGCTGCCGCTGACGCTGATCGGCCAGGTGGCGGTGATCATCGACGACGGCGCGGCCACCGGTGCCTCGGTGCGGGCGGCGATCGCGGCCGTCCGAAACGCGGGGGCGCGGCAGATGGTGGTGGCGCTGCCGGTGCTTCCGAGGCCGGCCGCCGAACGGCTGGCGCGCGAGTGCGACCGGCTCGTCACGCTGCGGGCGCCCCAGCGATTCCAGTCGGTGGGGCAGTTCTACGAGGACTTCCAGCCGGTGTCCGAGGAGCGCGTGCGCGAGCTGCTGGCGGCGGCGCGGCCGTCGGTCGAGCAGCCGGCGTAGCTACACGGCCCGGCCCTGGGGGCCGCGCGAGTGCTGCTTCTGCACCACGTAGGTGCCGCGGGCGCGGGTCACCAGCAGCGGCTCGTCCAGGTAGTCGGCGGCTGAGTCGCTGAGGTCTGGGCGCGCGGCGATCTCCTTCCACAGCTCCAGATCCACGGTGCGGCTCGAGTTGCCCATCCGCGCGATGGTGCCGCGTGCACGCACGAAGTCGCCCGCGTGCAACGGCGCCAGGAACTCGACCCGCTCGTAGCCGGCGAAGAGGCCCTCGTCGCCGTCGGTGTGGATGGCCAGCTCGGTGACGATGTCGCCGAAGATCTCGAGACCGTGCGCACCGTCGACCAGGTTGCCGCCGTAGTGGGCGTCTGCGGCCGACAGCCGCATCCGCAGCTCAACGCTGAGTCCCTCCATACCGCTCATGATACGGCGCCCGAAGGCGACGGTGACAGCAGGTTCCGGGGGAACTGCGGGTGCTCACGGCCGTCGCGCTTGCGCATCGGGGGCCGCTCCGCGACCAGGCAGTTGTAGACGGCCTCCTCCGCAGCCTCGTACGCGGCGGCGAAGAACGGATTCAGCTGCGAGTTCTCGAGCGTCTGCTCGTGTGCGGTGGTGAAGGCGATCGCGATCTCGCCGGAGCCGTTGTGCGCATAGGAGCCGGCGCGTGCCAGGCCGAGCAGCGGACGCAGCGCCAGCCGTCGCAGCTGCTGCGCCGTCATGGGCGCGTCGCATGCGCAGACGGCGATGCAGGAGCCTTCCGGCGGCGACGGCTCGACCGGATCGAAGCGCAGGCCGCCGGCGGTCAGGCGCTCGCGCTCGCCGAAATTGCACATCAGCAGCACGCCGAGCGTGTGCTCGCCGATGCGACGGGAGGCGGTGCCGATGCCGCCGGCGAAGTCGAAGCACGTCATTCCGGTGCCGCCACCAACCGAGCCCTCGGGGACCTCGGCGGCGAGTGCTGCGCGGGCCCGGTCGACGTCCTCGCTGGTGACGGTGCGGGCGTCGGCAAGGTCGGAGTCGTCGCACTCCCCCACCACCGGGATCAGCGTATTCGACGGATCGCCGCCCTCGGCCAAGACGGCGCCGTGGTAGACCATCCCCAGGGCGTGCGTCCCGCACAGGTAGACGGCCGTCTGGATGATGCCCCACTCGTCGATCTCGAGCTTCTTGGTCAGCTCGCCCACGCCGTTGACGGTGGCGACGCCGGCCCGGGTCGGGAGCTCGGGCGGGGCGATGACGGTGACGCCGGTCAGCTCGCCGCTGCCCGCCTGGGAGTGGCCCACGCGCACGCCCGGCACGTCGGTGATGGCGTTGCGCGAACCGGTCGGTAAGAGGCCGACGGGACCCGCGAGATCTCTCCAGCGCTGGGGCATGAGCGCGTGGTTCTATCACGGTTCAAGCGCCTCACGCCGTCCCATCGGCAGCTGCCGTGACGCCCGCCCATGCATTCGTGACGCCTACGCCACACAGGTCACGACCCGGCGATCAGCGCCCGAGAACCTCCGCTTGCCGCGTTCGGTAACCCCAGGTCACAGCTCCGGGAACGGCCAGGGGTGGGCATGTTCGAAGGCCGCGGCGGCGCGCAGCACCAGCGCGTCTTCGCCCCGCCGGCCGATGATCTGCAGGCCCACCGGCAGCCCGTCCAGCATGCCGCAGGGGACGGTTGCGGCGGGCTGCCCGGTCACGTTGAACGGGTAGGTGAACGCCGTCCAGGACAGGTACTCCGTGGTGCGCCCCGCTACGCTGCCCGGCTGGTCGAGGCCGGCCGCAAACGCCGTCACCGGCAGCGTCGGCGTCAGCATCAGGTCGCACCGTTCGGCCATGAACGCATCCCAGGCCGCCGCGTAGCGCCGCTTCGCCCCCTGCGCGTCGACCAGATCGGTCGCCGCCATCGCCAGCCCTCGCTCGATCACCGGCACCCGGCCCTGGTCGAGCCGCTCGCGCACCTCGTCGAACCGCCCCGCGTACGGCGCCGCCTGGTTTGCACACCAGATGGCGTCCACGATCGGCCACGGGTCGTCCAGCTGCGGGTGACCCCCGCCGACCGCCGCGCCCAGCGCCGCGAAGCTGCGCGCCGCCGCCTCGCACACGGCCACCACCGCCGGCTCGGCCGCAGCGAAGCCGAGGTCGCCGCTCCAGAGCATCCGCAGCCCCGCCACCCCGCTCTCCAGCCGCGCCCGCACGTTTGTCCTCGCGCTGACGTCCATGAGCAGCGCGGCGTCGGCCACACCGCGTGTGATCGGCCCCTGCACCGACAGCCCCGAGTTGACCGGATCGGTCGGAACCAGACCCCAGGTCGGCTTCAGCCCGAACACGCCGCACATCGAGGCGGGCATGCGGATCGACCCTGCGCCGTCACCGCCCTGGTGCAGGACGTCCGGCATCAGCGCCGCGGCGGCCGCCGCGCCGCCGCTGGATCCCCCGGCCGAGGCGCCGGCGCGCCAGGGGTTCTCGGTGGATCCGTGCACACGGCTCGTGGTCTCGCCCTTCCATCCGCTCTCTGGCGTCGCCGTCTTTCCCACGATCACGGCCCCTGCCGCCCGCACCACCGCAACGAACGGCGCATCCGCCTCCGCCACGCGACGCTCGGACAGGAGCGACCCACCGGTCGTGCGCACCCCGGCCACGTCCAGCAGATCCTTGATCGTGACGGGAACGCCCGCCAGCGGCCCGGCGATCCCATCCGCGTATGCCCGCTCGGCTGCCGCCGCCTGCTCCAGCGCCAGCTCGGCGGTGACCGTCACGAAGGCGTTCACCCGCGGCTGCACCCGCTCGATCGTGTCCAGCGCGTCACGTGTCACCTCGACCGGCGAGCGCTCGCCCCGGCGATAGCTCTCGATCAGCTCCACCACGCTCACGCCAGCACACCCTCCAGGAACCGGACGGCGTTGCCCCAGGCCAGCGCCCCGTCGTCCGGCTGGCCGGTCGCCGACAGCACGTCGGCGTAGAACGTCTCCCGCGGCGGCTCCGCCTGGCGCGCCAGCATCGTGTCCACCTCGGTCGGCTGCTGGGGCAGCAGCGGCGGGTCAATCCCGTCGCCGAAGAAGCCGCAGAAGTCGGCCCCGAACGCGACCGCATCGGCGCCGGCTACAGCGGCGATGTGGCGGTGATGCTCGGCCAGGCGCTCCGCCGGATCGCCCGGGCCCACGAACGCCGGGATGGCGCACAGGCCCACCACTCCTCCCCGCTCGCCCACTCCCGCAAGCACCTCGTCGCCAAGGTTACGCGGGTTTGCGAACACCGCCGCCGCGTTGGCATGCGACGCCAGCACCGGACCTCCGTAGCGCTCCAGCGCCAGCTCACATCCGCGTGGGCTCAGGTGCGACAGGTCGAGCGCCATCCCCAGCTGCCCCATCTCATCCAGCAGCTCGAACCCCAGCCCGGTGATGCCCGCTGCCGTCTGCTCCGCCAGGCCGTCGGCAAACGCGTTCGCCCGGTTCCAGGTCAGTCCGGCCATCCGCACGCCCAGCCGGTGCAGGGCGCGAATCATGCCCGGGTCCCGCCCCAGCGCCTCGACGCCCTCGAGCGACAGGATGCCCGCGACGGCGCCGTCGGCGATCGCCTCGCGCAGCTCGACCGCGCGCTCCACGATCCGCAGCCGGCCGTCCGAGCGGTCGGCCTCGCGCCGGGCCGCGTCCAGCTGCTGGATCGTGACCCGAAGCGCGGACTCCGGCAGATGCCTGTCGTCAACGAAGGCAGGCAGCACCTGCACCCGGACACCGGCCGCTTCCAGCATCGGCATGTGGCGCTGCGCGAACGCGTCGTCGTCGCCCAGCTCGCGGCGCTCGAGCACGTCGAGCAGCGCGTCAAGGTGCAGATCGGCGATCACGCGGCCGCGATCTACACTTGGAACACGGACGAGGAGGCTATCTTGTCGTGCAGCGCCTGATCACGGTCGTCCCACAGCGGGAACAGCAGGTCGACGATCAGCACGACGGCCAGCAGCGTGAACACCGCGAACGCCAGCCAGCGCAGGAAGGCCCGGGGGTAGCCGATCGATCCGCTGCCGTGCACGTCGCGCACCGCGATCCCGAGCGCGCGCTTGCCGAGCGTCTGCCCGGTGCTGCCGTGAGCGATGGTGAAGTAGAGCGCCGAGAACAGCACCACGCCGATCCCCAGCCGGAACGAGAACACGGATCCACCGAGGCTGCCCGGCACCAGCGCCAACACGCCGCCCAGTGCGACGCCACCCGCCAGCACCACCGCGGCGTCGATCAGCAGCGCCCATCCGCGCCGCCACCAGCCGCTCAGCTGGAGTGCGGGCGACGCCAGCGCGGCGGCGGCAAGCTGCCCGGCGCTGCGCCCGTCCGCCCCCACCTCGTCGACCGAGGGCCCGGGCGCCGTCACGATGCACGCAGCCCGGTGCTCGGGCACGTTCGCACCGTTCGGCCGCTGCAGGCTCGGGTCAATCGAGCGGCACGCCTCTTCGGCCACCGGACAGCGCGGGTGGAACCGGCATCCCGACGGCACGTGCACCGGGTTCGGCGTCTCCCCCGTCAGGATCTGCGGCACCGTCTGCTCGTTCGGGTCGCGCTTCGGCACCACCGATATCAATGCGCGCGTGTACGGGTGCTGCGGGTTGCGCACGACCTCCTGGGCCGGCCCCTCCTCCACGATCCGCCCCAGGTACATGACCGCGATCCGGTCCGCGAAGTGCGCGGCAGTGGACAGGTCATGCGTGATCATGAGGATGCCCATGCCCTCGTGGCGAAGCCCGTCCAGCAGCGACAGGATGCCGGCTCGCACCGACACGTCCAGCATCGAGACCGGCTCGTCGGCAACCAGCAGCTTCGGGTCGAGCACCAGGCTCGCCGCGATCGCAACGCGCTGCCGCTGTCCGCCCGACAGCTCGTGCGGGAAGCGGTCGATGAACAGATCGGGCGGCGTCAGCCCGGCACGCTGCAGCGCCTCCAGCACCTTCTGCTCGCGCTCCTTCGACGAGCCGCCCAGCTTGTGCACGAGCAGCGGCTCCTCGATCGTGTCGCGCACCCGGAAGCGGGGGTCGAGCGACTCATAGGGATCCTGGTAGATCATCTGGATCTCGCGCCGCAGCGGGCGCATGCCGCCCGCCGACATGCCGGTGATGTCGCGCCCATCAAACCTGATCGAGCCGCCCTGGTTGTCGACCATCCTGATCACGGTCTGCGCCGTGCTGGTCTTGCCGCAACCGGACTCGCCCACCAGCGCCACCATCTCACCGGGGCCGACGGAGAAGCTGACCCCCTCCACCGCATGCACCTGCAGCCGCGGCTGCCGCTTGAGCGTGCCCACCACCCCCCGAGACACGGGGTAGCGCGTGACCAGGTCGTCGACCTCGAGCAGCGGCCCGGGCTCCGCGGTGGTGCTCATGCCGGCTCCTTCGCAACCACATGGTCATTGAGATGGCAGACCGCCTCGTGGCCGGGCGACGTCTCGATCCGCCGGGGCGCGACCGTCGGGCAGGGCGCGAAGGCGGAGTCGCAGCGGGGCGCGAACGGGCAGCCCATGATCTCGCGGTCGAGCCGCGGCGGCGCGCCCGGGATCGAGATCACGTCGGCGTCACCGAGCAGGTCGGGCGTGGCACCGAACAGCATGCGCGTGTAGGGGTGCCGCGGGTCGTGGTAGATGCTCGACATCGCGCCCATCTCGACGATCTCGCCGGCGTACATCACCGCCGCCCGATCGCAGACCTGCGCCACGACGGGCAGGTCGTGCGTGACCAGGATCATGGAGAGGCCGAGGTCACGCGTCAGCCGCACCAGCAGCTCCAGGATCTGCGCCTGCACCATCACGTCCAGCGCCGTCGTCGGCTCGTCGGCCAACAGCACCCGGGGCTCACATGCCAGCGCCAGCGCGATCGCCGCCCGCTGCCGCATGCCGCCCGAGAATTCGTGCGGGTAGTTGTTGACGCGGTCGGCGGAGATGCCGACCAGCTCCAGCAGCTCCCTCGTCTGTCCCCGCGCCGCCTTGCCCGTGGCGGTGCCGTGCAGCTCCATCGGCTCCACGATCTGGCTGCCGATCGTCTTCACCGGGTTGAAGGCGTTCATCGCCCCCTGGAAGACCATCGCGATGTCCTTCCAGCGGTGCGGGCTGACCGTGTCCTCGCCCCGGGCCATGATGTTCTCGCCGTCCAGCGATACGCTGCCGGCGACCGAGGCGCTGGACGGCAGCAGCCCCATCATCGCCAGGATGGTGGTGGTCTTGCCGCATCCCGACTCGCCCACCAGCCCCATCCGCTCGCCCGGCCGCAGGTCGAAGCTGACGCCCTGGACGGCGTGTAGCTCGTTGCCGCCCGGGAGGTCGAACCAGACGTGCAGGTCCTCGACCGAGAGGATCGGCTCCCGGCGACTCACTCCGAGTCGAGCTTTCCGCCCAGCGGCCGCAACCGGAACCGCCGCACCGACAGGTGGCCGACCTTGAGCCGCGGGTTGAGCGCGTCCTCCATCGACTGGCCGACCATGGTGCAGGCCAGGATCACGATCGTCACGCACACGCCCGGTGGCACGATCGCCCACCAGGCGTTGTTCAGGACGGCGTTGCCGAGGAACGCGTTCTCGATCAGCCGTCCCCAGGAGATGGCGCTGGGATCGCCCAGGCCGAGGAACGTGATGTAGGTCTCGGCGAACACCGCCAGCGCCACCATCAGCACCGTGTTGGCGATCAGCAGCGGCGCCACCTGCGGCAGCACGTGCTTGAACACAAGCCGGTTGTTGGTCGCACCCAGCGATCGGGCCCGCTTGACGTACACCCGCTCGCGCACGCTCTTCACCTGGGCACGGATCAGCCGGGCGGTGCTCGTCCAGTAGATGATGCCGATGATGATGATGATGTTCTTGAGGCTGCGCCCGAACACGGCTGCCATCACGATCATCAGCGGGATGTCGGGGATGACCAGGAAGATGTCCGTGATCCGCATCAACACCACGTCGATGATGCCGCCGACGAACCCCGAGACGACACCCACCGCGCCGCCGATCAGCATCGCCACGAGCGCCGCGGCGAACCCGACCTCCATCGACACGCGGGTGCCGGCGATCAGCAGCGACAGCATGTCCACGCCGCCGTCGTCGGTGCCCAGCCAGTGGGCGGAGCTGGGCGGCGCGTAGACCGGGCCGGTCTTGTCGTGGATCGAGTACGGCTCCAGGTAGGAACCGAAGATCGCGACGAACACGAAGAAGAACAGCACCGCGAGGCCCACCAGCGCCGCCGGCTGTCCGAGGATCGCCGTGCGCATGAAGCCCGGCGTGCGGCGCTCGCCGAGGCCCTCGGCGGACAGCTCCTCGAGCTGTCCCGGCGCAGCTGGAAGCGGATGGTCGAGGGTCATGTCGTCACCCGTGGATCGAGCTTGAAGTACAGCAGGTCAGCCAGGAAGTTGAACAGGATCACCGAGATCGTCAGCAGCAGGAACGCTCCCTGCAGGAAGGTGTAGTCGCGTTTGTCGATCGCATCGACGATCGCCAGGCCGATGCCCGGGTAGTCGAACACGTACTCGACGGTGATCGCCCCACCGACGATGAACCCGAGCGACAGCGCGATCAGCGTGACGATCGGCAGCATCGCGTTTCGCAGGCCGTGCTTGCGCACGATCGCGAAGTTGCTGAGGCCCTTGGCTCGCGCGGTCAGCACGTAGTCCTCGCCCAGCGTCTCCAGCATCGCCGAGCGCACGATCAGGGTGTACTCGCCGTAGAGCACCAGCCCCAGCGTCATGGCCGGCAGGATCATGTGCTCGAGCCGATCCTTCCAGTAGTCGTACGTGGAGGGATTGCCCAGGATGCCGAGGTCAGGGCTCTGGATGCCGCCATGCGGCAACCCTATCCGGTCGGCCACGAAGTAGACGATCATCAGCCCCAGCCACTGGGTCGGCATCGAGTAGAAGGCCAGGCTCGTCCACAGCGATCCCTTGTCCACCCACGTACCTCGTCGCCAGGCGGCGACCACCCCCGTCAGTAGGCCGAACACGATCGAGAAGACGGTGCCCAGCGTCAGCATCAGAAGCGTGTTCTTGAGCGGGTCCCAGAGCAGGCCGCGCACGGGCTGGTGGGAGACGTCCGAGAGGCCGAGGTTCCCGTGGGCGAGCTTCTTGAGGTAGATCTTGTACTGCTCCCACTTCGACTTGTCCAGGCCGAGATCGTGGCGCAGGGCCTGCTTGAACTGGAGCGTGCAGTGCTGGCAGCGCAGCCCCGATACGGCATCGCCGGGCAGGGCGCGGAACAGCAGGAAGTTGATCGTGACGGCCACGAACACCGTGAGCAGCGCGAACAGCGTCCGCTTCACCACATAGTCGGCTCGTCCTTCCACTCGTTCCTCTTTCGTTCCGCGCCCCGCTCGGCGCGCCGTCTACTTCTGGTAGGGCTCCGTCATGTAGCCGGAGTTGTAGCCGTTCAGCTCGGGGTGATACCCGCCCCAGCTGGGCAGGCTGGCAGAGATCGCCTCTTCGTTCACCAGGAATGTGTAGATGAACTGGTCGGAGATCAGCTTGTCCATCTTCGCCACCAGTGACTTGCGAGCATCCCCGGCCGATACGCCCTCCTGCTTGTACATGGCGTTGTAGGAGGGGTTGTCATAGCCCTGGTCGTTCCACGAGCACCACTGGTCACGCGTCGGCACCGACAGCTGGAAGTCCGGATCGGTGTATGAGAACCAGTCCCACAGAGCGATGTCGAAGGTGTCGTAGCCGGTGCCCTTGGCCGCGCTGCAGTTGTTGCCGTACTCGATCGCGGCCGCCGCATCGGAGTCGCCGCCGGCCTGCAGGGTCACCTTCACCCCTGCCTTCGCGAATCCGTCCTGCACGATCGAGAACTCGCGGTTGCCGTTGAAGTCGAGGCTGTTCGGCACCATGATCTGGTACTGCATCGGGTGCGCCGGCTGCGCGTACTTGCCGGTTGTAGCCGGCGCGACGCGGATGCCGCCGGCGCCCTTCTTGTAGCCGAGCTGGTCGAGCATGGCGTTGCCCTCGTCGCAGTTGAACTGCAGCTTCTGGTCGTCCGGGCTCTGCCAGGCGATGCCGAACGGGCCGATCACGCTCTGGTTCGCGAGCGTGGCGTTGCCGGCGTACACCACCGAGATGATCTGCTGCCGGTCGACGCACATCGAGAGCGCCTTCTTGACCTGCGGGTTCAGCAGCTCACGGTTCTTCGGCTTGCGCGGGTTCGAGTTCCAGGTGATGTTCGTGAACTCGCCGTACTTGTATGGGTGGACGTCCAGCCCGCCGCTCTTCTTCACGGCGTTGACCGCTGTATAGGGCACCTGGTCGACGGCGTCGATGGTGCCGCCCTGCAGGTCGGCGATCATCGAATCGGAGTTCGTGTAGTAGACCAGTCCCACCGCCTGGACGTGCGGGGCCGCGCCCCAGTAGCCCGGGTTGGGCTTGAACACGGTCGTACCCTTCTTCGAGTACTTGGTGATCTGGAACGGGCCGCCCGACACCAGCGGCAGGTTGTTCTCGGGCCGGAAGGTCTTCAGATCCTTGCCGTTGCTGCCCACGTACTTGCCCCAGACGTGCTCGGGCAGGATGTACAGCGACGAAATGTTCGACAGCACCAGGTTCGGGTCGACCGCCGCGTCGTAGTGGAAGATCACCTTGTCGGGTCCGTCGGTGTCGACCTTGGTGACGTGCGCGACGGCGCTGGCCACATTGGCGGTCGCGTCCGACTGGTACTTGACGATCGTGTTCGCCGTCCAGGCCACGTCGGACGAGGACAGCGGCTTGCCGTCGGACCACTTGCCGCCCGAATTAAGGACGTAGGTGTAGGTCTTGAAGTCGGAGCTGTGCGACCACGACTTGGCGTAGCTGCCCTCGTAGGTGGTCAGGTTGGGCGCCAGCTGCACAAGCTCGGGGTATACCTCGAGGTAGGCGGTGACGGCCTCGGCCTCGATGTAGTTGAACGGGTTCAGCGTGTCGATGTAGTTGGTCGTGCCGATCGTGAACACGCCACCCTGCTTGACGCTTCCGCTGCCTCCCGACGAGCCGCTGCTGCCTCCGCATCCGGCGGCCAGTAGCACGGCGGCCAGCGCGGCCGCAGCGAGCATCCTGCGTGAACTCATTGCGTTCCCTCCCGGGTTCCAAGCGCCGGCTCGGCGCCCTGATGATGATCTCTGCCTGGCCGCGGTCTGCGAGCGGCCAGCTCGTCGATGTGGGACGCCACCTCCGACACCGCCTGGTCGAGCCAGATTCGGCCCTTCTCCGCGGTGGCGACGGTGGCGTCGCCGATCACTCCGGACTCCGTCCATCCGCTCCACTGGCCCTTGATCGAAAGCGGGCCGTCGTTCCAGTCCATCCACACGCTGTCGGAGTCCCAGTCCGGGATCTCCCGCACCGCCTTGTCCATCTGCACCCGCTCGGGGTGGACCGCGAGGTACAGCGACGTCTCCAGCTCGCAGGCGTGTGCCATGCCGCCGGGCTGGTCGGAGTCGCGTGTGCGGGCCAGCAGTTCGGCCGACTCGGGCGTCGACAGGTACCAGAACGTCGCAGCGATCACGTCGCGCTGCTCCAGCATCAGCAGCCGCGCGGCCATGTCGACCAGCGGCACGTTCGAGCCGTGCCCGTTCACGAACAGGATGCGGCGGAAGCCGTGATGGATCAGGCTCTTTCCGATGTCCACCAGGTACTCGACGAACCGCTTCCATTCGATCGTGATCGAACCCGGGAAGTCCATGTGGTGCGGCGTGTAGCCGTGCGTGACCGTGGGCAGCAGCAGGCTCAGGTGGGGCCGCGCCAACACCGCCCGCTCGGCCAGCGCCTCGGCGATCACGGCGTCCGTATCGATCGGCAGGTGGTAGCCGTGGTCCTCCAGCGTGGCCACCGGAATCACGCATACCGGGTCGCCCGCGACGCGTTCGGCCACCTCTGGCCAGGTCAGCTCGGCATACCGGTGTGTGTGCTCAGTCGAAGCCATAGTGCTGGTGCTCGGAGTCGCAGGGATTCCCGCGTCCGAACGTGATCTCTCTCCTTGTGACGTCAGCGATGCACCAAAAGACAGTCTTGGGCTGCGAACCGGGCCCTGGATGACGGCAGATCGAGTCGGGAGCGTCCCGGTGGTCGCTGATCGCCGCGCGCAGCGTCGCCGCCGTTATGGTGCCCTCCGCAAGCCATGAGAGCGCGCGACGATACCGGACGTCCGAGCGCACTGCATAGTCAACGTCGCCCTCGAACGGCAGCATCCGGTCGCTGACGTAGTGGTTGGTGTGGGCCAGCGTGCCGCGAGCATCCGGGCGGATCAGCTCGGCATCGGTGGCCGATCCTTCGACGCAGACGACGCCCCCGCCGGCGTGCGCCAGCACGGTGTTGTACGACGATGCGCGGGCCGGATGCAGCGCGGCTGCCACCGCATCCTCGAGCGTGCGGCGGCGCACGATGTCCCGCACGTGCAGCAGGCGGGGTATGCCGGGGCGGTTGTCGTTCGGCGCCACCTCGTTGCCGGTCAGCGACAGGCCGGCCGAGTTGAATCCGACGCTGATCCACGGCCCGATGCCGATGGTCAGAACGACCGGATCGCCGGGCACACGCCACTCGATGGCTGTCAGATCCTGCTCGGCCGATGCTGACAGGTCGTTCGTGTGGGCCACCCACACGCCGCCGTCGGCGCTTGCCGGCGCGCACGCCACCAGGTCGGAACAGCCGCGGGCCGGCTCGGAAGCCGGTGCCTCGTCGAGCTCCTCGATGCCGGCGGCGAACAACCGCCCGCGATCGACGCCGGCCGCGTCGGCCGCACCGTCCAGCTCCTCGACCAGCCACGGCAGCTCGCGCCGCGTCACCTCCCGGTATGGCTGCGAGGCGGCGACGGTCGCATCGCCGACGGCGTCGCACCGCCGCCGGATCGCACCGGAGCAGGCGGCGCCGATCTGTTCGCCCACCTCACGGTGCGTCCCGACGACGCGGACCAGCTCGAGCGTTCGCGATGGGCCGGTCACGAGAGGTTGGCGCGGAGGGGTCGTCGCACGGATCCGCCGATTGTCTCCATCCCGCACGGGCCCGTCAACCCTGGGACGTTGGGGTGTGATCAGCCCCTCTGGGATGATCCTGCCTACGGTGCTCGGCTTCCCACCAGCAGCGTGATCGTTGACCCAGGGCCGTAGCTGCCATCCGGCGCATAGCCGGCCGCGCGCAGCACCGTCCCGCGCGTCCCGTAGGGCGCCCGGTGGATGACGAACCTGACGGGGCCGTGTCGCTGAAACAGCGCCTTCGCCTGAGGCAGCGGCAGGCCCACCACCAGCGGAAAGTCGTACGCACCGCCGCCCGAGGCGTCCGCGCGTGCCCCCAGCGCCAGGCCGAATGCGCCGACCGCTGATGTGACCGCCAGCACGGCCGCCACCACAGCCAGAGTGAGGCTCCGCACGACGGCCGCCGCGGCTCCGAGGGCCAGCGCGGCCAGCAGGCAGAGCACGGCGAGCAGCCACCCGGGCGGCTCCAGCAGCGCGACGGCCACCAGCACCGCCGCTGTTGCCGCCACGACGATCGCGACCAGGCCGGGTACCAGCCGCGGCCACGACGCGGTGACCGCCCGGGGCCCGGGTTCCGGCTGCGGCGGTGCGCTCACACGGCCACCATAGCCGCCGGCCCGGCGCCATGTGTTGGCCTCCTCGGGCCGTGGTATAGATCGGTCGATGGCCTCGCATGCCGCTCGAAACGCGCCCATGTACCGGCAGGTTGCCGACCAGCTGGCCGCCGAGATCGCATCCGGCGAGCTGCCGCCCGGACACCGGGTGCCGTCCGAACGCGTGATCGCCGAGCGCCACGGACTGTCGCGGATGACAGCCCGCCAGGCGGTCGAGCTGCTGGTGCGGCGCGGCCTCGTCTACCGGCGACCCGGGTCGGGCACCTACGTCGCCGCCGCGCGGGTGGAACACACGCTGCAGTGGTTCGCAGGGTTCACAGAGCAGATGCGGGCGCAGGGGATCCAGCCGGGCGGGCGCGTCCTGGCCGTCAAACTGTCCGGCCAGGACGGCTCAGACGCGGACGTCGCGTTGGAGCTGCCGGAAGGTGAGGCCACCTGGATGGTTCGCCGCGTGCGCTTCGGGAACGGAGAGCCCCTGCTGGTCGAGGAGTCGCACGTCCCGGCCCGCCTGTTCCCTGACCTCAACCGCCACAATCTGGCTCAGAGCTCCCTGTATGACCTGATGCGGAGTCGCTACGGCGTCGATCCTGTTCGTGCCCACGAGACGATCGAGCCGACCGCATGCGAGCAGGACGAGTGCCGTCACCTGGCCACCCGGCCCGGCGCTCCGGCAATCCTGGTCACGCGAACGGCGTACGACGGCGACGACCGGCCGGTGGAGTACGCCCGGGACATCTATCGCGGCGACCGCGCCCGCTTCGTGGTCGACCTGCGGCGCCAGCAGAACGGGGGAGCTTGATGTTCAGCTCGGCGCGCGCTCCGCGCTGAGCGCGAGCAGCTCGCCGCGCAGGTCGGCCAGCGGCTGGGCACCGGCGTCGCCCTGGCCGCGGCGTCGCACCGAGACCTGGCCGGACTCCACCTCGCGGTCACCGACGACCAGGATCCGCGGCATCTTCTGCCGCTCGGCCTCCGCGATCTTCTTTCCCACCGATTCGCCGCGGGTGTCTGCCTCTGCGCGCAGGCCGGCGGCGTTCAGCTCGTCAACCACCTGACGGGCGTAGTCGTTGTGACGATCCGCGACCGGGATCACCAGCGCCTGCACCGGCGCCAGCCAGACCGGGAACGCGCCCGCATAGTGCTCGATCAGGATGCCGATGAACCGCTCGAATGAGCCGAACAGCGCGCGGTGGATCATCGCCGGTGTGTGCTCGGCGTTGTCCTCCCCGGTGTAGGTGATGCCGAACCGCTCCGGCATCTGGAAATCGAGCTGGATCGTGCCCATCTGCCAGGAGCGGCCGATCGAGTCGGTCATGTGCAGGTCGATCTTGGGCCCGTAGAACGCGCCGTCGCCCTCGTTCAGCTGGTACTCCACCCCGGCTCGCGCGAGCGCCCCGTGCAGCGCCGCCTCGGCCGCGTCCCAGAGCTCGTCCGCGCCGATCCGCTTGTCCGGTCGCGTCGACAGCTCGATCCGGAGGTCGAGCTGGAAGATCCCGTAGATCGCCTGCGCCAGCTCCAGGCAGCCGATCACCTCGTCCTCGATCTGCGCGTGGGTGCAGAAGATGTGGGCATCGTCCTGCGTGATGTGCCGCACCCGCATCAGGCCGTGCAGGGTGCCGGAGGGCTCGTGGCGATGCACCAGACCCTGCTCGGCCAGTCGCAGCGGCAGGTCACGGTAGCTGCGGCGCTCGTCGCCGAAGATGTCGACGTGGCCCGGGCAGTTCATCGGCTTCAGGCCGAACTCGCCGGCCTCGACCTCGGTGAAGTACATGTGCTCGCGGTAGGCCTCCCAGTGGCCGGAGCGCTTCCAGACCTCAACGTTGTAGAGGATCGGCGTTCGCACCTCCTGGTAGCCGCGCTGCCGGTTCAGCTCGCGCCACAGCGTGGTCAGCTCGTTCCAGATCACCATCCCGCGCGGATGCCAGAACGGCGACCCCGGCGACACGTCCGAGAAGTGGAACAGGTCGAGCTCGCGGCCAAGCCGGCGGTGGTCGCGTAGGCGTGCCTGCTCGATCCGTTCCAGGTGCTCGTCCAGCGCCGCCTGGTCAAAGAAGGCGGTGCCGTAGATGCGGGTCAGCATCGGGTTGTCCGAGTCCCCGCGCCAGTACGCGCCGGCCGTGGACAGCAGCTTGAAGGCCTTGATCGGCTTCGTCGTCTGCAGGTGCGGGCCGCGGCACAGGTCCTCGAACCCGTCCTGGGTGTAGAGGCTGATCTCACCGTCCGGCAGGTCGCGGGCCAGCTCCAGCTTGTACGGCTGGGCCTCCGCCTCGAAGCGAGCCACGATCTCGGCCTTGTCCACGCCGTCGGTGCGCACGTACGGGTGCTCGTGGGCGAGGATCCGGCGCATCTCCTGCTCTATCCGCCCCAGATCGTCCGACGAGATCGGCTCGGGGAACTGGAAGTCGTAGTAGAAGCCGTCGGCGATCGGGGGGCCGATCGCCACCTTGGCGTCGGGCCACAGGTGAAGCACCGCCTCGGCCATCACGTGCGCCGTGGAGTGGCGCAGGACGGGCAGCGCCTCCGTATCGCGAGCCGTCAGGATCCGCACGCGGTCGCCATCGGCCAGCGGCAGCCTCAGGTCGCGCACCTCGTCTCCGACGCCCACGGCCACGGCCGCCTTGGCCAGCCGCGGGCCGATCGCGTTGGCCACATCCAGGCCGGTTGCTCCATTCTCCAGCTCCAGATCGGTTCCGTCGGGCAGTCCAATGCGCATGGCCAGAGAGCATATCGACCGGCGCTGTTAGGCTGACCGCATGCAGGACCTCGCGATCGTGCTTGCGCTGCTGCTCGTGGTGGCGGTCGCCACGCTCGTGCACCGGGAGCGCCAGCGGCGACGGGCGCTGGTACTGCTCGGTCGCGGCGGCGATCTGGAGGCCGCGGCGCAGGCGGCCACCGCAGGTCGCAGCGACCGCCCGTCGCTCGATGCGGCGCTGGCCCTGCGTGACGCGATCATGGAGGCATCTCCCACCCCCCTGATGTTGTTCGACGCCGGCGGCCGCATGGTGCGCGCCAACAGGGCCACGCGGGAGGCCATGCCCGACCTCGAGGTGGGCGCAACCGCCGCCGTCCAGGAGATCGCCACGGCCGTCCACGACGCGCTCGCCGGCCGGCCGCCGCGCCCGTTCGACGTGACCGTCTACCAGCCCGAGCGACGGCGCTTCCACGCACACCTGCGCACGTACCCCGATCGCGGCACGCGCTGCTGCGTCGTGGTGCTTGCCGACGAGAGCGCCGAAGCCGACTACCGGGACGCGCGGCGGCTCTTCTCGGCCGGCGTGTCGCACGAGCTGCGCACCCCCCTGGCGCGGATGCTGGCGCTGGTCGACACGCTGTCGCTGCCGCTGGACGAGATCGAGCGCGAACAGACCATGGATCAGATGCGCGACGAGATCGACGCGATGCGGGAGCTGATCGAGGACATGATGCTGCTGGCCCGGCTGGAGGTCGAGGGCATCTCCGGCGGCGAGCCGGCCGACGTCACAGAGGCGGTCGATGACTGCCTGGAGCGGCACGCCGAAGCGGCGCAGGCGGCCGGGCTCCAGCTGGCCAGGCACACCACCGCCGGAATCGTCACCGCCGTTCCCCGGCGGCTGGTGGACGTGGTCCTGGACAACCTGGTGGAGAACGCCATCCGCCATGCTGGCGGGGGCGCCGACATCGACGTCACCGCACGCGGACTGACCGGGGCAGTCGAGCTGTCCATCGCCGACACCGGTGCGGGCGTACCGGCCGAGCATCTCTCGCGGGTATTCGAGCGCTTTCACCGCGTCGAGGGGTCACGCGCCGGTCCGGGAACAGGCCTGGGGCTGGCGATCGTCAAGCACATCGCCGAGGCGCACGGCGGGCGAGCGGTGATGGAGAGCGTCGAGGGCCACGGCACCACGGTGCGGGTGACGCTGCCCGTGCCCGCGGCGGTGCCTGCCGCCGAGGCCGCCGACGCTGGTCAGGCGCCCGGCTTCGGCACCGCGTCGAACCTGTAGCCGACGCCGTAGTGCGTCTGGATGTAGGTGTGGCCGGCCGCGCGGCGGTCGATCTTGTCGCGTAGCTTGCGCACGCAGACGTCGACCGTGCGGTCACGGTGGCGGTGCGGGATGCCCCACACCCGTTGCTGCAGCTGGTCACGCGAGAGCGCCCGGCCACGCTCTCCGGCCAGCACGTACAGCAGGCGAAACTCGGTCGGGGTCAGCCCCACGTCGGCGCCCTCGAGGATGGCGGCGTGCAGGTCGGGATCGATCACCAGACCATCGGCCACGATCGTCTCGGAGCCGGCCGCCGCCTTCATCCCGGCACGGCGCAGCACCGCCTCCACTCTCGCGACCAGCTCGCGCATGCCGAACGGCTTGCTCAGGTAATCGTCGCCACCGATGCCGAGCGCATGCACCTTGTCGTGCTCCGAGCCGCGGGCGCTGACGATCACGATCGGCGTCTCGATGCCCTCGGCGCGCAGTGTCTCGGTGATCCGCCAGCCGTCGGTGCCGGGCAGCATCAGGTCGAGCACGGCCACGTCAGGGCGCTCATAGCGGAGCTTTGCGATCGCACGGTCGCCGTCCTCTGCCACCTCCACATCCATCCCGGCGCGGCGCAGGTGCGTCGCCATGGCGTTGGCGATCACGTGGTCGTCTTCGGCGATCAGGACGCGTGGCATGCGGTGATCGTAGACCGTGGCCCGGACCAGAGATTCGCCGCCCCGGCTTGCCTTTTGTCCACCAGCCAAACGGACCTTCGAGTCACCTCTACAGTCCCTCCGTCTGGGTTCAACCTACTCGGCTGCCCTGGGCGGCGCAGACGGCAAACTAAAGCAGGCGTGCCACCCCGGCAACCCCCAACTCCGCAAACAGCGGAGTTTTTCTTCACCACCTCGCCAGCACCTCGCGATCGCGGTCGTAGCTGAGCAGCTGCGCGGCCTGGTCGCGCCTCACCCAGCGCAGCTCGTCCACCTCGTCGTTGGGCTCGAATGCGCCCCCTGCGACCCGCATCACGAAGTACCGCACGACCTTGGGCAGCACGGCTCCGTGCCGTTCGACCGTGTAGCGAACGACGCCCAGGTCGCGCTCGATCCGGCCCTGAAAACCGGTCTCCTCGAGCACTTCGCGCAGCGCCGCGGCCGTGTCGTCCTCGCCCGCCAGGTTCTTGCCCTTGGGCAGCGTCCAGTCGTCGTAGCGGGGGCGGTGCACGAGCGCGACGCGCTCGCCCTCGACCAGCACGCCGCCGGCGGC
Organism: Gaiellales bacterium; assembly: GCA_045806525.1. Taxonomy (GTDB): domain Bacteria; phylum Actinomycetota; class Thermoleophilia; order Gaiellales; family JAICJC01; genus JAICYJ01. The sequence continues at coordinate 3,699 of JBJMJD010000080.1, read as the reverse complement.
GCGAACGAGGTTGTCGGCGGGTGCGGGCTCCATGTCCGTGATGCCCGTCGGGGCTCAGCCGCGGCGGGTCGTCCGCAGGCCGGCCGCCCAGAACAGCAGGCCGACCAGCCCCACCAGTCCGAGCACCATACCGGCGAACACCCAGGTGGTACCGCGGTCTCCGCCGACAGCGAACCCGACCGCCAGCATCGCGATCGCAAGCACGCCCAGCGCCTGTGTGACCACGAACGGGCCCGGCAGCCCGGCCGGCGTGATCGGCGGGCCGCCCTGCGTGATCCGGCTCGGGTCGACCTCGTCCTTGGCGCGGCTGCGCAAAGCCAGGGCGACGATTCCGCCGAAGACCGCCACGAAGTAGACGACCTGCGACCAGAAATCGCCGATCCAATCCACCAGGTAGGTGAACAGCACGATCAGGCCGACCGCCGCAAGCGTCCCGAGGGCGGCGACGCCGATCGCGGTCTGCCACTTGTAGACCTCGCTCGGCTGCGGTTGCGGCTGCGGATCGCTCATCGCCCGAGAGCCTACCGCAGCCGTCCGCCCCCGCACGGCGGCCGTGTCACGACGTCCACGTCAGCGACCGCGGGTCGAACGCCGGCAGCGAGCCGGTCGCGCCGGTGCGGCGGTCGAACACCTTCACCTGATCGTGCAGGGACACCGCCAGGTAGCGGCCGCCGGGGGACCAGGCGTAGGAGTGGGCGATCGGCGGGGCGCCCGCCGGCACGCCGCCCGGCAGCAGTGACTGCAGCACGTCGCGATCCTGCCCCTGGTCGTACCAGAACGCGCTGCCGTCGGGCGCCAGGGCCAGGTTGTACGACGGCAGGGTCGTGCGAAAGATGCTCGAGCTGTCGGTCTCGCGGTTCAGCACCACGACCGCGAACAGCGAGTTGGGGTCGGTCGGATCGACTGGCGCGACCGCCACGGCCAGCAGCGACGACGTGGCAGTCAGCGCGGTCACCGCGTACCCGTGCCGGGGCCCTCCGGCGGCGGTGTCCAGCGTGGTGCCGAGCCGCAGCCGGCCGCCGTTCTCGTAGACGGCGTGCCCGTCGGAGGTGAGCGTCGTGCCCGCCGGCCCGAAGTCCATGGTGCAGTGGTAGCCGACCGTCGCGCTCCTGCGGAACGGCGCCGCCAGGAGCTGGACCCTGGTCCCGTGCCGGCGATCGGACGTACACACGGCCGCGTACCCCGAGTCCGCCGACCAGCTCACCCCGCCCACCCTCCCGCGTACCTCGGTGGGCTGCAGCTCGCCCATCGACGAGCCGTTCAGCACGACGATGGGCGCCCGCGGACGGCCCTGCGCCAGCACGACCCCGCCATCGGGCGACGGCCAGGCCCGGCACGCGCGCGCGCCGGCATCCTTGGCGGCCAGCGTGCTCAGCGCCACCCGCTCCAGCACGCACCCCCTGCCGACCCACCACAGCACGCCCCCGGCGCGCCGCATCATGTCCCTGCTGTGCAGCGGCGGCGGATGGATGTCGGCCGGATGCGGCCCCGGCGCTGCCGCCGGCCCCGCCACGATCGACCGCGATGGTGCCGCCACCAGCACCACCAGCGCTCCCAGCACGGTGATCAGTGGCACCGCGGTCCGCACGGCGCCTCAGCTGATGCCCAGGTACGCCTTTCGCACCTCGTCGTTCGTCGCCAGCGCCTCGGCCCTGTCCGACAACGTCACCCTGCCGGTCTCGAGCACGTAGCCGCGGCTGGCGATGCCGAGGGCGATCAGCGCGTTCTGCTCCACCAGCAGAATGGTAGTGCCCTCGCGGTTGATCTCCTGGATGATCTCGAAGATCTTGTCCACCAGGATCGGCGCCAGGCCCATCGACGGCTCGTCCAGCAGCAGCAGCTTGGGCCGCGACATCAACGCCCGGCCGATCGAGCACATCTGCTGCTCACCGCCCGAGAGCGTTCCGGCCTGCTGGCCGCGCCGCTCGCTGAGGCGCGGGAACAGCGAATAGATGTGCTCGACGTCCTGCTCGATGCCCTCGCGGTCGGTGCGGTTGAACGCCCCCATCTCCAGGTTCTCGCGCACGCTCATGCGCGGAAACAGGCGCCGTCCCTCCGGCGAGTGGGCGATCCCCATCTGCACGATCTCGTGGGGCGGCGCGTTCTGGATCTCCTTGCCGGCGAAGCGGATGGTGCCGGCCTTGGCCTTCGTGAGGCCCTGGATCGAGCGCAGCGTCGTCGACTTGCCGGCTCCGTTGGCGCCGATCAGGGTCACGATCTCGCCCTCGTTGACGGTGATCGACAGGCCCTTGACGGCCTCGATGCGGCCGTAGAACGTCCGCACCTTGTCCAGCTCGAGCAGCGCCGCCGGGTCCGCGGCCGGCGCCGGTGGCGCCTCGGCGCTCACGCGGTCGCCCCGTTTCCGGCCCCGGCGCTACCCGCAGCGCCGCTGCCCAGGTAGGCCTCGATCACGCGGTCGTTGGATTGGATCTCGGCAGGCGACCCCTCGGCAATCTTCTCGCCGTGGTCGAGCACCGTGATCCGCTCGGACACGCCCATCACGACCTTCATGTCATGCTCGATCAGCAGGATCGTGAGCCCGCGCTCGTCGCGGAGCTGCGACACGAACCTGGTGAAGTCGGCCGACTCCTGTGGGTTCATCCCGGCGGTCGGCTCGTCCAGCAGGAGCAGGGTCGGCTCGCTGCCGAGGGCGCGCGCCACCTCCAGCCGACGCTGGTCGCCGTAGGACAGGTTCATCGAGTACTCGTCGTCGACACGCTCGGAGAGGCCGCAGTAGCGAAGCAGCTCGCGCGCTCGGGCCAGCGCGTCACGCTCCTCGCGCCTGACGCCGGGGGTGCGCAGGATGCTGCGGACGAGGCCGCCCTTGAGGCGGCAGTGCATGCCCACCAGCACGTTCTCGACGGATGTCATGGTCTGAAACAGCCGGATGTTCTGGAACGTGCGCCCCACCCCGAGCTTGGTGATCCGGTGCGGCGGGAGGCCGCCGACGTCACGCCCTGCGAACAGGATCTCGCCGGCAGTGGGCTTGTAGGCCCCGGTCAGCATGTTGAAGAACGTGGTCTTGCCGGCGCCGTTCGGCCCGATCAGGCTCACGATCGAGCGCTCCGGCACCACGAAGTTGATGTCGCTGCAGGCGACCAGGCCCCCGAACTCCTTGCGCGCTCCCCGCGTCTCGAGGATGGGGGCGCCCTTGGGACCGGCCGTGGGTACCCGTGCCTCTGCCGCCTCGGCGCTCACCCGACGACCACGCCGGCGGCCTCGTGCTCTTCCTTGACCACGTCGAACTCGGCCTTGCGTCTTGAACTGGGTATCAGCCCCTGCGGGCGGAACAGCATCATCAGCACGATCAGCAGCCCGAACAGGCCGGCCTCGTACTTGGTGATCTCGATGTTGGTGCCGAAGTTGGAGTTGATGGTGTTGCCGATCGCGCCCAGCCCCTGCTGGTTCAGATAGGACAGGACAGCGGCCCCCAGGCATACGCCCCAAACGTTGCCCATGCCGCCGAGGATCACCATGGCCAGCAACAGCGTGGAGATGTAGAGCTTGAAGTTGTCGGGGATGGCGCCGCCCTGGTAGACGCCGTAGAAGCATCCCGCCGCGCCGCCGAAGAACGCGCCCGAGGCGTAGGCCCAGGTCTTGACCTGCATCAGCGGCACGCCCATCGCGGCCGCCGCGATCTCATCCTCGCGCAGCGCGACCCAGGCCCGTCCCAGTCGCGAATCCCGCAGCCGGATCGAG
>JBJMJD010000079.1:0-71318 GCA_045806525.1 Gaiellales bacterium | reverse complement strand
GCCGCTTCGGTGCGGCCGCTCGACCGTCACCTGTAGCGGCTGGTCGAGCTTCTCGATCACGCCGTCGACGCCGCCGCCGACCTGCTCCACCATCGCGGCCAGCGTGGCGATGTCCTGGCGCAGCGCGGCCATCCCAGTCGAGATCAGGTCGACAACCAGCTCCAGGTCCTCGACGCGGCCGAGGCGCTCGGCCAGCAGGTCCAGGTTGACCTGCTCGACCTGCCGCGACAGCCCGCGCAAGAGCTCTCGCAGCTCGTCGGCGCGCCGTGCGTCGGAGTGCTCCGACATGGCCCGCTCGACGGCCCGTTCCACCTTCGCCGGCAGGCTCTCCTCGAGCGAGGCCGCGGTCGTGCGCAGCTCGTCGACGTGCGTCTCGGCACGGGCCAGGATCGTGCGCAGATCGGGCATCGCGGGACGCGCTTCCGCCACGACGTCGGAGGCTGGGTCGTCGCCGCGTGCGCGAGTTCGCAGCTCCTGGATTCGGCGGTAGAGCTGTGCCTCCGCCTCTTCCATCGGGGTGCGACCGGTCTCCATCAGTCCAGAGTCTACCGGGCGGCGTCCGGGGCCGCTGCTACGCTCGAACAGCCGTCCCAGGGAGGTCACTGATGCACGCATTCGACGACGAGGTCAGCTACACACGAATCATCGATCCGGAGCCTGCGGGCGAAGATCTGGTCGTCCCTGCGAAGGGCGAACGGCCGTCGCTGGTCTGGCGCCCCCGCCTGGGTGAGGATCAGACCTACCAGCTCAGCGGGCGCCTGACGAAGCTCGGCCGCCACGACGAGAACGACGTGGTGCTGGCAGGGCCGACCGTGTCCGCGCGTCACGCGACCGTGCGGGTGGAGCCGATCGGGGTGGTGCTCGAGGATGAGGGCAGCCTGAACGGCACGTTCGTCAACGGCGAGCGTATCGAGCAGCGGCTGCTGGAGGAGGGCGACCGGATCCAGGTCGGCCCGCACCTGCTGCTGTTCGTGCCGGCGGCCTAGCCGTCCGTGTACCGCAGCTCGGCCCACGACGGCACCGGGGCCAGCTCCACCAGCGGTGACTGGTCACTGGGCATGCGGTACGCGAAGCCGCCGGATGCCTCGTCGAAGGCCACGTCCAGCAGCCCGGCCTTGACGCGATGATCGAGCCAGGCACCGCGGAACACCAGCTTGCGCAGCCAGTAGCAGAGCGATTCGCCGTGCAGCTGATCGATCGCGACGGCCTGGTCGCGGAGGTGCTCGCCGAGCCCGCTGCGGGGGTGGGTCGTCGCGCCGGTCGAGGCCAGCTCGACCAGGTCGTCGGCCTCGTCGGCCGTCAGGTCGCGTTGCGGCACCAGCTCCAGCCGCACCGCCGCAGCAACCAGCCGCTGGGCGAAGTCGGTGCGCGAGAATCCGTAGCGGTAGTCGAGAAACTCGACGACGAAATCGTCGCCGGAGTGATAGTCAGCGTCCACGGAGGAGAAGTGTAGGTGCCGCGGATCCGCCTGGAACGAGGCCCGGTGGTGTGCGAGCAGGGCGTGCTCGCGACCAACGCGTGGACGCGCAGCAAGGGCCTGCTGGGCCGGTCCGAGATGGCCGAGGACGAGGGTCTCTGGATCCAGCCCACCAGCTCCATCCACATGTGGTTCATGCGGTTCGCCATCGACGTCGTCTGGGCGGCCGACGACGGCCGCGTGCTGAAGCTGGTGGAGGGGATCAAGCCCTGGCGCATGTCCTTCAGCCGAGGAGCCAAGGTGGCGCTCGAGCTGCCGGTCGGGGCGATCGCGCGCAGCGGCGTCGAGGTGGGGGACTACCTCGTGATCGAGCGCTGAGCCGCTAGGACTTCGCAGGACCGCTGGCCGCAGGCGGGAGGATCATCGAGGCACGCAGGCCCACGAGCGGCGTGTTCGGCACCGTGATCAGGCCGCGGGTGGGACGGTCGAGGTCGAAGCTGACGTAGAGCAGCATCGTCACCAGCCCGGCCGCAATCATCACTGTCAGCAGGCCGCGGCCGAGCACCGCCAGGTAGAACGCGAGCATTGCGATGGCGGCGGCCGCGCCCATGATCTCGAGCACCCACACTTCGGTCGGCACCCGGTTGTTGAGCGCCGCCACGCGCACCCCCTGTGCGTCGATCATCTCGTTCAGAGTCTCGACGTAGAGGCGGGGACCTGTATCGACCGGCGACGCGGCAACCGCCTGCCCCGCCAGCGCCCAGAGGCGTCGCTGGAGTGCGTCCTGGGTGGCGATGATGCGCCGTGCATTGGCGCTCTCCGGGACGTCCGAGCTGAGCCGGATGCTCTGGTCCGTGTACTGCATCAGCAGCGCCAGCGACTGACTGCGCACCGGCTCGGCCAGCATCTGCGCGCGCAGGTAGGTCGTGCCGATCGCGTTGGCCTCATCGACGACGGCGGCTCGGCGATCCTGGTAGCGGCCGACGGCCAGCGACAGCCCGAAGGCGAGGATCAGCCCGACCACGCCGAGCAGCGCACCCTGCAGCACGGCGAACGGCTCCCGCATCTCCGAGTGCTCGCGATGCCGTCGGCCGAGCAGCACGGCGATCCCGGTCGCGCCGAACACGATGGCGGTGAGAACCAGTCCCAGCTCGACGCTGTTCAGGCGAAACAGCATGGCGCGACGCTAGCCGATGGCGGCACCCGGCGCTCCGCCGACGTGCGGAATGGATAAAGATCGTTGCCTGGCGCGAAATCACGGACATATCTTGGAGAAACATTCGATTTCCGGACAAAATTGCAACGGATTCCGTGACAGGTCTTCCAATCGTCAATATCGTGACCTAGGATGCGAGCCGTGCCCCCTGGCGGCGGGCGGCATACAACTGACCCCCGCCGGACCCGGGCCCACAGCGGCCACTCACGATCCGGCCAACTCTGAAGGAGCCAGTAGACGTGGCTGGATCAACCGTGCTCGTCGTCGAGGACGAGCCTCGAATCCTGGAGTTTCTCGTGGAGAACCTCCGGGCAGATGACTACTCGGTGCTGACCGCCGGCACCGCCGAAGAGGCGATCGAGCTGCTCGCCCAATCGCAGCCCGACCTGATGCTGCTGGATGTGGTGCTGCCGGGCATGAGCGGCATCGACCTGTGCCGCTGTGTGCGCGGTGGCGACGGCATCAACGAGCCGTGGGACCCCGACCTGCCGATCATCATGCTGTCGGCCAAGGCGGAGCACACCGACCGTGTCCGCGGCCTGTCCCGCGGCGCTGATGACTACGTCACCAAGCCGTTCCACTACCCGGAGCTGCTGGCTCGCATCGGCGGCCTGCTCAAGCGCGTCTCGCGCGTCGACGAACGCCATCTGCTTGCGGTCGGCGAACTGGTCGTGAACACCCTGTCCAAGCAGGTGAAGGTCGGCGGCATCGCCGTTCAGTTGTCGGTCAAGGAGTTCCAGCTGCTGGCCACGCTGGCGGCCGAACCGGAGCGGGTGTTCTCGAAGCACGAGCTGCTGGAGCAGGTCTGGGGATTCAAGTCCCCCGGCCGCACGCGAACGCTCGACTCCCACGCCAGCCGGCTCCGGCAGAAGCTGGCGGCCTGCTCCGACCGGGCCTGGATCGCAAACGTGTGGGGCCACGGCTACCGCGTGTGCGCACCGGAATGAGGCTCGGCGGCTACTGGCTGCGGCTGGCCACCCCGTTCGCGTTGATCGTGGCGGGCGTGGTGGCGGGCGCGGCTCAGCGAAACGATCCGCCGATGCTGTTCGCGCTCGCCGTCACCGCCTTTGTGGCGACGGTGGTCACGAGTGCCATCCAGGCGCGCCGCGTGGTCGCGCTCGTCCACGACATCGGCGCGTTCGCCGAGCAGGTCAGCGCCGGTGAGTACGGCGCGCGCGTGTCCGCCCGTGGTCCGGCTGAGATCGATGCGCTCGCGGCGAGCGTCAACACCATGGCCGCACGGCTGGCCCGCGAGGGCCACGCCAGGGCCAGCTTCATCGGCAAGGTCTCGCACGAGCTGCGCACGCCGCTGACCGTGATCAAGGGATACGTCTACACGCTGCGGCGAGCCGAGGACGATCCGGTCAAGGCCGACCGGCTGGACGTGATCAACGGCGAGTGCGAGCGTCTCGCATACCTGGTCGAGGATCTGCTCGAGCTGTCGCGCGCGCAGGCCGGCGAGCTGCGTGTGTCGGCGGAGACGTTTCCGCTGCGCGACTGCGTCGAGGAGGTCGCAGAGCGCCTGCGCGGCGTCGCGGAGCAGCGCGACGTCAGCATCGATCTTGCCTGGGCAGGCAACGGGTCGCTGGTGATGGGAGACGAGAACCGGGTGCGGCAGATCTTCGCGAACCTGCTGACCAACGGCATCAAGTACGCCCCGCCTGGCACATCGGTCAGGATCGACGGTGACAGCACCGGCCACGAGCTGCGGGTGTCCGTGTCCGACGGCGGGCGCGGCATCCCGCCCGATGCCCTGCCCCGCATCTTCGACGAGTTCTACCAGCCCGACGGCGCGGAGCCGGGTGCCGGTCTGGGCTTGGCCGTCGTGCGCGAGCTGACCGAGGCGCACGGAGGCTACCTCGAGGTGGAGAGCTCGGTGGGAGAGGGCACGCGATTCACCGTCGGCCTGCCCGCCTGGGAGGTGGCGCTGTGAGCGGCGGCCGCCCCGCCCCGCTGCGGTTGGCCCACGTGGAGCTGCGCCCCGAGGTGGCCGTGGTCGTCGCACCGGACGAACCGGCTCCTGGATGTGAAGCGCTGGTCGTCCAGCCCGCCCTGGCGAGCGCTGCGCAGCTGAACACTCCCGGCCGAGCAGCAGACCGGATCGTGGTACGCGCGTCGCTGCCGGGTCTCGGCGGCCGCTACCTGGTCGGGGTTGCGCGCAGCGCCGCGGCCGGTGGATGGGCCGCCGAGGAGTTGGCCGCGCTCGTGGTCGAGCTGGAGCGCCGGTGCACATACGTCCTCCTGGCATCGACCGTGGCGCCCCTGGTGATGTCGCGATCCCGGCGGGTCGGCGTGCACGGTCCACGCCGGGCCGTCGCCTGGGACGGCGGCGGCTGGTCGGGTGCGCACGCGCGTGACCTGGCGGCGTCCGCCCGTACGGCGTCGGGGCGGGGCTACCTGTGCGCCGCTGCGACGTCGGGATCGACGCCGCCGCGCACCGTCGCCGCGAGGCTGGCCGATCTGACCGCCTCGGGAGTTCAGCTGGGGCGGATCACGCACGGCGTTGCTGCGGCGCTGGGTGCTTCGTGGGCTGTCGAGCTGCTGGGCGCGCCACCTCTCTCGGCGGCCCAGCTGCAACGCCTGCGCGAGCAGTTCGGCGGCGCGCCACGCTGCGATTGGTGCGGCCTGCCGGTGGTCGGCCGCCACTGCCGCCGCTGCAGTCCCGGCAGGCACTCGTGAGCCGGCACCGCCGCCGCAGCGTGGTGCTCGGGGCGCTGGCTGTCGTGCTGGCGCTGATGGCGCTGAACGGGTTCGGCGGCGGCTCCGGCAGACCAGCACCACAGCCGATGCAGGCGGTCGTGTCGATGCGCCGCCCGGTGGCACCGGGGCAGCGGATCGCCCCAGCGGACCTCGCCACGGGCGCGGTGCCGGTCACGTGGGCGAACCCGCACCAGCTGGCCGACCCCGGCGTCGCGGTGGGTCAGGTGGCAGCCGTGGCGCTGCCCGCGGGCGCTCCGTTGATGGACTCGGAGCTGGCGCGCGCGTCGGCCGGTCGTGACGGCCGTGACGTTTCGCTGCGCCTCGACGAGGCGGCCGGCCTGCCACTGGATCCGCCCGACGGTTTGACCGCCGACCTCTATCTGGTGCGGCCCGGCCGCGGGCCGCGCGTGCAGATGGTGCTGGCCGACGCGCTCGTGATCGCGTCTCGGACGGTCGACGGAGCCGCCGTCGCCACCCTGCGCGTGCCTGCCCGAGACGTTCCGGTGCTGATCCAGGCAGAGTCGGCCGGCTCGCTGCGCCTGGTGGGGCGGAGCGGGCCGTGAGCGCGGAGCGACGCTGTCTGGTCGTGGGCGGAGACCCTGCCGTGGCAGCGGGCGTCGTCGCGGTGATCGAGTCGGCCCCGGGGCTGGTCTGCGTTGGCGTGCTGGAACCGGCCACCGCGATATCCGGGCTGCGACCCGTCTGCGATGTGATCGTGGCCTGCGACGCGGCGGGACAGACGGCGATCGAGCTTGCCGCGCCCCTGATCCGCACGTGTGGCGGAGTGCCCGTGATCGTCGCGACCGCGGCCCCTGACATCGGAGCCCACCGTGCGGCGCTGGCCGTGGGCGCGCGCGGCGTGCTCGGCCTGCCGCCCGATGCGGACGAACTGGTGCGGTCGATCGGCAGCGCCGCGGGTGCCCGTTTGGAGCAGGAGTCGGGCAGGCAGGCGGGTCGGGTGGTGGCGATCTGCGGAGCGAAGGGCGGCTGCGGCGTGAGCGCGCTGGCTGGGAGCGTCGCGCGCGCGGGTCACGGCCTTCTGATCGACCTGGCCGGAGGCTTCGACGACGCCGCTCAACGGCTGGGCTGTGTCCCGCGTAGAAGCCTTGCCGATGTCGCCGGCCTGGATGACGCGCTCAGCGCCGACGCGCTGCGATCACTCGTGTGCACCCATCCTGACGGGATGCAGCTGGTGGCACGGTCGGCCGACCCGGGCGCAACCGAGATAGTGTCGCCCGAGCTGGCGCGGGCACTCGTCCGCGAGAGCCGCGCGGTGGCAGCGCTGACCCTGACCGACCTGGGTGTGGCCACCGGAGAGCACGCCCTGGCGGTCGCGACCAGCGCTGATCGCGCACTGCTGGTGGCGACACCGCACCCGGCCGTGGTCGACTGCGCGGCGCGCGCCGCATCGTGGCTCGACCGCCGGGGCGTGCCCGGTGGGTCGGTAGGGCTGGTGGTCAACCGGTGGTCGCGCGGCGGCGAGCTGTCGCTCCGCGGGATCGAACGGGCGGTGGGTGTGCCCGTGGTCGCGGTCGTGCGCGAAGGCGTGCTGCCTGGATCGGAAGGACGCCCGCACCCAGCCCTGCAGGAGCTGCTCGGGGAACTGGTCGCGTGACCGACCCGGCCTCCCTCGTTGCGCGCTACCGCGACCGCATTCGCCGGGAGGTGCTCGAGCACGGGATTACGGGCGCGGACCCGCGGGCCGCGTTGGCCGCGCGCACGCGGGCGCTGTTGCGAACGGAGGTCGCGCTGCCGCCGGACCACCTCGATCGGCTGGTCGAGGCCATGCTCGACGACGCGCTCGGCGCCGGCCCGCTCGAGCCGCTGATGCGCGACCCGGACGTGACCGAGGTGATCGCGAACGGGCCGGACCACGTGTACGCCGAGCGGCGGGGCCTGCTGCGGCGGGAGCAGGTTCGGTTCGAGGACGAGGCGCACCTGCGCCACGTGATTGAGCGGATCGTGACCGCGGTCGGCCGGCGGGTCGACGAGTCCAGTCCGATGGTCGACGCGCGCCTGCCCGACGGCAGCCGTGTCAACGCCGTGCTTCCTCCGGTCGCGCTGGACGGGCCGCTGCTGACGATCAGGCGATTTGCGGCCGAGGGTCTCTCGATCGAGGACATGGTGGCGCGTGGTTCGCTGACGCCTGCCCAGGCCGAGCTGCTGGGCGGCTGCGTGGCGGGACGGCTGAACGTCGTTGTCAGCGGAGGCACCGGAACAGGCAAGACGACGCTCCTGAATGCGATGGCGGCCTACATCGGGCGCGACGAACGCATCGTCACCGTCGAGGACGCCGCCGAGCTTCGCCTGGCCCAGCCGCATGTGGCGCGCCTGGAGACGAGGCCTGCAAACGTCGAGGGCCGGGGCGCGATCGAGCTCCGCGCGCTCGTGCGAAACGCACTTCGCATGCGGCCCGACCGGATCGTGGTCGGCGAGGTGCGCGGTGCCGAGGCGTTGGACATGCTGCAGGCCATGAACACCGGCCACGACGGGTCGCTGACGACCGTGCACGCCTCGTCGCCCGCCGATGCGATGCGGCGGATCGAGACGATGGTGTTGATGGCCGGGCTGGAGCTTCCACATGCGGCCGCGCGAGAGCAGGTGTTCGCTGCCGTCGACGTGGTTGTGCACGTATCCCGCGCTGCCGACGGCAGACGGTTCCTGCGGTCGCTGGACGGGCACGATCGAGCGCGTGGACAGCTTTGCCGCCTGGATGGCGGGCTGGTGGAACGCCTGCGGGAGCTGCGATGCGGCTGCTGACGCGCCGGTCACAGGCCCGGCGTGAGCGCGCGGTGGCCCGCCAGATGCACCTGGTGGCGGCGGAGCTGGCAGCGCACGTGCGGGCCGGTCGCACGCTGGCGCAGGCAATCGGCGACGTGGCGGAGGACACGCCCGAGCCGGCGCGGTCGCAGCTCACCGTCGCGGGTGCGGCGATCAGGCTGGGCATGCCCCCGACCGAGGCGCTGGCCGGGGTGCGCGGCGGCCCGGACGCATCGGTGCTGTCGTCGGCGGTCGCCGTTCAGCTGCGCGTCGGCGGCGATCTGGCGACCCTGCTCGACGGCCTGGCGGAGGCGCTGGTCGAGCGCGATGCCCAGCGCCGCGCAGCCGAGGTTGCGACGGCGCAGGCGCGTGCGACGGCGCGAATGGTGGCCGCGATGCCCCTGGCGTCCGTGCTGGGGCTGGCGTTGATCGATTCCTCTGCCTTGGCGGCGCTGCTCGGTTCGCCCGTCGGCCTGGGCTCCCTGGCCGCATCCGGCGCTGCGACCGCGGCGGGCCTGGCGGTGATCGGCAAGCTGGCTGCCGTAGCGCCGTGATCCGCTGGCTGTTGCTGGCGGTGTGCCTGGTGGCAGGAGCGGAGGCACGCGCGGCGTGGCGACGCGACCGGCGGCTGAACGGTCGCGACCCGAGCCAGGTTACTGACCGGTTGAAGGCGCTGGTGGCGGCGGGCCGTGCCTGCCGGCGGCTGGGGCTGCGCTTCCCGGCGCCACCGCTCCGGCGCGATCGGCTGATCGAGCGATCCGGTCTGGCCGCCCGGTTGGGCGAGCAGGACGTCGACGACGCACGGCTGGGCTCGCTGGTGGCATTCGCATCGGTCGGTGGGGCGGGGCTGCTGCTGCTGCAGTCAACGGTCGGCCTCGTGCTGGCCGCGGGCTGCGCCGGCTTCGGCTGGCTGTTTCCCGACCTGTGGCTGCACTCTGCGGCGACGCGGCGGGCGAACGAGATCGAGCGGCAGGCGCCGCTCGCGATCGACCTGATCGCGTCGGCCGTGGCAGCGGGCATCTCGATCGACGAGGCGATCAGGGGGGCGGCCGCTTCGGCAACCGGGCCGCTGCGGTCGGAGCTGGAGGCTGTGTCCGCCAACCTGGTGCTCGGGCACCGCCGCGCGGCGGAGCTTCGCGACCTCGGCGAGCGCACGGCATCGCCATCGCTGATGCGGCTGGCGACCGCGCTTCGAATCAGTGATCGGCTGGGTGTGCCGCTGGCTGCGGGCCTGCGCCGACAGGCCGCCCGGACGCGTACCGAGCAGGCCCGGGCGGTGCAGGAGCGAGCGGCGAAGGCTGCCCCCCGGATCCTGCTGGTGGTGGTGTTCCTGCTGGTCCCGGCGGCCATGTTGCCGGTGATGACGGCGCTGGCGCTGGCCGCGTCAAGATCCGTCGGCTCGTTTCTCGCCGGCTGAGAGGCTCACCGCAGTCCGGCGGCTTGGAGCAGGTCCGTGATCACGGGGTCGATGGGCACGGTCACGGTCGTGTGGCCGCCGCCCGGCATCTCCTCGAGCCGTGCGCCCGGGATGTGAGCCGCCAGCCAGCGGCCCTGTTCGATCGACACGAAGCCGTCCTCGTCGCCGTGCCGGACGATCACCGGCACCCGGATGTCTGCCACGGCGAACCCCCACGGGCTCGCCCACGCCAGATCATCGTCCAGCCATCCCCAGATGCCGCTGGACACCGCCGATTTGATCGACCGGGCCAGCCACTCCACGACCTCGGGCACGTCGATCAGCGCGGCCCTGTCGGCGGCGCTCTGGTTTTCCGAGAGCGTCAGCTGGTCACCGGTCAGCTCGGCAAACCCTTTCGCAGCCTGCTCGTAATCGGGCGCCAGCTCGGCTGGAGGCGTGCTCGTCAGCGCCCGGATCTCCTCGACCACGACCGGTGGGAACCAGGTCGTCCACACGTCGCCGGCCTCGACCGGCGGCGCGGTGCTGGCCATGGTCACGGCGGCTCGCACCCTGTCGGAGAGCAGTGCGGCGCAGGCCAGCGCGGTCGTGCCGCCGCCCGACCAGCCGGCCACCAGGAACCGGTCCGCGCCGAGGTGATCGGCCAGCGCGGCCGTGTCGGCGGCGGTGTCGGCCACCGTGCGTCCCTCGTTGCGCGTCGACCCACCGTACCCCGGTCGCGAGCAGATCACCGAGCGCAGGCCTCGGGCTGCGGCAGCCTCCGCGACGTAGGGGAATTCGACGACGGCGCTCGGCGTCCCGACGCAGAAGACCAGCAGCTCCCGGTCGGGATCGCCGGCCGCGCTGTACTCGAACAGCCTGCCGTCCGGCAGCTGCATCCGCTCGACGCTCACCGGTCGACCCTAGCGAATGCGGTCGCCGACCGGCGTTGTTGCGCGATCGTGACCGGTCGTCACGCGCACGTGACGGTTGGCTCCGTACGGTGGGCCGCATGCAGCGGGGCCAATCGACGGTCGAGTACCTGGCGCTGATATTGCTGGTGCTGGTTACGGCGTGCGCATTGGTGCGTTTCCACACGCCGTTGGAGGGCGTGGCGGTCGATCTGGCGCAGGCCGTCTCGGGACGCGGCCGACGCCACCTCGTCCACCAGCGACGGGCACCGCGCCATCACGAGGGCCCGCGGCGGCCGGCGGATCGGAGGTGTGTCTGTCCGTAGCGCCGGTCGCTCGCCGGTGAGGCCGCCCATGTTTGTAGACTTTGCTCCCGAGCCGTTTGTGACGACGAGAGGGAGTGCGTGAACGAGTCATTGTCTCGATGGTGGGTGCTGCTGATGCTGGCGGTGCTGCTGTTGCTGCTGGCCTTCGTGGTCCACGTCTCGAAGTAGCAGCGGCCACGCGATGTCCGCCACGCCGGCCGAGATCGTCAGCGTCAACCCGGCATCGCCTGACGACGTGGTGACGACCGTGATGCCGGCCGGCGGCATCGACGTCGACCGGGCGGTGGAGCGCGCGGCGGCGGCTGCCCCCGCGTACGCGCGCACCCCGGCAGCGGCGCGTGGTGCCGGGCTGGCGGCGGTCGCGGATGCGCTGGAGGCGCGATCCGAGGAGCTGGCCGAGCTGGTCGTGCGCGAGGTCGGAAAGCCGATCACGGAGGCTCGCGGCGAGCTTGCGCGAGCAGTCGCGATCCTGCGGTTCTACGCGCAGGTGGCGCTTGACCCCGACGGCGAGTCGTTCCCGCCCGCGGACGGGCGCTCGCTGCTGCTGACCCGGCGGGAGCCGCGGGGAGTGGTGGGGCTGATCACGCCCTGGAACTTCCCGGTGGCGATCCCGCTCTGGAAGCTGGCGCCGGCGCTGGCGTACGGCAACGTCTGCGTCTGGAAGCCGAGCGAGCACGCGCCCGCGTGCGCGGCGGCGGTGTTCGCGCTGCTGCGCGACGCGCTGCCCGAGGGCACGGTCGAGCTGACGCAGGGTACGGGCGAGGCAGGCTCGGCGCTGGTGGCGCATCCGGGAGTCGCGGCGGTCTCGTTCACGGGCTCAGAGGCGGTCGGTCAAGGGGTGGCGGTGGCGCTCGCGGAGCGGGGCGCGGCCGCGCAGTGCGAGATGGGCGGCCAGAACGCGGCCGTAGTGCTGGCGGACGCCGACGTCGAGGCGGCAGCCGGCATGATCGCGTCGGCCGCTATGGGCTACGCCGGCCAGAAGTGCACGGCCACCGGCCGGGTGATCTGCGAGCAGCCCGTGCTGTCGGATATGCGGGACGCGCTTGTCGACGCGATCGGGCGGATGCTGGTGGAGGGGCCCGAGGACCCAGGCTGCCAGGTGGGGCCGCTGATCACGCCCGCTGCGCGCGAACGCGCGCTGGGTGCGATCGCGCGGGCAACCGACGCGGGCGGCCGCATCATCACCGGCGGAGAAGCCGTGGACGCCCCCGGGAACTACCTGCAGCCGACCCTGATCGAGACCGACGACGCCCGCGCTGAGGTCGCCCAGCAGGAGGTGTTCGCACCGGTCTGCGCGCTGCTGGGGGCGCCGGACAGCAGCGTGGCCGCCGAGATCGCCCGGGGCGTGCGCTTCGGCCTTTCCACCGGCGTCTACACGCGCGACCTCGACCGCGCGCTGGAGCTCGCCCGCAGCCTCGACACCGGTCTCGTCCGGATCAATCAGCCCACCTCCGGTGTCGACTTCCACGTGCCCTTCGGTGGGGAAAAGGCCTCCGGCTTCGGGCCGCGCGAGCAGGGCCGGGCCGCCCGTGAGTTCTACAGCTCGACCCGCACGATCCTGATCTCCCCGTCGCGGTAGGGCCGCGGATGCAACACCGGCGCCTGGCACCGGTGTTGCGGTCCAGACTACGAATTCCGTAGGAAAACAGGCCTAATTTTACGAATTTCGTAGCGGAGAGGCGCTTTTGCTATCGGAATTCGTGCAACACCGGTGCCAGGCGTGGGCGTTGCACGGCGGCACGGCGGCGCTCGAGTTGCTAATATCGTCACGAGGTCTATAAGTGGCCAGCGACCCAGGACATCCCAAGGTGGCCGCCGACGTGGCGGCGTTCACCTTTCTCGAGGGCGACATGCAGGTGCTGCTCGTGCGTCGGCGATACGAGCCCTACGAGAGCTACTGGGCGCTTCCGGGCGGAGGCCTGCACCCTGACGAGACGCTCGAGCAGGCGGCCGAGCGGGAGCTGCGTGAGGAGACCGGCGTCTCGGACGTGTTCATGGAGCAGCTGGCCACGTTCTCGGAGCAGGACCGCGACCCCCGCGGTCGCGTCATCTCCTGCTGCTACCTGGCCCTGGTGGACGGCGGCCGCGTGTCCCTGCGGCCCGGGTCGGACGCCCGCGAGGCGGCCTGGCGGCCGCTCGAGGAGCTGCTGGCCGAGATCGATCGAGGCCCGGTGCTGGCATTCGACCACGACCGCATCCTGCAGTACGCCCGCCGCCGGCTGGCCTACAAGCTCGAGTACCAGAACGTCGCCTGGAGCATGCTGCCCGAGCGGTTCACCATGACCGAGCTGCGCCACGTCTACGAGGCCGGCATCGGACGTGCCTTCGAGCCCAACAACTTTCGCCGCATCGCGCTGGGCTGGGGCGTCCTGGCCGAGGCCGGCGAGCGCCCCACCGGCGGCCGTCCGGCCACCATCTACCGCTTCGCCGAGCGTGCGCCCCGGATTCTCGCCGAGAGCGCCCGTTACCGGCGCGCCACATGACGCTGTGTCCGCCCCCCGAGCTGCTGACCGACCGTTACCAGCTGACCATGGCCGCCTCCTACCTGGCCCAGGGCACCGCCAATGACCGTGTCGCCTTCGAGCTGTTCGTGCGCGAGCTGCCCCGCGACCGCGGCTACCTGGTCGCCGCCGGCCTCGAGACCGCCGAGCGCTATCTCCGCGAGCTCCACTTCGACGCCAGCTCGCTCGACTACCTCGAACGCTCGGGCACGTGCGCCCACCCGCTGCTGGACGAGCTGCGGGACCTTCGCTTCGACGGCGACCTCGACTCCATGCCCGAGGGCACCGTGGCCCACGCCACCGAGCCGCTGCTCCGCATCGAGGGCACGCGCCTCGTCTGCCAGCTGGTTGAGTCCTACCTCCTGAACCAGATCAACTTCCAGACCCTGATCGCCACCAAGGCCGCGCGCATCGTGCAGGCCGCCGCCGGCCGCCCCGTCTTCGACTTCGGGTTCCGCCGCGCCCACGGCGGCGAAGCCGGAGTGCTCGCCGCACGCTGTGCCTACATCGGCGGCGCCGTCGCCACCGCCACGGTCGCCGCCGGCATGCAGTGGGGCATTCCCACCACCGGCACCATGGCCCACTCCTACGTGATGGGCTTTGCCACCGAGCTGGACGCCTTCTGCGCCTTCCTGCGTGACCAGCCCTGCCGGCCCACGCTCCTGATCGACACCTACGAGACCATCTCCGGCGCCCGCATCGCCGCCGAGGCCGCGCAGCTGACCGGCGTCACGCCCTTCGCTGTGCGCCTCGACTCCGGTGACCTCGACGCGCTCTCGCGCCAGGTGCGCGCCGTCCTCGACGCGGCCGGCCTGATGGCCACCCAGATCGTGTGCTCCGGCGACCTCGACGAGTACCGTATCGCCGAGCTGGTCGGCGCCGGTGCGCCGCTCGACGGCTTCGGCGCGGGCACCCGCCTGGTCACCGGCGGCGACGATCCCGCCCTGGGCGGCGTCTACAAGCTGGTCGAGAGCGCCGGCCGTCCGGTCATCAAGCGCTCCTCCCGCAAGGCCACGCTGCCCGGCCGGCACCAGGTGTTCCGGTCGGCCTCCGGCGACGTGATCGGCCTCGTCGACGAGCCGTTCGACGGCAAGCCGCTGCTCGAGCCGGTGCTGCGCGCGGGACGCCGCGTCGGCGACCCGCCGTCGCTGGATGCGATCCGCGACCGCGCGGCTGCCGAGCTGGCGCTGCTGCCGGAGGCCGTGCGAGCGCTGCGAGATCCCGCTACGGTGCCGCCCACGCACTCGCCGGCCGTCGACGCCCTGCGAATCGAGCTCTCCTCGTGACCGACCCATCCACAACCGCCCTGATCGTCGTGGACGTGCAGAACGACTTCTGCCCCGGCGGCGCGCTGGGGGTCGACGGCGGCGACCAGCTGGGGACGGTCATCGCCGAAGCGGCCGCCGGCGCCGGCACGCTGGTTGCGACGCGCGACATGCACCCCGCCAACCACATCTCGTTCCGCGAGCAGGGCGGCCCGTGGCCAGCGCACTGCGTGGCTGGAACCCCCGGTGCCGAGCTACACCCGTCAGTGGCGGGCCTGTCGTTCGACATCGTCCACGACAAGGGACGCGATCCAGCCCGCGAGCAGTACTCCGACTTCGACGACTCCGATCTCGCCGAGCGCCTGCGCGCGCGCGGCGTCAGCCACGTGGTCGTGGCCGGTCTCGCCACCGACTACTGCGTCCGCGCCACCGCCCTGGATGCGATCGCGGCCGGCTTCGAGACAACCGTGCTCCGCGATGCGATCGCAGCGGTCGACGTCGAGCCCGGTGACGGCGATCGGGCGCTGAGCGAGATCCGAGCGGCCGGCGGCACGCTCGACCGCGTGCACCTGCTGCGCGGCCGCGAGCAGCTGGCGCCGATCCTGGAGACCAAGGTGCGGCGGCTGCGCGAAGTGGTGGAAGGCGCCGGCCGCAGCCGTGCCGCGCTCGGCCTCTCCGGCGGCATCGACTCGGCCCTGTCGCTCGCGATCGCCTCTCGCGCCCTCGGCCCCGAGAACGTGTTCGCGATCACGCTGCCCTCCCGTCACACCGAGCAGGTGCACGTCGACGACGCCCGTGCCTGCGCCGCCGCCGCCGGTCTGCCCGACGCCAACTTCATGAACGTCTCGATCGAGCCGATCCTGGAGGGCATCGCGGCCGCCCGTCCGACCGTCCATGACGCGCCGCTGCGGTTCGGCAACGCCAGCGCCCGCGCTCGCATGATCACCATCTACGACCTCGCCCAGGAGCGCGAAGCGCTGGTGCTGGGTACCGAGAACCGCAGCGAGTACTTCCTCGGTTACTTCACCCGCTTCGGCGACGCCGCCTCCGACGTCGAGCCGATCTGGGACCTCTACAAGACCGAGGTGAAGCTGGCGTCGGAGATGATGGGCCAGCCCGAGGCGGTGCTGGTCAAGCACCCGACAGCCGGCCTTTGGGGCGGCCAGACCGACGAGGACGAGCTCGGCTTCACGTACCACGACGCCGACCTGGCGATCGTCTGCCTGGAGGAGCTGGGCCTCGATGTGGCCGCCGCGGCCGCCCGCAGCGGTGTCGACCAGGCCGTGGTCGAGCGGGTGGCGGCGCGGATCGCCGCCGTCGCCTGGAAGCACCACGTGCCACACGCCCTGTGAACGTCGACCTCGACCACACCGTCGTCACCGTCACCGACTGGGAGCGCTCGAACGCCTTTTACCGCGATGTGCTGGGGGCGGAGGTGGTGCCGCGCGGCCCGGTCGTGGCCTACCGCTTCGGCGACCGCCAGCTGAACGTGCACGGGCCGGGCTTCGACGCCTTTCCGCTGCCGCTGCACGAGAGCCCCGCGGGCAGCAGCGACATCTGCTTCGTCTGGGACGGCTCGATCGATGCTGCCGTGGCCCACCTGGCCACCTGCGGCGTCGAGGTCGAGCTCGGCCCGGTGCACCGTGACGGCGCCCGTGGCATCGGTACCAGCGTCTACTTCCGGGACCCCGACGGCAGCCTTCTCGAGCTGATCAGCTACCGCGCTTAACGACTGCGGGCCCTCCGCAGAGGGCCCGCAGCGCAGTGAGTGAGTGGTGCCTGTGGGTCAGGCCGCGCGCAGCGGCTGCATGTCGGCCGACGCAGCCAGCTCGCGCAGCGCCTCTGCCTCCAGCTGGCGGACGCGCTCGCGGGTGAGCCCGACGATGCGGCCGATCTCCTCCAAGTTGCGCGGATCGTTGCCGTCCAGGCCGAACCGTAGCTCCAGGATCAGCCGCTTTCGCTCGCCCAGCCGGCCCAGCCCCTCGCGCAGCTTCTCGTGGCGCAGCTGCGCCTCGGCCAGCTCTTCGGGGTTGCCCGCGTCCGGGTCGGCGATCATGTCGCCCAGCTCGGAGTCGCCGTCCTCGCCCACCGGCTCGTGCATCGAGACGGTCTTTCGGGCCAGGCTGAGCGTCTCGGCCACGGCGTCCACGGTCAGCTCGGCCGCCTTCGCGATCTCCTCGTCGGTCGGCTCGCGCCCGAGACTTGCCTCGAGCGAGCGCCGCGAGCGCTCGATCGCGCGCAGCCGGTCGGAGACGTGGACGGGCAGGCGGATGGTGCGGCCGCTGTTTGCGATCGACCGCTGCACCGCCTGGCGGATCCACCAGGTCGCGTACGTCGAGAACTTGAGGTCGCGCCGCCAGTCGAACTTCTCGACCGCGCGGTTCAGGCCCAGCACGCCCTCCTGGATCAGGTCGAGGAACGGCACGCCCTGTCCGCGGTACTGCTTGGCGATCGACACGACCAGCCGCAGGTTCGACTCGATCATGCGCCGCTTCGCGATCAGGTCGCCGCTCTCGATCGCCTTGGCCAGCTGCACCTCTTCATCCTTCGTCAGCAGCGGGTAACGGCCCGCCTGGCGCAGGAACAGATCGAGGCTGTTGGTGGTCGCGATCTCGACGTCGACCACCTCGACACGCTCCTCCGGAGCGGGCGGGTCGACCACCTCGATGCCGAGGCCGGTCAGCTCATCGCGGAGCGCCTGGATGTCGTCCGTGTCCAGGTCGATCTCCTGAGCCAGAGCCGCCAGCTCGTCTTCGTACAGCACCCCACGCTCCTGGCCGAGCTCGACCAGGAGCCGCGCCTCCGGCTCGATGATCTGCTGCTCAGTCATACGATCAACTCCTCACTCACTGTGTTGAGGCAGGCCAGAAGGCAGCGGCCGCCGCGTCAGTTCCAACGTTCGCGCTTCGGTCCGTATTCCCGCCCTTCGCCGGTTGAGGTTCTACGCCCCTCGGGTTGGCGTCGGATTAAGAGAACAGGCCCTCGATCACCAATCTAAAGACCCCACTTCCATACCGCCCTACCGGGACTGCTTTCGGCATGAGGTGACCGCAAACCCAGTTTATCCCGGGATCGATCACATGAATAGGGGGATCACCGCGCTCGAACGCACTCCTTACGCAGTCTTAACCTGCGATGCGCACGGCGCCGTCATAGGCGGAGGAATACCAGGAGCTGTTCAGGCTCGAGATCTGCACCACGGTGCCGGTGTGCGGGGCGTGGTTGAACAACCCGCCGCCCAGGTAGATGCCTACGTGGTCGAGGTTGTAGAAGAAGACGAGGTCGCCCGGTGCCAGCTGGTCGCGCGAGACGTGCGCGCCCGAGCTCCACAGGGAGACGGTGTAGTGGGGCAGCGACACCCCCAGCCGCCCGTACACGTAGACCACGAGGCCGGAGCAGTCGAATCCGGAGGGGCTGGCGCCGCCCCACACGTAGGGCACGCCCAGATACTGCTGCGCGATCGCGGCCGCCTGCTGGCCGAGCGTGCCGGCCGGAGGCGGGTTGTACGTGCCGCCGCCGCCGCCGGAGCCGCCCCCGGACGAGCCGGTGCCACCGCCGCCGTTCGAGGGCGGCGGGGTCTGTTGCTGCTGCTGTTGCTGTTGCTGTTGCTGGGCGAGCGCGGCCGCGGCCGCGGCGGCCGCCTGCTGCTGGCGTACCTGGCGCTCGTGGAGCAGGTGGCCGAGCTCGCCCTTGGTGCTTGACAGCAGCTCGCGGCGCTGCTGCAGGCCGGCCTCGATGGCGGCCTTCTGCTGTCGCTTCTGGGCGACCAGCTTGGCGGCGTCGCGCTCCTCGCTCTTCAGCTGCGCCTGGCGGGTCGAGATCTCGTGCTCGGCCGTGGTCACCTGCTTCAGCAGCGCATGCTCGGACGCGCCGATCCGCTGGACGTCCTCGACACGCGTGATCAGATCGGTGAACGACCCGGCTCCCAGCACGTAGGCGGCGGGGTCGTCGTTCACGTCGGTGCCCTTGTAGGCGTTGACCATGAACACGGCCAGACGCGCGCGCGACACCTTCAGATTGTGCTTGGCGACCCGCAGCTTGATCGTGTTCTGCTCAATCTGGTGCCGCACGTCGGTGAGGTGCTGCTGGGCTCCGTCGTAGGCCTGGATCGAGGCCTCGAGCTTGATGTCCATCGCGTTCAGCTGCTGCTCGATCGCCCGCACCTGGGCGCGGGTGTCGCTGATCCTGCTGGCGTCGGCGGGCCCCGCGAGGGCGGCTGCGGCAAAGGCCGCAATCACTACCAGGGCGCCGGTGCGGCGGACGCCGGTGGTCACGCGGGAGCGTCGCCGTTTCGGTGCACACGACGGCATGGTGGCGGACTCTACCAGGCTGGATGGACACCAACACGATCATCCGCAGATGTTTACGAGCAGCTAACAGTCATGTTTGTTCGCCGCTTGACACATTCGTGTCCTATCTGACAACGGAACCGGCGCGATCTCGGGCTGCGTTATCGCGGGGGGTACGCGTGCATTGACATTGTGGGGCAAAGTGGGGTAGAGTGGGAAGAAATGGGAGATCGACCCTTTGCTGCTCGGCGAATTCACTCAACGACTTGATGCCAAGAACCGCCTCACCCTGCCCGCCAAGCTCCGCGCGGCATTCGCGGAGGGCGCGGTCGTCACAAAGGGCTTCGACGGCTGTCTGTTCGTATTCCCGCGCGGCAACTGGGACTCCTTCGTGGAATCACGGCTGGAGCGGCTCGACCCCTTCAACAAGGAGTCGCGGCGGCTCAGCCGCTGGTTCTACGGGGGCGCCAACGAGTGCGAGCTGGACGGGCAGGGGCGCGTGATGCTGAGCCAGTCGCTGCTGCAGCACGCCCAGCTGGACAAGGACATCGTCGTCGCCGGCGCGCGCGACTACCTCGAGGTGTGGGACGGCGAGGCCTGGACGCGCCAGCAGGCAGAATCCGAGGGGAGCGTGGAGGATGTTGCCGAACGTCTCTCACAGCAGTAGCCACTCAGTGGAACACGTGCCCGTCCTCGCATCCGAGGTGGCCGAGCTGCTCGACCTGCAGCCGGGTGACACCGTGGTCGACGGCACCTTCGGCGCCGGCGGCCACGCCGCCCTGCTGGAGCCGCAGCTGCGCGGCCACGGCTGCTACATCGCCATCGACCGCGACCCCGAGGCCGAGCGGCACTTCAAGCGCTTTGCGGCCGGGGCGTCGGCCGACACCCGGTTCATCCACGGCAACTTCGCGCTGGTGCTGCGCAACCTGGCCGCCACCGGCCTGCGCGCCGAAGCGCTGGTGCTCGACCTCGGCATCTCCTCGATGCAGATCGACCGACCCGAGCGCGGCTTCAGCTATGCAGCCGACGCGCCGCTCGATATGCGGATGGATCCCACCGGCGACCTGACGGCCGCCGAGATCGTGAACGAGTGGGACGAGCGCGAGATCGCCCAGCTGCTGCGCGGATACGGAGAGGAGCGTTTCTCCCGGCAGATCGCCCGCGCCATCGTGCGCCGCCGCGCACGGGAGCGGTTCGCCCGCACCGGTGACCTGGTCGATGTGATCAAGGCCGCGATCCCCACGCCCAGCCGGTTCGGGCAGGGCCATCCGGCCAAGCGCTCGTTCCAGGCGCTGCGTATCGCCGTCAACGACGAGCTGGAGTCGCTCAGCGAGGGCCTCGATCATGCGCTGGAACTGCTTGCGCCTGAGGGCAGGATGGCGGTGATCAGCTTCCACTCGCTCGAGGACCGGATCGTGAAGCGCTTCATCCGCAACCAGGCGCGTGGCTGCACCTGCCCGCCCGACTTCCCGATCTGCGTCTGCGGTCACGAGCCGCTGCTGCGCGCGCTCACCACGCGTGCGGTGGTGCCAAGCGTGGACGAGCGCTGCGTCAACCCGAGGTCCGCATCGGCCAAGCTGCGCGCGGCCGAAAGGACGCAAGCGTGAGCGTCGTCGCCCCGGCGCCGGCGGCACCGTCGCGGCCGCGTCGCGCGGCGCCGGCAACCGAGACCACCCCCAAGCGCAGGCAGAACCGCCGCCGGCCGGCCACGCTGGCGCGTCCCCGCGCAGGGCGCTCGCCGGTCGCCCCGGGAGTGCTGTGGGTGCTCCTGATCGCCACCCTGCTGGGTGGCATCGTCGCGCTGAACGTGGGCGCCCTCCGCAACTCGATCTCGGCCAGCAAGATCGAGGGCCAGGAGGCGGCACTGAGATCCCAGAACGACGCGCTGCGCTCGTTCGTCGCCCGGCGATCGGGCTCGGGTCGCATCAACGCCGACGCTGCTCGCTACGGCATGATCCCGGCGCAGCCGCTGCGCAACGACTACCTGCGCCTGCACCCGCTGAGGCGTGCAGCGAGGCACTCCGTCACGAGCGCCGGCGGGCATGCCGGCCGGCAAGGCAGTACCGCGGCGCCGTGAGCAAGCAGTCCGACCAGCGCCTGCGGCTGATCATGTTCGTGTTCGCGGCCGCCTTCGCGGTCGTGATCGGGCGCGCCCTGTACGTGCAGATCCTGCAGGCCAGCGCCCTGGCCGCCCGCGCCCACGGCCAGCAGAACTCGACCATCGTGCTGCCCACCAACCGCGGCCGAATCCTCGACGCGACCGGCCAGGCGCTGGCCGTCGACGTGCCCGCCAAGGACCTGATGGTGTACCCGTCCAGGGTGCAGGACTCCGGCCAGGTCGCCTCCTACATCGCCCAGAAGCTCGGCTACCCGCTCAAGCACAAGAAGGCGTTCAGGGCCGAGGTGAAGCTGCTTGTGGGCCGGTTGACCGTTCCGCACGTTGTACAGGCGCGGGTGCTGTCGCAGCTCGACCCCGCCGTCGCCGCCGACATCATGTCGGCGCACCCGCCGGGGCTGTTCACGGTCGACTCCGTGCGCCGCGACTACCCGTCCGGGAAGATGGCCTCGCAGCTGATCGGCTACGTCGACTCCAACAACAGCGGCAAGTGGGGCGCCGGCGTCGAGCACAAGTACAACAGCGTGCTGGGCGGCCACCCCGGCGAGCAGCTCGAGGTGCGCGGCCCCGGCGGCGTGCCGCTCAGCACGGTCACGCTGCGCCGCGCCCAGCAGGGCCGCGACGTCCAGCTCACGATCGACCGCTCCATCCAGCAGAAGGTGCAGTCGGTGCTGGACGCGACCGTGAGCCGCACGGGCGCGCACACGGCCACGGCGTTGGTGCTGGATCCGCGCAACGGCTCGATCCTGGCGATGGCGACCGCGCCCGGCTACGACAACAACACGGTGCACGACCTTTCGACCAAGCAGCGCGAGCGCGACAGCCCCAACATGGCGGTCGAGTACTCCTACGAGCCCGGCTCGACCTTCAAGGTGGTGACGATGGGCGCTGCGTTGACGGCCGGGATCGTCACGCCGCAGACGCAGTTCCGGATCCCGTACGCGATCAAGGTCGGCGACCGGATCGTGCACGACGACGCCCCCCGCCCGACCAGGACGTTCACGGCCGCCCAGATCCTGCAGCAGTCGTCCAACGTGGGCACGGTCACGATCGCCGAGCTGGTGCACAAGCAGCCGCTCTACGACTGGATCCGGCGTTGGGGATTCGGCAGCCCCACGCACATCGGCCTGCCGGCCGAGGCGGCGCCCGCCATCCTGCCGCCCGACAAGTGGTATTCCTCCTCGATCGGCAACATCCCGATCGGCCAGGGCATCGCGGTCACGCCGCTGCAGATGGCGGCCATGTACGCGGGCATCGCGAACGGCGGCGTGCTGGTCGAGCCCCACGTGGTGGAGAAGATCGGCGGCCGGCCGGCGCCCAAGCCGGTCTCGCGGCGCGTCCTCAGCCCGACTGTCGACCACACCCTCGTGAACATGCTGAAGGGCGTGGTCGACACCGCCGCCGGCACCGGCACCCGCGCGTCGGTGCCGGGGTACACCGTGGCCGGCAAGACCGGCACCGCGCAGGTGGCGCTGCCACACAGCCTCGGCTACTCGACCCGAAACTACGTGGCCTCGTTCGTCGGCTTCCTACCTGCCGACAACCCGCGGGTCGAGGTGCTGGTGGTGGTCAACTCGCCGCGCACCAACATCTTCGGCGGCATCGTGGCGGCCCCCGCCTTCCAGCAGATTGCGACGTTCCTGACCAAGGATCTGGCGATCCCGCCCGACAAGCCACTCGACCTCCCGGTCAACTAACCTCCCCGCCAGGCTTGGAACTCGCGAACCTGATCGGGACGATCGGGCCGCTCGAGGTGCGGGGTGGTGCGACGGGTCAGATCACCGCGCTCACCTACGACGCCGCTGCGGCCGTGCCGGGAGCACTGCACTTCTGCGTGCCCGGCTTTCGCGTCGACGGCCACGACTTCGCCGGCCAGGCGGAGGCGGCGGGAGCCGTGGCGCTGGTGGTCGAGCGCTTCCTTGACATCGACCTGCCGCAGCTGTTGGTGCGGTCCTCGCGGGCGGCGATGGGCCCCGCCGCCGACACCTTCTACGGCCATCCCAGCCATGAGCTCGACGTGATCGGGGTGACCGGCACCAACGGCAAGACGACCACCTGCTTCCTGATGTACGCCGTGCTGGAGGCGGCCGGGTTGCGGCCCGCGCTGCTGGGCACGGTGGAGTCGCGGATCGGGGGCGAGGTGGCCGAGGTAAAGCGCACGACGCCGGAGAGCATCGACCTCCAGACCCAGTTCCGGCAGATGGTGGACGCCGGCGACCAGAGCTGCGCGATGGAGGTGTCGTCGCATGCGCTGGCGCTGGACCGGGTGGCCGGCACCCGCTTTGCCGCCGCGGCCTTCACCAATCTGACACAGGACCACCTGGACTTCCACCCGACGATGGAGGAGTACTACCTGGCCAAGCGCCGGCTGTTCGAGAACCAGGCGTGGCCGGCGGCCGTCAACGTCGCCGACCCGTACGGCCGGCGGCTGGTGATGGAGGCGGCCGGGCCCGTGCTCAGCTACGCCGCCGACGACGACCGAGCCGCCGTGCGTCCGCAATCCGTCGAGATCGGAGCGGGCGGGACGATCTCGCTGATCGCGCTGACGCCGCGCGGCCTGCTGCCGCTGGACGTGCGGCTGCGCGGCGACTTCAACGTGGCAAACGTGCTCTGTGCGGTCGCCTTGAGCGAGCTGCTGGAGCTGCCGCACGAGGCGGTGCGGGCCGGCATCGCCTCGCTGCACGGCGTGCCGGGGCGGTTCGAGCCGGTGGACGCCGGCCAGCCGTTCACGGTGCTGGTCGACTACGCACACACGCCCGACTCGCTCGAGAACGTGCTCACAGCCGCGCGCCGCATCACCTCCGGCGACCTGATCTGCGTGTTCGGCTGCGGCGGCGACCGCGACCGCGGCAAGCGGCGCCTGATGGGCGGGGTGGCGCGACGGCTTGCCGACCGGCCGATCATCACCAACGACAATCCGCGCAGCGAAGATCCGGCGGCGATCGCGGCCGAGATCATGGACGGCATCGACATGGAGGTCGAGCTCGACCGCCGCCGCGCGATCGAGCTCGCGGTTGCGGCCGCCCGGCCCGGTGACATCGTCGTGATCGCAGGCAAGGGCCACGAGCAGGGGCAGCAGTTCGCCGACCACACGGTGCCCTTTGACGACCGTACGGCTGCGCTGGAGGCGCTGCGGCAGCTGGGGCAGACCGCGTGATCGAGCTGACAACCGCGGAGATCGCCGAGCTGACGCACGGCGAGGCGCGGGTGGAGGCGGTGGTCACCGGCGTTGCCGTCGACTCGCGTCGGGTGACCCCGGGCGACCTGTTCGTCGCGCTCGCGGGCGAGCGTGCCGACGGTGCCGACTTCGCGGATGACGCGCTGGCCGCCGGCGCCGCGGCCGCGCTGGTGCCGCGCGGTCAGGAGGGCGCGGGCCGGATCGCGGTCGACGACCCGCTGGACGCGCTGGCAGTGGTCGCCCGCGAGGTGCGCCTGCGCGGCACGGCCGGCGTGGTCGGCATCACGGGGTCGACCGGCAAGACGTCCACCAAGGACATCCTGGCCGCACTGCTTGCGCCGCACACGGCCGTGGTGGCGAGCCGCCAGAACGAGAACAACGAGCTGGGAGTGCCGTTGACGCTCGCGCGGATCGAACCGGTGACCGGCGTCGCTGTGGTGGAGATGGCCATGCGCGGCCTGGGCCAGATCGCCCACCTTGCCGCCATCGCGCGTCCCCAGATCGGCATCGTCACGGGCGTCGGTCCCGTTCACCTGGAGCTGCTGGGCACGATCGAGAACGTGGCCCGGGCCAAGGCCGAGCTGCTGGAGGCGCTGCCGGCGGACGGCACCGCGATCGTGC
Organism: Gaiellales bacterium; assembly: GCA_045806525.1. Classification (GTDB taxonomy): domain Bacteria; phylum Actinomycetota; class Thermoleophilia; order Gaiellales; family JAICJC01; genus JAICYJ01. The sequence goes on along the minus strand of JBJMJD010000079.1, from coordinate 46,625 downwards.
CGTACGGCGAATCGCTGCTCGAGCCGCACCTGGCGGCGCTCGGGTGCCCTGTGGTCAGCTTCGGCGCCGAGGATGGCGCCGACGTGCAGCTGCGCGCGTTCACCGCCGCCGGCGGCGCCGGACAGGCGGAGATCGCGGTTCGCGGTCGAACCCTGTCGGTGCCCGTGAACTTCACCGCGCGTCACAACGCCCTCAACCTGGCGGCCGCCGCGGCTGCCTACGACTCCCTTGGGCTGCCGCTGGACGACCTGGCGCTGGGCGCCGGTGACGTCGCTTTCTCGCGCTGGCGCGGCGAGGAGATCGAGCTGCCCGGAGGCGGCCTGCTGATCGCCGACTGCTACAACGCCAACCCGACGTCGATGGCGGCCGCCCTGCGGCACCTGTCGGAGTCGGCCGCCGGTCGTCGGCGGGTGGCGGTGCTGGGTGACATGGCCGAGCTGGGACCCGGCGCCGCGGCATACCACCGGCAGGTGGGCGAGCTGCTGGCGGAGCTGGGTATCGAGGTCGTGCTCGCGGTGGGGCCGCAGTCCCGCGCCTACGGCGGCAGGTGGTTCGGGACGGTGGCCGAGCTGCGCGAGTCGCTGGGTGAAATGATCCAGCCCGGCGATACGGTGCTGGTCAAGGCCAGCCGGTCGATCGGTCTCGAGGACGCCGTGGAGGCGATCGCCCCGTGAAGCTGGTGCTGCTCGCGGGCGTGATCGCGATGCTGCTCTCGATCGCAGCGGGGCCCGCGTTCATCGCCTTCGTGCGCCGCCATGCACTCGGCCAGCAGATCCGCGAGGAGGGCCCGGCCGGCCATATGTCCAAGCAGGGCACGCCCACGATGGGCGGCCTGATCCTGCTGTCCTGCGCGCTGCTCACGTTTGCCATCCTGACAAAGCGCACGACGCCGGCGCTGACCGTGGCCGGGGTGACCATCGCCTGTGCCGCCATCGGCTTCGTCGACGACTGGTTCAAGCTGTCCCACAGCCGTTCGCTGGGCCTGTCGGGGCGCTGGAAGATGCTGGCCCTGCTCGGCGTGACCGCGGCGCTCGGCTACGTGGCGCACCGCCAGCACCTGTCCACCGACGTCTACCTGCCGTTGCTCGACGTCCGGATCAACCTTGGCCCCGCCTACTACGTGCTGCTGTTCCTGGTCGTCGCCGGCGGCGCCAACGCGGTCAACCTGACCGACGGCCTGGACGGGCTGGCGGCGGGCACCGTGACGATCGCGATGCTGACCTACACCGCCATGATGGTGGTGGCGTTCCTGTCGCCGGGCGGCCTCACAGCCGAGGGCGCGGCCAGCCGCATCGACCTGGCGATCATGGGCGCGGCGCTCGTCGGGGGCTGCGTCGGGTTCCTCTGGTACAACGCCTACCCGGCCGACGTGTTCATGGGCGACACCGGCTCGTTCGGCCTGGGCGGGGCGCTGGCGGCGATGGCCGTGTTCACCAAGACCGAGTTCCTGCTGGTGATCATCGGCGGCGTGTTCGTGATCGAGGCGCTGTCGGTCGCGATCCAGGTGATCGGCTTCAAGGTGTCCCGCAAGCGCGTGTTCCTGATGGCGCCGATCCACCACCACTTCGAGATGCTGGAGTGGACCGAGAACAAGATCATCGTGCGGTTCTGGATCCTGGCCTCGATCTGCGGCGCCAGCGGCTTCGTCCTCTACTACCTGGCCTACTCCAAGTTCCGGTGAGCGACGGCCGCTACGTCGTGCTGGGTCTGCGGCGGTCGGGCCTCGCCGCCGGCGAGGCGATCCGGCGGACGATGCCGGGCGCGGAGGTGGTGGGCGTGGACGACGCCGCGGACGTGGACACGGCGAGGCTTCGCGCGATCGGCGTCGAATACCACCTCGGTGGCGATCTGGTGTCGATGACCGGGGTGACAGCACTGGTGAAGTCGCCCGGTGCGCCGGGAGACCATCCCCTGGTGGCATCCGCCCGCGACGCCGGCGTCCCGGTCTGGAGCGAGGTCGAGCTGGGATACCGGTTGATCCGAAGCCCGATCATCGGCATCACCGGCACCAACGGCAAGACCACCACCACCGAGCTGGTTAGCGCGATGCTGCGCGCCGGCAACGTGCCGGTGGAGGTGGCCGGGAACGTGGGCCGCCCGCTCTGCGACCTGGCCGGCCGCGTGGATGCGGGCACCTGGATCGCCTGTGAGCTGTCCAGCTTCCAGCTCGAGGACATCGACAGCTTCCGGGCGCGGGTGGGTGTGGCGCTGCAGGTCACCCCCGATCATCTCGACCGCCATGGCACGTTCGCGGAGTACCTGAGCAGCAAGCTGCGCCTGTTCGAGAACCAGACGGCCGAGGACACGGCCGTGCTGAACGGCGACGACCCTGTGCTGCGCGAGGCCGAGATCCCCGGCGCCGGCCGTCACGTGTGGTTCAGCCGCGAGCAGTCCGACCGGATCGACTGGGAACATTCGTCGATCCGTGGCGACCATAACCTCGAGAACGCGCTGGCCGCGTCAGCGGCGGCGGAGGCCGCCGGCGTGTCCCGGGAGGCGCGCGACCGCGCGCTCCGCTCCTTCACCCCGCCGCCGCACCGCATGCAGACGGTGGCCGTGCGCGAGGGCGTCAGCTTCGTCGACGACTCCAAGGCCACGAACCCGGAGGCGGTGATCAAGGCGCTGACGGCATACCGGGACGGCGTCCGGCTGGTGCTGGGCGGATCGCTGAAGGGCTCGTCGTTCGCCGGGCTGGCCGCCGCCGTCGCCGCCGGCCCGGTCGTCTCGGTGGACGTGTACGGCGAGGCGGGCGAGCAGATCGCCTCCGCGTTGGCCGCCGCCGTGGTGCCGCACCGCCGTCACCCGCGGATGGCGGCCGCGGTGGCCGCAGCCGCAGCCGGCGCCCAGCCCGGAGACGTGGTGCTGCTGTCGCCGGCCTGCGCCAGCTTCGACGAGTTCACGGACTACGCCGAGCGCGGCCTGGCGTTCGCGCAGCTGGCGCAGGAGGTGCCGGTTGGTCGCTGACGTCCAGCGGGTGCGGCGCCGTGCCGCCCGCTCCTCGCCTCAGCTCGAGTACCACCTGCTGCTGCTGGTGACGCTGGGCCTGGTCGCCTTCGGGCTGATCATGGTCTACAGCGCGTCCAGCGGCACGGCGGTGGTCGAGGGTCAGGACCCGGTGGGGGCGCTGGCCCGCCAGGCGGTGTACGCGGCCGTGGGGGTGATCGCGATGCTGGTGCTGGCGCGCTTCTCGTACCGGCGCCTGCGCTACGTCGCCGCGCCGATCCTGTTCATCTCGATCGCGCTGCTGGTGGCCGTCAAGATCCCCGGGATCGGAGTCAACATCAAGGGCGCCCAGCGATGGATCTTCGTCGGGCCGATCTCGATCCAGCCCTCCGAGTTCGCCAAGGCGGCGGTGCTGATCTTTGCCTCGGCGGTGCTGGCTTCGCGGCGCAAGCCGCCGCGCACACTGGCCCAGCTGTTCAACCCGGTGGGCGCCGTGGTGCTGGTGGTGTTGCTGCTGATCCACTCCCAGCCCGACCTCGGCACCACCATCGCGATCGCCCTGATGGTCTGCGGCATCCTGCTGGTCGCCGGCACGCCGCTGCGGCTGTTCAGCAGCGTTGCGATCGTGGGACTGATCGGCGTTGCCTACACGGTCGCTCGTGAGCCATACCAGATGGAGCGGATCCGGTCGTTCCTGGATCCGTGGAAGGACCCGGCCGGAGCCGGGTACCAGAGCATCCAGGCGCTGCTTGCGCTGGGCTCGGGCGGGATCACCGGTGTCGGCGTTGGCAACGGCACCCAGAAGATCGGCTTCCTGCCGGAGGCGCCCACCGACATGATCGGCGCCGTGATCGGCGAGGAGCTGGGGCTGGTCGGGATCCTGGCGGTGGTGCTGGCGTTCGCGCTGTTCACATGGCTCGGATTCCGGATCGCCCTGCGCTGCAAGGATCCCTTCGGGAAGTACCTGGCCGCTGGCACCACGACGCTGGTGGCCGGGCAGGCGATCGTCAACTTCGGCGCGGTGCTCGGCTTCCTGCCGCTGACCGGGGTGCCGCTGCCGTTGATAAGCTCGGGCGGTTCCAGCCTGGTGGTGATGCTGAGCCTGGTGGGGGTGCTGCTGAACGTGGCGGACACCGGCGCGGTATCCGCGAAGGCTGCCAAGCCGGGCGCCAGCCCGAAGAAGGATGTGAAGGCGACTGAACCCAAGCAGGCCAAGCCCACGCGTGCTGATCGCCGCCGGAGGCACGGCGGGGCACGTCGTGCCGGCGCTGGCGGTGGCCGGCGCGCTACGGGCTAGCGGCGCCACGGTCGAGTTCGCCGGCGGCGACCGGATCGAGTCGCAGCTGGTGCCGGAGGCCGGCTACCCGTTCCATCGCTTCGCCGTGAGCGGCCTGCCGCGGCGTCCCTCCGCGGAGCTGCTGCGTGCAATCTGGCGGACGGGCGGCGCCCCGCTTGCCTGCCGGCGCATCATCGGCCGGGTGCGGCCCGACGTCGTGTTCGGCGCGGGCGGGTACGTGTCCGGCCCGATGCTGGCCGCCGCCAAGACCAGCCGGCTGCCCTCGGCGCTGCTGGAGGTGGACGCGCACATGGGGTTGGCCAATCGGATGGCTGCGCCGCTGGTCGACCGCGTGTTCCTGAGCTTCCCGATCGAGGGCAAGCGACCGCCGCACTACGTGGTCACGGGCCGTCCGCTGCCCGAGCGCGGGCCGGACGGGCACGGCCTCGACCTGGACTCGGGGCGCCCGATGGTGCTCGTGTTCGGCGGCAGCCTGGGCGCGCGCACGCTGAACGAGGCCGCCTCCGGCGCCTGGGCGGACAAGGATCCCGGCTTCACGGTGGTACACGTGACCGGTGAACGGGAGTTCGACCGCTACGGCGCGGCCGCGTCCGCTCGCTACCACGTGCTGCCATACACGCCGCACCTGCGCGACTACCTGGAGCAGGCCGACCTGGTGGTGGCGCGGGCCGGCGGCTCGGTGTTCGAGATAGCCGCCGCCGGCAAGCCGTCGATTCTCGTACCCTCCCCCAACGTGACCGCCGACCACCAGACCCGAAACGCCGAGCACTTCGCCCTGGGCGGCGCGGCCGTCATGGTCAGCGACGCCGACCTGACACCGACGCGGCTGCGCCAGGAGGTGAACGCGCTGCTGGCCGACCACGAGCGGCGTGAGCGGATGGCGGTCGCCGCCGTCAGGCTGGCGCGGCCCGACGCCGCGTCGGTGATCGCGGATCATCTGCTGGAGCTCGCTCCGTGAACTGGTCGGGCCGCCGCCTGCACATGATCGGCATCGGCGGCGCCGGCATGTCGGCGCTGGCCACGGTCGCCTATGCCTGGGGCGCGGACGTGAGCGGCTGCGACCGGGCGGCCTCGCCGTACTCCGACCGTCTGGCCAGGTTCGGCGTGCCGGTCTCGCTCGAGCACGACCCCGCTCACCTCGAGCCCGGGATGGAGCTGATCGTGTCGTCGGCGATCTCCGCGGGCGAGCCGGAGCTGCTGGCCGCCCGCGATCTGGCGCTGCCGCGGCTTCACCGCGCCCAGCTGCTGGCCGAGATGGTGGCATCGCGCCGATCGGTCTGCGTCGCCGGCGCCCACGGGAAGACCACGACGTCGGCCATGATCGCCTACGCGGCGCAGCGGCTGGGGCTGGATCCCACGTACCTGATCGGCGGCGAGGTACCGCAGCTGGGAGGCAACGCGGGGCCCGGCGGCGGCACCATCCTGGTGGCCGAGGCCGACGAGTCGGACGGCTCCCTGTCGCTGCTGCGGCCGCGCGTGGCGGTCGTCCTCAACCTCGAGCTCGATCACCACACGAGGTTCGCCAGCATGAGCGAGCTCGAGCGCCTGTTCTCTGATTGGACAATGGAGCTGCCGGCGTCGGGCGCGCTGATCCATCATGAGTCGCTATCGCTGCCCACCGAGGCAACGGTTCAGCGGTTCGGCTACGGCGACGTCGACTGGCAGGTGAGCGCAGTCGAGCAGGCCGCCGGCAGCACAGGGTTCTGGCTGCGCACGCCGGAGGGCACGCCGCTGCACGTGACGCTGGCGCTGCCCGGCGCCCACAACGCCCTCAACGCCGCGGCGGCGATCGCCGGCCTGCATGCGCTGGCCGGCGTCGAGGTTGCCGAGGCCGCGGCCGCCCTGGCCGAGTACACCGGCGCGGGCCGCCGCTTCGAGCTGCGCGGCGAACGTGACGGCATCTGGATCGTCGACGACTATGCGCACCACCCGACCGAGGTGGCGGCCACGATCGAGGCCGCACGCACCTGGGCGCCCGGCCGAGTCGTGGTCTGTTTTCAGCCGCACCTGTTCTCGCGCACCGAGGCGCTGGCGTTTCACTTCGGGCGCGCGCTGGCGACCGCGGATGAGGTGGTCGTGACCGAGATCTACCCAGCCCGCGAGGTTCCGCTGGAGGGCGTCACCGCCAAGCTGGTGGTGGACGCGGTCAGCGAGGCGCGGCCGGGCATGCCGCTGGCCTACGAGCCCACCCTGGACGCCGGCGCGCGCTACCTGCGCAGCCGCATCCGCCGCGGCGACATGGTGGTGACGATGGGCGCGGGCGATGTGCGGCGGGTGGGGGACATGCTGCTGGAGCAGGTGTGACGCAGGCGCCGCCGTTCGTCGAGCGCGACGTCCCGATCGCGCGGCTGACGACGGTCGGCACCGGTGGCCCGGCGGCCTACCTCGCGCGACCGGAGACGACCGGCCAGCTGCGCGACCTGCTGCGCTGGCGGCTGGCGGAAGGCGTCGAGATGGCGGTGATAGGCCTGGGCTCGAACCTGCTGGCGGCCGACTCCGGCTTCGACGGCCTGGTGGTGCGGCTGGCCGGCGAGCTGGCCGCGATCGACCGTGACGGTGATGCCATCGAGTGCGGTGGCGGGGCGTCCTTGGCCGCGGTGGTGAGGCGCGCGACGGAGTGGGGGCTTTCGGGCGTCGAGTTCGGCTGCGCGATTCCGGGCACGGTCGGTGGGGCGGTGCGTATGAATGCCGGCGCCTACGGGGGCGAGATGCGCGACGTGCTGGCCGAGGCGCTCGTGCTGGCCGGCGACGGCGAGCGCAGCGGCGGTGCCGACGACCTGGCGATGCGATACCGGGGGTCGAACGTGACAGCCGGCGAGGTCGTGGCGGCCGCGCGGCTGTCGCTGGCGGCGGCGGACAGCGCCGCGATCGCGGCCACCGTGCGCGACATGCAGCGGCGACGCAAGGAGGCGCAGCCTTCAGGCGTGCGCACCTTCGGAAGCGTCTGGAAGAACCCGTCCGAGCAGCTGGGGGCCGGGCAGCTGCTCGAGCGCTGCGGCCTCAAGGGCTACCGGATCGGCGGCGCCCGGATCTCGCCCGTGCACGCCAACTTCATCGAGAACGTGGACGGCCAGGCGTCCTCGGCCGACGTGGTCGCGTTGATGGCCGAGGCGCGGCGCCGGGCTCGCAAGGAGGGCGTGGAGCTCGAGCACGAGGTGCAGATGCTGGGCGCGATCGCCCTGCCCGAGACCTGATCAGGGCACGCGGACGTCGCGAGCCTCGCTCGCGTTGCGGCGCTCCTCCTGGCTCAGGTCCGAGGTCCTGACCGGAGTCACGACCGACCAGTGATGGCCCACCGGGCACCGCTGGAGCCGCCACCAGCCGAACCGCAGCGACTTCAGCGAGCCGCCCGGGATCCAGATGGTGGTGAAGAGGTGGCCGCGCCTGCAGCGCACGACCACGTTCCCGCCCAGCCGGCCGGACCGGATCCGAAGCGCGACGGCCTCCACCAGGACGACGCTCCCGGCGATGATCGCCTTCCGCCGAAACCGGCCGGGACGCTGGCTGTCGCGGCGCCTGCCCATCGCGCGGATGGTATGTCACGGCCCGACGCAGCGCTACGATCGGCACATGCATCCGGTGGCCGTACTCATGCGCAAAGGCGCGACGCCTGGTCAGGCCGCGACCGTCGTCTATGGCCTGTCCGTGCTGATCCTGGCGATGGTTGGGCTGCTGCTCGTCGACCGGCAGTCCGGAGAGGCGGCGCTGGTCGTGGTCGCGGTCAGCGCTCCGCGCGCACTGCTGTGCCTGGCGGCGTGCTGGGGACAGCCCGGCGAGGGCCCGGTCATCCCTGAGCTGCCCGAGTGGCGGGCCGTTCGCTTCGACCGCTGATTCCTGGCCGGAGACGGCAGGTTTCCCTCGGCCGCCGCCGAAAAGGTGGCCGTGCAGCTCGTCTCGGGCATAGATGATGCACTCCTGATTCGCCGGCGGGAACTCGTCCGCGCACAGGGGCGACGCAGGCTGACCGTGCTGCTGGTGGTGCTGGGCACGCTGGTCGCCCTGGCCGGGTACAAGCTGATCGCGATGTCCTCGGCGTTCGCCGTCGACAGCGTTCGGGTGACCGGTGCCCCGCCGGCGCTCGAGCGCCAGATCCACACGGCCGTCGAGCGGCAGGTGCACGGCCGCAACCTGCTGTCGGTCGACCGCGGGGCGATCGCCGGATCGCTCAGCGACATGCCGTACGTGCGCTCGGCCTCGGTGGACCGGGCGTTCCCGCACACCCTGGCCGTGACCGTCCGCGTCGAGCACCCGTCGATGGTCGTGACCGTCGGCAAGTCGGACTATCTGGTCGCTCCCGACGGCCGCGTGCTGGAGGTGCGCTCGAAGGCGCCGTCCGGCCTGCCCGCCGTGCCCGTGCCCGCCGGCACCACACTGCTCGTGGGCAGCACGACCGGCGACGCCAACGTCCGGGCGGCGCTCTCGGTGCTGTCTCACACCCCGGCTGGATTCCGGGGCCGCGTCGGTCGCATAACGAAGCTCACGGCCGACTCGGGGACGGTGTCCGCACTGGTCGGTAGCCACATCACGCTGCGCCTGGGCACGCCCGACGACCTCGCACTGAAGCTGGCCGTCGTGCAGCGGGTGATGCGCCGGATCACGGGGCAGCAGCGACACGACCTCTCCTACATCGACGTGTCCGCGCCCGGCCGCCCCGCCTACGGCCTGCGGTCATCCTTACCCTCAAGTTTAGGGTGAGGGTTCGTTCCATCAGGTTCGGCTTGACACCGAGGGTTGGGCGAGGTACCCTGGCGACCGTGCCCCCTGTAGGCCGAGTGGATTTCGGCTCGCCAGGCGGGCTCAACGTCTTTTTGGGAGCACTCTCAGGCTGACCGTGAGATGGAGCCCGGCAGCAGGGGCCGCGACGGAGGTAAGGCAATCATGAGGGATCAGAGCGGGAACTACCTGGCCGTTATCAAGGTCGTCGGCGTTGGCGGTGGTGGCACCAATGCCGTCAACCGCATGGTCGACGCAGGCCTTCGCGGTGTCGAGTTCATCGCAGTCAACACCGACGCGCAGGCGCTCCTGATGTGCGATGCCGACGTCAAGATCCACATCGGCTCGAAGATCACGCGCGGCCTCGGCGCAGGCGCCGACCCATCGATCGGCCGCGAGGCCGCGATGGAGAGCCGCGACGAGCTGAAGGAGGCGCTGAAGGGTGCCGACATGGTGTTCGTGACGGCAGGCAAGGGCGGCGGCACCGGCACCGGTGCTGCTCCCATCATCGCCGAGATCGCACGCGAGCTGGGCGCCCTCACGGTGGGTGTGGTGACGCGGCCGTTCACGTTCGAGGGCCAGAAGCGCGGCGACCAGGCCGAGCAGGGCATCCGCGCGCTGCGCGAGAAGGTCGACACGCTGATCATCATCCCCAACGACCGCCTGCTGCAGGTCGTCGAGAAGCGCACGTCGATCGTCGACGCCTTCCGCATCGCCGACGACGTGCTGCGTCAGGGCGTGCAGGGCATCACCGACCTGATCACGGTGCCCGGCCTGATCAACCTCGACTTCGCCGACGTGCGCACGATCATGCGCGAGGCCGGGTCGGCCCTGATGGGCATCGGTCTGGCCAGCGGCGAGAACCGCGCCGGCGAGGCCGCCCGCGCAGCCATCTCGTCGCCGCTGCTCGAGGCCTCGGTCGAGGGTGCCACCGGCATCCTGCTGAACATCACCGGCGGCGCCGATCTGGGGCTGTTCGAGGTGAACGAGGCGGCCGAGATCATCGGCAGCGCCTCCGACGCCGACGCGAACATCATCTTCGGCGCCGTGATCGACGAGGCGATGGGCGATCAGGTGCGGGTGACCGTGATCGCGACCGGCTTCGACCGCGGGTCGCGGGCGCGGCCGGCGGCCGCCTTTGCGACCGGCACCAGCGACCGTTCCAAGCAGCTCGAGGAGACCGACGCGGGCGACTTCGAGGTGCCGCGCGAGGCGCTCGAGATCCCCAGCTTCCTGCGCGACCAGTAACGGTCGCACGGAAGAGCGGCGACCCCGGCGGCCGGAGCCGCCGGAGCGCCTGCGTCGGGGTCAACCGGGCGGCATCGGCCGCGTGGTCGCGCAACGATCGTAGCCCGCCAGCGGCCGTGCCGAAACCCGAGTGTGGGCGGCATCCCCGCGGCTGCTGCCGGTCAGGGTAGACTGCCTGCCCGCAATGCCTGAGGAGACCGCGCTGCGCCGGACGCCGCTGTTTGACCGCCATCTCGAGGCGGGTGCGCGGATCGTTCCGTTTGCCGGTTGGGAGATGCCGGTGCAGTACCAGGGCATCATCCCCGAGCACCTGGCGGTGCGCACCGCGGCCGGGGTGTTCGACGTGTCGCACATGGGCCAGCTGGAGCTGCGCGGGACCGGCGCGCTGGCCTTCGCGCAGCGGATGCTGTGCAACGACCTCGAACGGATCGGTGCCGGCCATGCGCAGTACACACTGCTGCTGGACGAGCGCGGCTGCCCGATCGACGACCTGATCGCCTACCGGTTCGCCGACGACCACCTGCTGCTGGTGGTGAACGCCTCCCGCGTCGACGACGACCGCGACTGGCTGGAGCGGCATCTCGGCGCCGACGTAACGCTCGAAGACCGCTCCTCTCAGACGGCGATGCTCGCCCTGCAGGGGCCGACCGCGCTGGGACTGATCGAGCTGCCGCAGCTGGTGCCGTTCGCCTTTTCCGAGGCGCAGGTCTGTGAGGTGCCCGCCCTCGTTGCCCGCACCGGATACACGGGCGAGCCGGGAGTCGAGCTGATGTGCGCGACGGAGCGGGCCGGCGAGCTGTGGGACGCGATCATCGCGGCCGGCGCCGTCCCCTGCGGGCTGGGCGCGCGCGACACCCTGCGGCTCGAGGTCTGCTATCCGCTCTACGGCAACGATCTGTCGCTGGAGCGCACCGCGCTCGAGTCGGGCCTGGGCTGGGTGTGCGCGCTCGACGCGAAGGACTTCATGGGCGCCGACGCCTTGCGCGAGCAGAAGCGGTCGGGCGTGCCGGAGAAGCTGGTGGCCTTCACGATGCGCGAGCGCGGCATCCCCCGCCAGGGCATGCCGATCCTGCCCGACGGCGTTGTCACCAGCGGCACCATGTCGCCGTCGCTGAACATCGGCATCGGCATGGGCTACGTGCCGCCCGCCACCGGCGAGCCGGGCACACCGATCGAGATCGACGTGCGCGGCCGCACCCTGGCCGCGGCGATATCCCGCAAACCGCTGTACGTCAAGGAGACGAGCACATGAGCGAGGCCAGCTACCCCGACGGTCTCTACTACAACGAGGAGCACGACTGGGCGCGGGTGGACGGTGACGTTGCCACGTTCGGCATCACCTGGTACGCCCAGGACAGCCTGGGCGAGGTCGTCTACTTCGCGCCGTCGCAGGTGGGCGCCGCCATCGAGCGTGGTGGCGAGTACGGGGAGCTGGAATCGACCAAGGCCGTTTCCCAGCTGATCGCGCCGCTTTCGGGTGAGGTGACCGAGACCAACGACGCTCTCGACGGCAGCGAGAGCACCGTCAACGACGACCCCTACGGAGAGGGCTGGCTGGTGAGGGTGCGGATGTCGGATCCCTCCGAGCTGGACTCGCTGATGGACGCCGCCGGCTACTCGAGCTACGTCGCCTCGCTGTGAGCTTCACGTCGCTGACCGACGCCGACCGCGCGGCCATGCTGGCCGCCATCGGCATCGGCTCGATCGACGAGTTGTTCGCCGAGATTCCGGAGGCGGTGCGTCTGGGCCGGCCGCTGGACGTCGGCCCGGCGCTGTCGGAGGCCGAGCTGTCCGCGCACATGGCCGAGCTGGCCGGGCGCAACGTCGACATCGGCCGCGAGCTGTCATTCCTGGGGGCCGGGATGTACGACCACTACGTGCCGGCCGTGGTCGACACGATGATGCAGCGCGGCGAGTTCCTGACCGCGTACACGCCGTACCAGCCGGAGATGAGCCAGGGCGTGCTGCAGGCGATCTTCGAGTACCAGACGGCGATCTGCGAGCTCACCGGCATGGACGTCTCGAACGCCTCCGGCTACGACGGGACCACGGTCGCGGCCGACGCCTGCTACGTCGCCAAGCTCGCCACCGGTCGCACCAAGGTGGTCGTGGCCGAGACGCTGAACCCGCAGGCACGCCAGGTGGTGCGCACGTTCGCGCCGGGCTTCGGGATGGAGGTGGTCGAGGTGCCGCACAGCGACGGCGCCACCGATCCCGAGCAGGTGGCCGCCGCCGCCGCCGACGGCGCCGCCCTCGTCATCTTCCAGCAGCCCAACTTCCTGGGGGTGCTCGAGGACGCGCCGGCGCTGGCGACCGCGGCCGCCGCCGGCGGTGCGCTGCCGGTCGCGCACGTCGACCCGATGTCCCTTGGCGTGCTGGAGGCGCCCGGCCGCTACGGGTGCGCGCTGGCGATCGGTGAGGGACAGCCGGCCGGCAACTACCTGTCCTACGGCGGTCCCCAGTACGGCTTCCTGGCCGCCCGGCAGGACTACGCCCGGCAGCTGCCCGGCCGCATCGTGGGCGAGACGGTCGACCTCGAGAACCGCCGCGGCTTCGTGCTGACGCTGCAGACGCGCGAGCAGCACATCCGCCGTGAGAAGGCCACGTCGAACATCACCTCGAACCAGACGCTGCTGGCGCTGGGCGGCCTCGTATACCTGTCGTGGCTCGGCCCGGCGGGGCTGCGCGAGGTGGGCGAGCGATCGCACGCGCTAGCGGAGCACGCCAAACGGCGGTTGAGCCTGCCGCCCGCGTTCGACCGGCCCACCCTGCGCGAGTTCATCGTGCGCACCGGTCGCCCGGCCCGTGAGGTGATCGCCGAGTGCAAGCGGCGTGGCGTGCATCCCGGCTACGCGATCGGGAGGGACTACGCCGGCCTTGACGACGCGCTGATGATGGCCTTCACCGAGCGGCGCACGCCCGACGAGATCGAGCGGCTGGCCGAGGCGCTGGCGGCGGCGGGCGTGGAGGTGGCGGCATGAAGCTGATCTACGAGCGGTCGCAGGCAGGCCGCCGCGCCTCGTCGGTGCCCGACCCGGGGCTGGAGCCGGGTGCGGCCATCCCCGAGCACTTGCAGCGCTCCCAGCCGCCGCGGCTGCCGGAGCTGGCCGAGCCGGAGCTGGTGCGGCACTTCACCGAGCTCAGCACCCGCAACTTCGGCATCGACACCGGCTTCTACCCGCTCGGCTCGTGCACGATGAAGTACAACCCGCGCGTCAACGAACGGCTGGTCGGCCTGCCCGGCTTCCGCGACCTGCACCCCTACCAGGACGACCAGGACGCGCAGGGGGCGCTGGAGCTGATGTGGCGGCTGCAGGAGATCCTGGCCGAGGTGGTCGGGCTGCAGGCCGTGACGCTGCAACCGGCCGCGGGCTCGCAAGGGGAGCTGACCGGCCTGACCCTGATCAGCGCGTACTTCAAGGACCGCGGCGAGCACGAGCAGCGCCGCGAGATCGTCATCCCCGACACCGCCCACGGCACCAATCCGGCCAGCGTCACCATGGCCGGCTACACCGTGCGCAAGGTGAACGTTGACGAGCGCGGCAACATCGACGTCGGCGACCTGCGTGAGAAGGTGGGCCCGCAGACCGCCGGGCTGATGCTGACGAACCCCTCGACGCTGGGGCTGTTCGAGGAGCGGATCGAGGAGGTGGCGGCGATCTTCCACGACGCCGGCGCCCTGCTCTACTACGACGGCGCCAACCTGAACGCGGTCTGCGGCATCTCGCGCCCGGGCGACATGGGCTTCGACGTGCTGCACTTCAACCTGCACAAGACGTTCTCGCAGCCGCACGGCGGCGGCGGCCCGGGCGCCGGGTCGGTCGCGGTGCGCGACATCCTCGAGCCGTACCTGCCGACACCGGTGGTGGTGCGCGACGGCGACGGGTTTAGGCTCGACCACGACCGGCCCAAGTCGATCGGCCGCGTGCGCGGGTTCGGCGGGCCGTTCGGCGTGTTCGTCCGGGCCTACGCCTTCATCCGCTCCTGGGGGCCGGGGCTGCGGGATATGTCCGAGATCGCGGTGCTGAATGCGAACTACATGCTGGCGCTGCTGAAGGATGACTACGAGCTGCCCTACGACCGCCACTGCATGCACGAGTTCGTGCTGTCGGCGCGTGGCCTCAAGCGCGAGTACGGCGCGACCGCGCTGGACGTGGCCAAGCGGCTGATGGACTACGGGTTCCACCCGCCCACGGTCTACTTCCCGCTGGTCGTGCCGGAGGCGCTGATGATCGAGCCCACCGAGACCGAGGCGAAGGAGACTCTGGACGCGTTCTGCGAGGCGATGCTCGCGATCGTGGGCGAGGCGGCGAGCGACCCCGACCTGCTCAAGTCGGCGCCCCACACCAGGCCCGTGGCGCGGCTGGACGAGGCCGGCGCGGCCAAGCGCATGGTCGTCCGGCACCGCTTCGACTGATTCGAGCCGCCACCTAGACTGATCGTCGGTGACGATCTCGAACCACGATCTGGCCGCCGCACTGGCGCTGCTGGTCGCGTTCACCGCGCTGCTGGCGGCCGCGCCGCGGCTGCGCGTGCCCTACCCGATCCTGCTGGTGCTGGGCGGCCTCGCCCTCGGCTTTGTGCCGGGCGTGCCCGAGGTCCAGATCCCCCCGCAGGTGGTGCTGTTCGGCATCCTGCCGCCGCTGCTGTACTCGGCTGCCTTCTTCACGTCGCTGCGCGACCTGCGCGCCAACAAGCGCCCGATCGGCCTGCTCTCGACCGGACTGGTGCTGTGCACCACCGCCGGCGTGGCCTGGGTGGCGCACGCGGCCGTCGACGGGCTGCCATGGTCGTCGGCGTTCGTGCTTGGCGCGGTCGTCTCGCCCACCGATCCGCTGGCCGCCACCTCGATCGCCCAGCGGTTCGGCATCCCGCGGCGGATCGTCGCGATCGTCGAGGGCGAGGGGCTGGTCAATGACGGGTCGGCGCTGGTGCTCTACAAGTTCGCGGTGCTGGCCGTGGTCGCCGGCTCGATCAGCGTGACCAGCGTGACCCTGTCGTTCATCTGGACGGTGGTCGGCGGCGTCGGCATCGGCCTGGCGCTGGGCTGGGTGATCCGGCAGGTGCGCCTGCGGCTGCACAACCCGCCGCTCGAGATCACGATCGCGCTTCTGACCGGCTACTTCACGTTCATCCCGGCCTACCTGCTGGGCGCCTCAGGCGTGCTGGCGGTGGTCACGGCGGGCGTCTACGTGGGCTGGTACACGCCGCAGCTGACGACGTCGAGACGCGGCTGCAGGGCGACGCGGTCTGGGAGATCCTCACCTTCCTGCTGAACGGTCTGCTGTTCGTGACCGTGGGGTTGAGCCTGCCGGCGGTGCTGGACGGGCTCGGCGGCCACATCACGACCACGCTGGTATGGCAGGCCCTGGCGGTGGTCGCAGCCGTGATCGTGATCAGGTTCCTGTGGGTGTTTCCCGCGACCTACGTGCCGCGCGCGCTCAGCGAACGCATCCGCGCAGCCGATCCCTACCCGCCCTGGCAGTACCCGGCCCTGATCTCCTGGACCGGGATGCGCGGCGCCGTCTCGCTGGCCGCGGCCCTGGCGATCCCGCTGCACACCGACGCCGGACCGGACTTCCCGGGGCGGGACCGGATCATCTACCTGACCTTCGCCGTAATCCTGGCCACGCTGGTCGGCCAGGGGCTGACGACGCCGCTCGTGATCCGGGCGCTCGGGCTCGAGGACGACGGCGTGGCCGAGCGGGAGGCGGTGAAGGCGCGCATCCACGCCGCCGACGCGGCACTCAACCGCATCGACGAGCTGATCGACGAGGAGTGGGTGCGCGACGAGACGGCCGAGCGGCTGCGAAGGATGTACCGGTTCCGGCGAAACCGGTTCGCCGAGCGCTACACCGGCGACGGCGACGGCGCGATCGAGGAGCAGTCCGCCGCCTACCAGCAGCTGTTGCGGCAGCTGATCGAGGCGGAGCGACAGGCCGTTGTCGACTTGCGCGGTGCCGGGGCGATCGGCGACGACGCGATGCGGGTGGTGCACCGCGAGCTGGATCTGGAGGAGGCCCGGCTCGATCTGTGACGTAGTGGTGGCGGGAACCACCACGGGTCGCATCTGACGGGCCCGAGGGTAGACTGGTTCGAGATGGGTGCCATGCGATCCCGACTACCGCTGGCCGAGCAGCGCGACGAGGTGGAGTGTCGCCGCTGCGGCGTGGTCTGCCAGAAGGTGATCCACCCGCAGCGGTGTATGGAGCAGTGCTGCCCCTTCCTCTACGCCTACGAGGCCTTCGGCCACAAGTACGCGGGCTGCCTGCAGGGCGTCTTCGGCGTCGCCATCGACGTCGAGCACCTGACGCGCGCGCGCAAACGGCGCAACGGGTTCGGAGCCATCCGCGCCGTCCGCGAGCCGCTGCCGATGTGCCCGGCCGAGATCGAGCGCGCCTACGAGCATCGAGCCGAGCCGCTCGGCTGCATCAACCCGGAGTTCTATGAGCTGCCGGACCGTCCGTCGTTCAGAGTCATCGAGAACACGCGGCCGACTGGGTGATCCCGGTGCGTGTCCTCGTCCGCGCGCTGGCGGTGACGGCGCTGGCCGTGATCGGTGTCGTTGCCATGGGTCTCAGCTCCGCGGGCAGCGGATCGCACGCGGCCCCTGCCAGCGCGGGCACCGTGCGGCCCCCGGCCGCGCCGGCCAAGCCGGCGGCCTGGTCGCTGCCGCCGAACCTGCCCGCCGGCGCCGCCCTGATCGGACGGGTGACGGTGCCGGTCCGCACCAGCGCCGGGTGGGTGCGTCCGGTGACGCCCCTGGGGAGCGACACCTGGCTTCTGATCCTGCACCACCACGGCCGTCACGGCGTGGCCCTGATCCCGACCTCCGGAACCCCCAGGACGGCCCGGATCGACCTGGCCGAGCTGGATCTGCGCTGGACGCGCATACGAGTCAGTGTCGACCTCTCACGGCTGCGCATGTCGGTGCTGCGCGGCCGCAAGCTGCTGGGATCGTTCCCGGTGGCGGCAGGCATGTCCTCGACGCCGACGCCAACCGGGCATTTCTCGGTCACCGACCGGGTCACGTTTCCGCCCGGGAGCACCTACGGCAGGTTCGCGCTGGGGCTGTCGGTGCATCAGTCGCAGCTGCTGCGAGGCTGGCAGGGCGGCAGCCAGATCGCCATCCACGGCACCGCTGAGCCGAGCAGCATCGGGCGGTACGCCAGCCTCGGCTGCATCCGGGTGCCGCAGGCGGCGCTACACCTGCTGGAGCGGACCGTGCCGCTGGGCGGCCCGGTCACGATCCACGCCTAGATGATTGATCGGTATCTCCGTGATGGCCTGGACGGCGAGAACCGAGTCTCGCAAGGATCGAGGGAGCGTCAATATCGGGAATATCGGCGGGACCGAGGACGCCGCGAGGCGACGGTTCGCAGCCGTAGCCACCCCTGCCGTGCCCTACCACCGACCTCCCGCAGCGGCCAGGCTCGCGGGAGATATCGACCAATCATCTAGATATGGGGCGGCTGATCCACTCCGCGATCGCATCCCTCGACGGTTACGTCGCCGACGAGCACGGGAACTTCGACCGGCTGGCGCCGGACGAGGAGCTGCACGCGTTCGTCAACGACCTCGAACGGACGGTCGGGACGCACCTCTACGGCCGGCGCATGTACGAGGTGATGGTTGCCTGGGAGACGATGCAGATGGCAGGTGAGCCGGAAGTGATGCGCGACTTCGCGGAGATATGGTGGGCTGCCGACAAGGTGGTCTACTCGCGGACGCTGGAGGGCGTCGCGAGCGAACGGACGAGGATCGAGCGGGAGTTCGAGCCGGAGGTCGTGCGGCAGATGAAGGCGACCACGGAGCGCGACATCTCAGTCGGCGGACCGGAGCTGGCCGGCCAGGCGCTGGCCGCCGGACTGGTGGACGAGTGCCACCTGTTCCTGTCGCCGCTGCTGATGGGAGGCGGCACCCGGGCGCTGCCGGACGGAGTGCGGCTGCGGCTGGAACTGCTGGACGAGCGCCGGTTCGCAAGCGGCGTGGTGCACCTGCACTATGCGGCCGCCCCGGGGGACTAGATGGTTGGTTCAGTCATCGGCGTCCGGCGGGCGGCGCAGCCGCTTGTTCTGGCCCGCTCGCCGCTTGCCCTCGATGCGCTTGGTGGCTGAGGCCCGGCTGGGCCGGGTGGGACGGCGCGGGGGTGGCGGCGGCGCCAGCGCCCGCTGCATCAGCTCCGCGAAGCGCCGCAGCGCTAGCGAGCGGTTGCGGCTCTGGCTGCGCTCGTCCTGGGCGACCACCCGCAACCTGCCCTCGCCGTCCAGCCGCGTGCGCAGCCGCCGCATCGCGCGCTCGCGCTCCTGGTCGGTCAGCGTGGGCGAGCCGGCCAGGTCGAACGTCAGCTCGGCCCGCGTGCTGGACGTGTTCACGTGCTGTCCGCCGGGGCCGCCTGATCGCGTGAAGCGGAAGTCGAGCTCCGACACCGGCAGCGGCGCCGCGGCGCCTATCTCGACGACGTCACCGTCTGCCACTGCTTCACGCCCGCCCGGTGGATGCGGGAGAACCGGGCCATCTCGGCCTTGTCCGGCCCGCGGTTGTCGGATCCCGGCGTCTCGGCGATGGCCGGAAGCTGCTGCAGCTTGGGGTGTCCGAGCATCACCGACAGCCTCTTGCCGATCTCGCCCTGTCCGATGTTGGCGTGCCGGTCGCGGTTCGAGCCGAACGGCAGCTTCGAGTCGTTCACGTGCAGGCAGCGCAGCCGGTCGAGGCCGATCCGCGCGTCGACCTCGTCGAGCAGCGCGTCCACGCCCTCGGGCGTGGTGATGTCGATCCCGGTCGCGAACAGGTGGCAGGTGTCGAGGCAGATGCCGACCCGCTCCGGCCGTCCCAGCTCGTCGATGATCAGCGCCAGCTCCTCGACGGTGACGCCGATTGTGCCCTGGTGCCCAGCGCTGTTTTCGAGCAGCAGCCAGGGGCCGTCGGGGTCGCGCTCGCCCAGCACCACCTGCAGCCCCGGCACGATCTGGTGCATGGCGGCTTCGAGGCCGCGGCCCAGGTGGCTGCCGACGTGGAACACGACGCCGTCGGCGCCGATGGCCGTGCCCACGCCGACGGTGGATGCGAGCGCCTTCAGCGACTTCGCATAGACGGCGTCGTCGGTGGCGGCGAGGTTGATCAGGTACGTGGCGTGGATCACGGCTGCGCCCAGGCCGGTCTCGGCGCGGCGTTCCCGGAACCGTGCGATCGCCTCCGGCGTGTGGTTGGTCTGGCGCCACATGCGCGTGCTCTGGCTGAAGATCTGGATCGACCGCAGGCGCAGCGCATCGGCCCGATCGACGGCCGTGTCAATACCTCCCGTGCTCGATACGTGGGCGCCCAGCTGCATGATCGGCAGTCTAGAGGCGTGCCTGGCACGCCGGTCGGTAGGATCTGCGGAATGCCTGAGCGACCGGTGAAAGTCAGGTTTCCGCCCTCTCCAACCGGGCTGCTGCACGTCGGCAGCGCCCGCACCGCGCTCTACAACTGGCTCTACGCCCGGCATACCGGCGGGTCGCTGGTGCTCCGGTTCGAGGACACCGACCGCGCCCGCTCGACCGACGAGGCGGTCGACCAGGCGCTGCGCGTGCTGGAGTGGCTGGGCATCGACTGGGATGAGGGCCCGATCCGCCAGAGCGAGCGCCTGCACGTCTACGGAGAGATCGCCGAAGGACTGGTATCTGAGGGCAGCGCCTACCGCTGCTACTGCACGCCCGAGGAGCTGGAGGCCGAGCGCAAGCAGCGTCAGGCGGCACAGCTGCCGCTGATCTACTCCGGCCGCTGCCGCGACCTGACCGACGAGCAGCGCGCGGCGTTCGAGGCGGATGGTCGCGCGTCCGCCATACGGATGCTATTCGATTCGACCGGCGAAACCGTGATCGATGACCTGGTGCGCGGCGTTGTTCAGTGGGACAACGCACTCCAGGGCGACTTCATCATCCTTCGCTCCGACGGCACCCCGACCTACCAGTTCGCGAATCCGGTGGATGACATCGACGCCGGGATCACCCACGTGCTGCGGGGCGAGGACCTGTTGTCGTCGACGCCGAGGCAGCTGGCCGTGTACCGGGCACTGGGCGCGCCGGAGCCGCTGTTCGCGCACCTGCCGATGATCCTGGGGCCGAACAAGAAGAAGCTCTCCAAACGCCACGGGGCCGTATCGGTGGAGGAATTCCGCGATCGCGGCTACCTGGCCGAGACGATGCGGAACTATCTCGCCCTGATCGGCTGGAGCTTTGACGACAAGACCACCGTCATGACCACGCCCGAGCTGGTGGAGCGGTTCACCATCGAGCGGGTCAACCGCAGCCCGGGCGTGTTCGACGTGGCCAAGCTGGAGTGGCTGAACGGGGAGCACCTGCGGCTGCTGGAGCCGGACCGGTTCGTCGAGGAACTGCAGGCCTACCTGGAGCGGAGCGGTTCGCGGCTGGCAGCCCAGCGCGAGCGCGTGGCCGAGGTGGCGCCGATCGTGCAGGACAAGCTGCGCGTGCTGAGCCAGTTCGAGGGGTTCGCCGGGTTCCTGTTCGGCCCGGTGGTCTACGACGACGAGGCGGTCGGGCGGGTGCTCGACGACCCGGATGCGCCCCGCGCACTGGAGTCGGCCACCGAGGCGCTGCGGCGGGTGGAGAAGTGGGATGCGGGATCGATCGAGGAGGCGCTGCGCGGCGCCTGCGAGGAGACCGGCCTCAAGCCGCGGGTGCTGTTCGGGCCGGTGCGAGTGGCCATCTCGGGGCGCACCGTGGCCCCCGGCCTGTTCGAGAGCCTGGTGCTGCTGGGCCGTGAGGAGTCGCTGGAGCGGATCGCGACGCTGGGCAGGAGATTCACCGTCGAGGGCTAAGCACGTCTGAGGTCCCATGTCATCGACCTCGTCAAACCCGCTTCCGACCTCGCTGCCGCGCTTCAGCCCGGCCGCGCTGCTGCTCGCGCTGGCGCTCGCCGCCATGCTCTCGATGGTCGTGGGCATCGCCGCGTACACCGTGCACACGGGCTCGGGCATATCGCAGTCAGACCTCGCCGCCGCCCAGCACAGCGCGTACCAGAGCGGCCACGATGCCGGATACTCGGCCGGCCTCGTCAAGGGCAAGGACACCGGCCAGAACGCCGGCTACCGCCAGGGCAAGCACGACGGGATGGTGGCCGGCATCAAGAGGGGCCGCACCGCCGGCATCAAGAAGGGCCGCACCGCGGGCTACGCATCGGGATACGCCGCCGGCGTGGCGGCGGCCCAGGCGGCGGCGCCCGCGTCCAAGAAGCAGAACAAGAGCAACTAAACCGCGTCCGGCGCCGCGCCGGCCAGGTTGACCGGTTGTATGGAGTCTGTGAAGACCCGTTGCCGGCGCAGTAGAACACGTGTAGCCTCGGCTGGTGATCGAGGGTTGGTTGTATGAGGGGTCACGGACTGCGGGTACCGCGATGGTGCTGCTGGGGCTGTCCTGCCTGTGCACCGGGCTGATCGCGATCCTCGCGATGCACATGCCCGGCGACACCCGCTCGGACGGGGCCTACCGGCTGACGCGGATCATGGCCGTGGCCGGCGGCGCCTGCGGCCTGGTGGCCGCACTCACCGGCGTGCCCTACCACTGGATGGTGGGCGACATCAGCCAGGACATGTTCCTGGCGGTCGAGGGTGGACTGCTGGTCGTGGTCGCGGTGTTCGCGGTCGTCTCGGCGGCGCTGCTGCCGCACGGCAAGCCGCGCTCCCGGTAGCTGCGTCGGCGACCCGCGGGCAGGAGCTCGCCGCCGGCGACGCGAACTACGTGTCGTGCGCACGCTGAGGCAGGGATGAGCGGCCCCCGCGGCGAGTGCGATCTCGCCGTGGTCGGCGCCGGCATCCTCGGCCTGGCCACGGCCCGCGAGCTGGCGCGCCGCCATCCCCAGCTGTCGCTGCAGGTGCTGGAGCGCGAAGGCGCGATCGCCCTGCACCAGACCAGCCACAACTCCGGCGTCGTCCACCAGGGCGTCTACTACCAGCCGGGATCGCTGAAGGCCGCGCTGTGCGTGGCCGGAGCCCGCGAGCTGTACGAGTACTGCGACGCGCGAGCGATCCCGGTCAAGCGGTGCGGCAAGCTGATCGTCGCGACCGAGCCCGACCAGGTGGCGCGCCTGGATGAGCTCGAGCGCCGCGGTACCGCCAACGGCGTGCCCGGCCTCGCGCGGGTGGGTCGCGACGGCATCGCCGAGATCGAGCCGCACGTGCGCGCGCTGGACGGGCTGCACTCGCCGGAGAGCGGCATCGTCGACTACGGCCGGGTGGCCGCCGCCTATGCGGACGACGTGGAGGCGGCGGGCGGCACCATCACCACCGGCTGCGGTGTCACCGGCGTGCGGGCCGCCTGCGGGTGGCTGCGGCTGACGCACACCAACGGTGAGACGCGCGCGAGGCACGCGCTGTTCTGCGCCGGCGGCTGGTCCGACCGGCTTGCGGCGATGGCCGGCGGCGGCGCCAACCCCCGGATCGTGCCGTTCCGAGGCGCGTACCTGCGGCTGCGGCCGGAGCGGCGCTCGCTGGTGCGGGGCATGGTGTATCCGGTGCCAGATCCGGAGCTGCCATTCCTGGGTGTGCACCTGACCAGGCGCATCGACGGCGAGGTGCTGATCGGGCCAAGCGCGCTCCTGGCCGGCGCCCGCGACGCATATTCGCTGCGGCGGGTGCGAGCCGCCGACATCGCCTCCACGCTCACGTGGCCCGGCACCTATCGCATGGTCCGGCGGTTCTGGCGCACCGGCATCGACGAGGCCCGTCACCTGCTGCCGGGCGGGACGTTCGTGGAGGCGGCGGCCGAGCTCGTGCCCGAGCTGCGGCAGCGCGATGTGCTGCCCGGATTCGCCGGCGTCCGTGCCCAGGCGGTCGACCGCGCCGGTCGGCTGGTCGACGACTTCGTCTTCTCGCGCACCGACCGCGCGCTCCACGTGCGAAACGCGCCCTCGCCCGCAGCGACCTCGTCGCTGGCAATCGCCCGGTACATCGCAGACGAGGCGCAGCGCGCCTTCGACCTACCCCACAGGTAAGAGCCGCAGGCCGGCCGAGAGCAGGCTTCCCGGCGCTGCGGCGCGCAGCGAGTGGGGGTAGCGGATCGGGGTGGAGTGGGTGCGCAGGCCATGGCGGTGCGCGGGGCCGTCAAAACGACGGGGCAGGACCGCGGGCGGCGCCGTCGCGGCCATCGGGGCGACGATGTGCAAGGAGACGGTGCTCGCGAGCGACGCGGTCAGCACGGACTGCGCCACGCGCAGCACGAGAGCGGTCGGGAATCCGTTCGTGGCGGACCGGGCGGGCGGTGGACGAGGCGCAGCCGGTCGTCGCGGCCATGCTGAGGCTCGGGCAACGACCATGGCACGTCGGGCGCTGGGCATGATCACGACCGGCGTGCCCAGGCGCAGAGCCGGGCGCAGGCGCGCGAGCGCCTGCGGTGAGACGCGGAGACAGCCATGGGATGCCGCGGTGCCGATCGACGCCGGATCGTCGGTGCCGTGGATCGCCAGCTGGTCGCCGCCGGACCAGCCCGGAGGCAGCTGCGGCTGGTGCCCGGACAGGCCGAAGGCATACCAGCCGAACGGGCCGGAGGAGTGACCGGTTGCGAGGCTGTCGGTGACGCTGAAGCGGCCAACGGGGGTGGGGGTGGCGACCGCGCCGATGGCGGCCGAGAACGAGGCCAGCGCGTGCGATCCGTGCATCAGCCAGATGCGGCGGCCGTGGAGGCTGGCGCGGATCCAGGTACCGGTGTGGACTGTGCGAAGGCCGCGCAGGTTGATCCAGCCGGTGCGGCCGTTCGGCTTCAGGGGCAGCACAACGCGTCCCCAGCGGTGATGCGGGGTGGTGCGTAGCACCCACAGCCAGGTCGGCGCCCCCAGCGGTGTGGCGGCGGGCAGGTGGGCCACGGTTGTGCCCCCGGGCGAGGAACGCACGGTTGCGCCGTGGGGGGCCGATACGAGCAGGAACCGCGGGCCGTCGGAAGCGCGTGCCTGGGCGGGAAGGGCCACCGCAAGCAGCGCCAGCCCCACCGCCAAGATCCCAATCCACCGTCGTACACGCCGTCGCTCAGTAAGCAGCCCGAGCACCCATGGACCCCCGTCCTCTCGGCTATCCGTTGCGGCCGAGGCGCTGATGGTACATCGTTGCTTGTCGTGTTACAAAAGCGTCGAGCGCTTGCAGGATGGGTCGGGTGCAGGCGGGGTGAGGTTGGTCACGCTTTTCGGCGGCCGGCCACCTTCCCATTTACGTGGCGCCTGCTACTTGATCGGGACGACCAGTCGCACGCGCTCGCCGCGAGCGTGTGGGACGACGATGGCGGTGGGCGTCGGCTGCATCGGGAGTCCGTTCGCCGTCGGCCCGTGGCCCGTGATCGTGACGCGGTAGGTGCCGGGCGCGAGGTCGACGGTGAACCGGCCGCGCTGGTCGGCGCGAAGGTTCACGGAGCCGCCCGCGCCTCCCAGGCGTAGCTCCACGCCTGGGATCGGCGCGGGGGCTCCGGGCGCCGGGCCGCCCACGGTGACGACTACGCCGGTGGTGGGCACCGTCGCGACGTCGTCGTGGGAGACGCCGCCGAGGCAGCCGCCGGCAATGGCCGAGGCCGCGAGAACGGCGGCGGTGACGGGGAGAACGATTCGCATGCCATTGAGACGCTCACCGGGTCTCGATCGTTCCCGTCCGTCCGCTGGATCAGTAGCCGCCGCCTCCGCCGCCACCGCCGCCGCCCGCGTAGACGAGCAGCCCGACGACGATCACCGCTGCGACCGCCAGGCCGATCCAGACAGCCCAGTTGCGGCCGGGCGTGGTCTCAGGTGTGTTGGTGCTCACGAGGTACCTCCTCGGGTATCTTGGACTTCACTACCCGGGGTACGGTGGTCGGGCCGTAGCGGTTCATGACCGCCACGCAGGAATGGCCGGCGCTAGCCGTGCACGTCGGTGTGCACGTGCTCGCAGCCGCAGGCGACGGCCCACTCGTCGAGCGTCCGGCCTTCGAGCGGATGACCGTGCTTGAAGAGCTTGCCCACGTACGCGTGGCGGTGCTGATCGAGCAGGTCGGTGAGGTGCCCGATGTCGGTCGACGACCAGCCACCGTCCGGCTCACGGGCCTCGGCAAGGTGCTCGCGGATCTCGTCGGCGGTGGCAGTCTCGAAGGCGTGGTAGCGCTGACCGGAGCTGGTGCGAAGGAACCACTTGGCCGCCAGCATGCCCTCCAGCGCCTGCTTGGCCCGTTTCTTGTCCTCGGTGGCCACGATCACCGTGTAGCCGGAGCCCATCTGGTTCGACCCGAACGTCGTCAGCACCGGGTCTGCGACCGCGCACTTGATGCCGTTGCCGTGCAGCAGCTCGACGGCCTCGTCGGCGCCCTGGGGCGAGGAAAGCACGGCGATGGGGGTGGTGTCGTTCACGGCGCAAGCGTACACAGTGCGTGAACAGCCCCGCGCTGGTGGTGGCGGGCGCGCCATCGATCGCGCGGCGGCGCTCAGTGCACGGGCTGGGCCGGGGCCAGTCCCTGCTGGTCGGCCACACCTGCCGGATCGGTGACCGTCAGCCGGGTCATGTCGATGCCGTTGAGGGTGGCCAGGAAGTCGTTGTAGCAGTACAGCTCGGCCTTGCCCGTCCAGTGGCCGGCGGGATCGGGCGACGTGCAGTCCCACGCGTAGCCGGTGCCCAGCGTCCCGTACTTGCCGGATACGAACCGGTACCACTGGATTGCGGTCCAGAACGCCCCATAGGCCTTCTGCGCCGTCGCGGCGAGCGCTGACGGCTGCATGTAGCCGCGGCTGAACTGCACCGCCAGCGAGTGGCAGGGCAGCGCCGGATTGAGGCAGGGCCCGCCGTTCACGCTGATCACGTTCGCCCACCAGTACGGCCCGGTGATCGGCAACGGGTTCGACTTCGTCTCCAGCACGTAGCGGCGGCCGAACGCGAAGCAGGGGGGAACGAACGTGGCCTCTTCGGCCGCGGTCCAGCGGTTCTTCGGCCACGCGAACAATCCCCAGGCGCGCATGTGGCCGTGCGACTCGATCACGTCCCGGGAGCCGCAGACGTTGGCGGTGAGCACCGCCGGGTCGGTCACGGTCGACAGCGGGTCGCTGGTCAGGCCGCGTGGGGTGATCGACCAGCCGTAGCTGTCGCGAAGCACGTCGAGATCCGCCCAGGTCATGTACCGCGACCCGGCCTCGCAGATGCGCGTGCTGGTGCCGATCTGGCTGTTCGTAACCGGGGCGGTGGCGGTCAGGCCGCGCGCCTTCAGCTCGTTGGCAGCCGTCCACAGGTCGATCGCGCCGGGCGGCGTCGTACAACCCTTTCCCAGCGCGGTCGTCAGCTGGGCGCGGCCGAACATGATGGTCAGATCACCCGCGCGAGCGGACGCCGGCAGAGCGACTGAGAGCAGCATCACGATGCATACGATGACACGCCCCATCGCTCTCCTCGGGCTGCGGACGCGCTGGAACTTTGTGCCGTTAGCCTCGATTTGTCGACTGTACCACCGGCGGATGACCGGTAGGTGGGCGTCGCCGGCGCGCTCTCGGGCGCGCGACCGGTCGGCGCAGACGCGCTCGCTCCTGGAACGCCGAAAACCCCCGGATGAGCAGGGGTTTTCGGGAGGTACCGCATACCGGATTCGAACCGGTGTTACCGCCGTGAGAGGGCGGCGTCCTAGGCCCCTAGACGAATGCGGCACGGTCGTCCCGAGGCGCGCGGATTCTAGCAAGCGCCGCTCCGGCGCCGCCGCTGGTCAGGCCGCCGTCAGCTGCGACGCCAGCCGCTCGGAGAGCAGCTCGCGCACTCGCGGCCACTCGTCGTCGGTGATCGAGTACCAGGCCGAGTCGCGCCAGCGGCCACCGAACATCAGCATGTGCTTGCGGAAGATGCCTTCGAAGGTCGACGGCAGCGCTGCCAGAGCCGCTCTCGCCCGGTCGTTGCGCGCGTCCGTCTTGAACTCGACCCGCGCGCAGCCCAGCTCGTCGAACGCATGCGCCAGCATCAGCAGCTTGGCCTCCGTGTTCGCCCCCGTGCCCCAGGCCGCCGGCGAGACCAGCGACCAGCCGATCTCCAGGCCGCGGTCGGCCGGGCGCAACGCCAGGAAGCGGCTGCTCCCGACCGGCCGGTCGTCCTCCTGCGCGACGGTCACGAAGCCGAACTCGGCCCGCGCTGCCGTCTGCTCGACCGCGTCGTCGAACCAGGCATCGAACACCTCGCGCCCGGCCGAGGCATCGATCTTCACCCAGCGCCACACGGCGGGGTCTGCCAGCGCCGTCCACAGCCCCTCGCGGTGGCGCTCGGCGAACGGCTCCATCCGCACCCCGATGCCCTCCAGCGTGGGCGGCTGCTCGAACAGCCGGTCAAACCCGTTTCCGCTCGGCGCCATGCCGCCATCGTAGAGCGTCGCCCCGTGCCGCCGGTAGGCTGGCGGCGTGTCAGGCGACCCATGCATGCTGACCGCCGTCGAGACCGTTGCGCTGCTGCAGTCGGGCCAGGTCTCGTCGCGGGAACTGGTGGAGGCGGCGCTGCTGCGGACCGAGCAGGTCGATGCGCAGCTGAACGCGCTGCCCACGCTGTGTGCCGAGCGGGCGCTCGACCGGGCGGGCGGCGTTTCGCGCGACGCAAAGCTGGCCGGGCTGCCGATCGCCGTCAAGGACCTGAACGACGTGGCCGGCGTTCGCACAACCTACGGATCGCCGATCTATGCCGACCATGTGCCCGACCGCTCGGACCTCATGGTCGAGCGGCTGGAGCAGCGCGGCGCCGTGGTCGTGGCGAAGTCGAACACGCCCGAGTTCGGCGCCGGCGGCAACACCTTCAACGAGGTGTTCGGCGAGACCCGCAACCCGTGGGACACATCCCGCACCTGCGGCGGCTCGTCTGGTGGCTCCGCGGCCGCGCTGGCCAGCGGCCAGGTGTGGCTGGCGACCGGATCCGACCTGGGCGGCAGCCTGCGCACCCCGGCCGGGTTCTGCGGCGTCGTGGGAATCCGGCCCAGCCCCGGCCGGGTTGCCGCCGGCCCCGCCCCGCTGCCGTTCGAGACGATGTCGGTGGAGGGGCCGGTGGGCCGCACCGTGGCCGATGCAGCGCTGATGCTGGACGCGATGTCCGGCGTCGACGAACGTGATCCGCTGTCGCTGGAGGCACCGCAGCGTCCCTTCGCCGACGCGGCAGCCGCGCCGGTGCTGCCGCTGCGGGTCGCCTACAGCCCCGACCTGGGCGTGACACCGGTCGCCGCAGAGATTCGCGATGCCTGCGGCCGGGCGGCAGAGCGGCTGGCGGCGGCCGGAGTCGAGGTGGAGGAGGCGTCGCCCGACCTGACCGGTGCGCCCGAGGCATTCCAGGTCCTCCGCGGCGCCGGGTTCGTGGCCGGCATGGAGCCGTTGTACGCGACCGACCGCGACCGTCTCAAGCCCGACATCATCTGGAACATCGAGTTCGGGCTGAGCCTCTCGGTCGAGCGGATCGCCCAGGCCGAGCAGGCCCGCGGCGCGATCTTCCAGCGTATGTCGAAGTTCATGGCCGGCTACGACCTGCTGCTGTGCCCGACCGCCTGCGTCGCGCCGTTTGACGTGTCGACACGATGGATCCGCGAGGTTTCCGGTGTCATGTTTGACAACTACGTCGACTGGCTGCGGATCACATCGGCGATCACGCTCACCTCGTGTCCGGTCGTGGCTCTGCCCTGCGAGCTCACCGACGAGGGCCTGCCGGTGGGCATGCAGCTGGTCGGGCGGCCCCGCGGTGAGTGGCGGCTGCTGGCGGCGGCGGCCGCGGTCGAGCAGGTGTTCGATCTGGCCGGCCGCGTGCCCATGGATCCGAGGGGCGGCTGACCGTGGTCGGGAGGTTCGCGCCCAGCCCCAGCGGCCTGATGCACCTGGGAAACGCCCGCACGGCGCTCCTGGCCTGGCTGGACGCCCGGGCGCGCGGAGGCGCGATGCTGCTTCGCATCGAGGACCTCGACCGCGACCGCTGCCGGCCGGAATACGCCCAGGCGATCCGCGACGACCTGGCCTGGCTGGGCCTCGACTGGGATGCGGAGACGAGGGCCCAGTCGCAACGCGGGCCGGACTACGCCGTCGCCCTGGAGCGGCTGTCGCAGCGGGGGCTCGTGTACGAGTGCTTCTGCTCCCGCCGCGAGCTGGCGGTGGCATCGGCACCCCACGGCAGCGACGACCAGCCCGCCGCCTACCCCGGCACCTGCCGGGAGCTGACCGCCGCGCAGCGGGAACGGCTGCGGGCCGAGGGGAAGCGTCCCGCCCTGCGCGTGCGCATGCCGGAGGGGGCCGTCGAGGTGCGCGACCGGCTCCATGGGAGCGCTCGCAGGCCGGTGGGCGGCGACGTGATCGTGCGCCGCTCCGACGGCCTCTACGCATACCACCTGGCGGTGGTGGTCGACGACGCGGCCGATGGCGTGACCGATGTCCTGCGCGGTGACGATCTGCTCGGATCGACGGCACGGCAGGTGGCTCTGCAGCAGCTGCTCGGGTTGCCGCGGCCCGCATATGCGCACGTGCCGCTGATGCTCGGGAAGGACGGTCAGCGACTGGCGAAACGGCACGGCGCCGTGGCCGTCGCCGACCTGCGCGAGGCCGGGGCCAGCGCCCACGAGCTGGTCGGCGCGCTGGCGGGATCGGCCGGTATCAGCGACGGTGGAGCGGTCGCGGCGGCCGAGTTGGTCGAGCGCTTCGAGCTGACGCGGGTGGCCCGGCAAGCCTGGCGGCTGGCGCCGGGCACGCCGGTCCTGTCGGCGACCCGCAGTTGACAGGGCCTCCCGACGGTGGAAGCCTGGAGCTGATGCGACCTGAGGACTGGTGGGAGGCGCGGCATGCGCGGCTGGTGAAGAACGAGGAGTCGTTCCGCCAGTACAACAATCGCCGCATGGAGCAAGAGCCGGTCGACAGCGACGACGACGAGGAGCCGATCCCGTTCCTCTGCGAGTGCGGCGACTTCACCTGCGTACAGGCGCTGGTCATGACCGCGGCCGAGTTCGCCGACGCCCACGCGGCCGCCGACCGCTTCGTGGTGCTACCGGGTCACGTGTTCGACGACGTCGAGCGCGTGGTCGAGCACCACGGCGGGTTCGAGGTGGTCGAGAAGCTGGACATGAACGTGGACGAGATGTGGCGCGAGGCAGGCGGCGGCGAGCCTAACCCGTCTTCGGCCAGCTGAGGCTGTTCGCGATCAGGTCGTAGGCCTGCTTGTTGTCGCGGCTGGTGGGAGTCTGCAGTGACAGGATCACGATCTGTCCGTTGTGGAACACCAGGTAGCGGTACACGCGCAGCGTGTCCTCGGGCGCGTCGGCGGTGGCCGGCTTGTCCTTCGTGAACACCATCCGGATGGCCGGGCGGCCGTTCAGCTTCGTGGACTTCGGCCGCGACTCGATGTCGAGAACCGTGTTCTTCTTCTGCTGCTGGATCAGCGCAGCCCGCACCGGCTTCACCTTGGGAGCGTTCTTGGACTGCCGCGTCGCAATCACGATCGCGTTCCCGAGCTTGGCGATGCGCACGATCCCGGCCTTCTTGGTGACGTTCCAGCCGCCCGGGTAGAGCAGCTGGTAGCCGAGCTTGGGATTCGTGTAGGACTGGAACACGGCGCCCGACTTGTCGGTACCTGCGGCCGGGACGTACGTGCCGGTGGTGCCGCCGGCGGAGGACGACGGCTGGCTGGCGGTGGGCCCGCTGCCGCCGCTCGACGAGGACGACGACCCGGCACAACCGGTCGCCGCGAGCACCATGACGGCTGCGATCAGCAGCGCGGGTTGTCGAGCGTCGAGGATGCTCCGGCGCTGCACATGTTCCACGGTACAGGGGTTACCACCGGATGTCTGGATCCCAATCGTCAACGGTCCGCTCGATCAGCGATCTGGGACGGTGCGGTAGGGTCGCAGTTTCGGCCCACAACGACAAGGGGGAGTCATGCATAAGCGATGGATCGCCGTGGCCGTGGTCGCGGGAGTGGCGTTCGGCTGCACCGGGCTGGCGTTGGCGGCGACCGGATCCAGCTCGTCGCATCAGATGCGGACGAGGCTGCACGTGGTCGAGCACCCGGTCAACGAGCACGTTGTCGACCTGCCGCCCAAGGGCGACTCGCAGGGTGACCAGTTCCCGTTCTCGAATCTGCTGTTCAACGCCGGCGACACCAGCCGGGTGGGCCGCGACCAGGGCAACTGCATCCGCACAAACCCGGCCCGCGGTGAATGGCAGTGCAGCTGGACGAACAAGCTCGCCGACGGCCAGATCACCGTCGCGGGGCCGTTCTACGACACCCGCGACAGCCGGCTGGCCATCATCGGTGGCACCGGCATCTACCGCGACGCGCACGGGACGATGCGGTTGCATGCGCGGCCGGACGGCTACGACTTCGTGTTCTCGATCGACTAGGACGCGCGCCTCGGCGCGGTCGTTACTGCGGATGAACGCGAGCGACCGCGCCCGGGGCGAGCCCCGCCCAGGGGTCATCTGCCGGCGGGTGCTCCCAGCCTTCGCCGAGAGCCGCACTCACCTCGTCCGGGGTCGGCGTGGAGTCGTAGGCCAGCACCACCGTCGCGCCCGACTCGTCCTGCTGGACGCTCTCGACCACGACCGGGCCGACGGCCGGGGTGGTCGGTACGTCGGCTCCCACCAGCGGCGCCTCCAGCTCTGTCTGGTAGCGAAGCACGGATGCATTTTGCTGGTTACCTACCAGTGCGTAGATGTATGCGGCTTGGCCCATCGTGCCTCCAGTGCGTTTGGTGCTGACGAGTCACTCAGGAACGACGTGCCCGGCCCGCCACCTCCCAAACACGGTCACGGCTCGTGGATGACCGTCGACCAGTCGTTCAGCGCGCCGCCGGGCCCTTTGCAGGTGCTCTGGATGGTGAGCAGGGCTCCGTCGGACACGTGCAGGTCAACGTCGAAGCGGCCGTCCGTGACGGGGACGTCGGTGAGCGCCTCCCTGCCGTCGAGTGACACGCGCACCGCGTTCGCGCAGGACGGCCAACTCTCGCTGGAGACGTGCGCGACCAGGTCGCCGCCGCCGGCCTTTGCGACGGACACGGTCACATCCGGCCCGGATCCGTGCCGTAGCTCCGTGCTGCAGCCGGCGGCCAGCGCTGGGATCGCCAGGCACATGAGCATGAGTCGCCACATGCGGCGACGATAGCGGTGCGCCCGGCGGCCCCAGAGCTCCGAACGCAGGCGAGCGCGCGTGCCACGCCGCTCGGGCGGTGTCTTCACCAGACGTAGATTGAAGGGCTGCCAGCGCCTAGACTGAGTGCATGATCCGGATCGCCCGCATCGGAGTCCTCACCGCGCTGATCGGCGTCGTCTTGGCCGTCCCGGCCCTCGCCGCCGCGAGAACGCTGGACGTGAAGGTGCAGGTGAACGGGCCCGCCGCCTTCACCCATCCGGCGGTGCTCTACCGCGTCAACCACACCGGCCACCGGGCGCGGTACTACGTCACCACCACCGGCTGGACAGGCGGCAAGACGCTCAACCCCCGGCACGTGACCGTGACGATCAAGCTGGCCAGGGGCGAGGGCGCCATCTATGACGGCACGCTGGCCCACCTGCCGCACGCCGGGCCGCTGTTCGCCGGCAGCCGGCCCGCGGGTGGATCGATCACGGTGCATGTGTTCGCGACCGTGCCCAGCGCGTCCGACCTGCACGGGCACGCGCGCACGATCACGCTCGCGATCTCGCTGAACCCTCGCTAACGCGACCGGTCGCGTCGAACACGCGTTCCCGTGTACACTGGGTGCATCAAGAAGCGCTCCGGGCATAGTTCCAGTATGGGAAGCTACGACGGCTGGGTGAGCCCGAACCGCAGAGTCAAGACCTGCGAAGCGGGCACCTGCGCGAAGTGTGGCGCCAAGCTCTCGGTCTATCGCAAGTCCGGCGAGCTGACGTGCGCGCCGTGCACGTCAGCGATCGCCGCGTACTAGGCGACCCGAGCCGGCGACGGTTCGCCACGCGTGCCCCAGGGTAGAGCGAGGGTACGCCCGATGAGCATCCTGGTCGGCTGCAGCGGTTGGAACTACGCGGACTGGCGGGGGCCGGTGTACAGCGACGCGCCCAGTCGCAGGTGG
The DNA here is from genome assembly GCA_045806525.1 of Gaiellales bacterium. Classification (GTDB taxonomy): domain Bacteria; phylum Actinomycetota; class Thermoleophilia; order Gaiellales; family JAICJC01; genus JAICYJ01. The sequence continues at coordinate 13,421 of JBJMJD010000079.1, read as the reverse complement.
CTGGAGCTGTACGCCGAGCGTTTCGATACGGTCGAGGTCAACTCGACGTTCTATCGACTCCCGGCCAGAAACTCCGTGGCGCGGTGGGTCGAGCAGGTACCGGCGGACTTCTGCTTCGCCGTCAAGGTCAGCCGCTACCTGACACACGTGAGGCGTCTGCAGGCCGTTCGCGAGGGGGCGGCTCGGCTGCTCGAGCAACTCGAACCGCTGCAGGACGCCGGCAAGCTGGGCCCGCTCCTGTGGCAACTGCCAGAGACGTTCACCCGCGACGACGAGCGACTGTCACAGGCGCTGGAAGCGCTTCCACAGGGTCTCCGCCACTGCATCGAGTTTCGCCACCCATCGTGGTTCTGCGAACCCGTGTACCAGCGGCTTCGCCAGGCCGGAGTTGCGCTCGTCATCGCCGACCATCCGAGACGCGCCTTTCAGTCGCAGGAGCTCACCGCAGGATGGACGTACGTTCGTTTCCACGCGGGGCGCCGTGGGCGCCGTGGAAACTACTCGCACGCCGAGCTCGAGTCATGGGCATCGCGGCTTCGCGACTGGAGCCATCGCCGGCGCACGTACGCGTACTTCAACAACGACTGGAACGCATTCGCGCCTCGCAACGCCTGCTACTTGAAGAAGGTGCTGGGCGAATCTTGACGGGTGAGCTCCGCCACTCAGGCGAAAACGGCTTCTCGGCAACGACGAGGCTGCGGGGCAGGGACTCGAACCCCGACTACCTGATCCAGAGTCAGGCGTCCTACCATTAGACGACCCCGCAACGGCGCGGCGAAGGATACCAGAGGGTCTTTCCGGCTCCGCCTACGCGCCGCAGTTCGCCACTGCCCAGGCCTTCAGATGCGCACTGGCCTGCTTGAGCTGCGTGGAGCTCGCCAGCGACTCGAGCTGCGGGGCCGCGGCCTGGATGTTGTAGTTGTCCGAGGCCAACACCGTATTCAGCTTGCCGATGAATTGCGTGATCACGGCCAGGTCGGGCTTGATCTCAGCCGGTGCCTGTGAGAGCGCGTGCGCATACGCGGACTGCAGGTTGGAGAACTCCGTCTTGATCGCGTCTGGGGTAACGCCGCCCGCAAACAGCGCGTTGTCCTCCGGTTGGAGATCCTTCAGATCCTTCTTGGCCGAGCCACAGAAACCGTTGTCGCTGCCGCCCGACGTGGTGGTGGCTGGCGCCGTCGACAGCGTGGTGGGGCTCGTCGGTGCGGTGGTTGCCGTCGACCCGGACGACGACGAACTGCCACACGCGGCGGCGGTGAGCGCGATCACGATCAGACCTGCGACCAGAAGCGGGTAGACACGCGACATTGAAAGCCTCCTACGCCGCCGCGAACAGAGCCCCCTTGACGTGTCCCCGGACGACGGTTCGATGTGAGCCGCACCCTACACCGTGTGACGCATGTCACGGATGTGGGTCTGCCTACAGCCGGAAGCTTGGCAGCAGGCGCTTCTCGGTATCGCCTTCGAGCGTCGCCGCCACCTCGATGTGGTCCTCGAGGCCCGAGCCGTGCAGCTTCGAGCGGAGCAGGTTGTCGACCTGGAACAGGCCGGCCGAGTTGTTCATCTCGATCTCGACCAGCACCTTGCCGTCACCCCCGCCGCGGATCACGACCTCCTCGATCGCCGCCGCAGACAGCGAGTGGATCGAGACGCGTCCGGTCTCGAACGGGATCCGGGAGCGTCCCTTGGCCATGTCCAGCGCATCGGCGACCCGTACGATCCCAGCCTCCAGCGACAGCGGCCGCCCGCCCGATCGGTGGCTGATGATCGTCTGCAGCACCTCGGCCATCACGATCGTGCGCTCGGGCTCCTCGTACAGCCCGTCCAGCAACCGGGGCAGGCGGTCGGCCGTGAGGAACAGGCTCATCTCCTCGTGCCCGTCGCGGTGGATGGCCATGCCAAGGCAGTGCGTCAGGCAGCCCAGCCCGACCACCACCTCGGCATCGTCGTCGGTCATGCCGTAGTCGGTCACCATGCCCGGCTCGACCCCGGCCCGGCGCAGCTCGCGCAGCAGCTTCAGGCCGATGTTGGTGACGATCTGGATGTGCACCCACGAGTGGTCGTTGATCTGCATTCGCGCCACCGCGTTCACGTTTGCGGCGTGCCACAGCGCCTTGATCGAGTCGTCGCGGTTGACGCGCTCGACCACCTCCCGGAGCTTCCGGTTGCCGCGTGCCGGCACCCTGATACGCATGTCGCGCACCGCCTCGGCAGGAGTCATCCGAGCGCCTCGTTCGGCCCGCACGCTGACCGGCGTGCCGGGGGCGGCCTCCGCTCCGGCCGGGATCTCCTCGGGCTCCGGGGTGGTGTTCTGGTCGGCGCTCATCGCGAGCGCAGCCTACCGCGCCGTGCTGCTCAGACGCCGACGGGCATGATCCGCCAGCCGAACACGAAGTTGTCGCGGTACCAGCCGGCGCCCGCGCCCATGTAGTTGATGGTGACGCCCGCGCCGCTGCCGTGGCTGTTGATCGTCCAGCCCTTGCCGAGGTAGATGCCCGTGTGGTCGACGGCGCCCGAGCTGGTCAGCACGCCGTGCGGTGCGCTGCTGCTCCAAAACAGGATGTCGCCGGGCTTCAGGTTCTTGTAGGGGATGCGCTTTGCAACCGGGAGATGCGCGGCCATGTCGTACGTGGTGCGCCACGGGATCTTCGCGGTGCCGTCCCAGGTCGTTCCCGGCACCGCGTAGGCGCGCTTCATCACCCACCACACGAATCCCGAGCAGTCGAAGCCGGCCGCAGCGGGGAGCCCGAACGGGTCCTGTGGCTGGTCGGAGCTGCCGCCCCAGATGTACGGGGCGCCCGCCCACGTCAGCGCATAGCCGAGCACGGCCTTCTTTAGCGGCGGGTACTTCGGCAGCGCGTGCACCACGTTCAACTGCGTGTCCACGGAGTACTGCCAGTAGGCCGGCAGATGGCCCAGCAGGTACGCCTGCACCGCCAGGTTTGCGCGCCTCAGCGTCGAGCTCGGCCAGGTCTCCCAGTTGTCGGCGCCGAATGGGACGTTCCAGCGGGCGCCGATGTCGCGCACGATCTGCTCGGCGGCGAAGCCAACCGGGAGCTTCGGCTTCCACCCGTCGGCGGCCGTGATCTGCCGCAGCCGGGTGGAAGCCTTCTTGAGGCCCATCACGCGCACGATGCCGCGGTCGAACTCCAGCTGCGTCAGCGTCGACGCCGGGCCCCCGCCCCGGCCGATCCAGCCGCCGTCGACGGCCTGCTGGAACGGATCGTCGCCGATCGCGACGCCGTGCTGCTGCTTGTTCAGGCTTGCCAGCACCCGCGCCGCCACCGCGCGGGTGGCGTTGCGGGACGGGGCGAAGTTGCCGTTCGTGTGGAGATTCACCCATCCCGCGTTCACGGACCACACGATCTGGGCGTGCGCCCAGAACGATGCCGGCACGTCAGGCACCGTGGTGGTGGAGGCCGCGCTCGCCTGCACAGGGATCATGCAGGCGAGCACGGCCAGAGCGAGGAACATACGCAGACGACCCATGCTGCCGCGTATATCGGACAATGTACAAGTTGCCTTGAGTGAAAATGATTACACGGCAGAGAAGGCTGAGGGTCAGACCCTCGGCCTGTCAGACCCAGTCGTCGTACAGCGCGAAGTAGCGCCCCCGCAGCGCGATCAGCTGCTCGTGCGTCCCCGTCTCGATCACCTCACCGTGCTCGAGCACGATGATCAGGTCGGCGCGGCGGATCGTGCTCAACCGGTGCGCGACCACGAACGACGTGCGGTGCTGCAGCAACGTGTCCAGCGCCTGCTCGATCCTGGCCTCGGTCGGGATGTCCACACTGGACGTCGCCTCGTCCAGGATCAGCAGGTGTGGGTTCGCCAGCAGCGCCCGTGCGAACGCCACCAGCTGGCGCTGCCCGATCGAGAGCCGCCCTCCGCGCTCCTCGATCTCCTCGTCGTACCCGTTCGGCAGCTCGCGGATGAACCCGTCCGCTCCCACCGCGGTAGCCGCCGCCACGACATCCTCGAACGAGGCATCCGGACGGCCGAATGCGATGTTGTCGCGCACCGACCCCGCGAACAGGAACGCCTCCTGCGGCACGATCCCGAGCTTGCGGCGCAGCGACCGAACCGTCACGTCGCGGACGTCGCGGCCGTCGATCAGGATGCGCCCCCCGGTCGGGTCGTAGAACCGCGCCAGCAGCTTCACGATCGTCGACTTGCCGGCCCCGGTGTGGCCGACCAGCGCCACCGTCTGACCGGCCTCGACCTCGAACGAGATGCCGTGCAGCACCTCGGCCGTGTCCTCGCGGTAGGCGAAGCGGACGTCCTCGAACTGCACCCGGCCCCAGATCTCGGGCACGTCCTCAGCCTCCGGCGCGTCCTGCATCTGCGGCTCGGTCTCCAGCACCTCGAACACCTTGTCCAGCGCAGCCGTGCCGGCCAGGAACGTCTGGTAGAACTGCGACAGCTGCTGCACCGGGTCGAAGAAGTTGGTGAGCAGGCCGATGAACACGAACAGCGCGCCGGCGCTGAGATCGCCCTCCAGCACGCGCACGCCGCCGTAGCCGAGCACGATCGCCATCGCCGTCGCCGAAAGCAGGTCGACGAACGGGAAGTAGATGGCGCTGACGGTGACCGTCTGCTGGTTGGCCTCCCGGTAGGAGTCGTTCACCCCGACGAAGCTGCGGTAGTTGGACGCCTCGCGCCGGAACGCCTGCACCACCCGCACGCCCGAGATGTCCTCCTGCAGGTTGGCCGTGACCTCGCCCAGCCGCTCGCGCGTCTGCCGGTAGGCGATCGCCGAGTAGTGCCGGTAGATGCCGGTCGCGATCGCCATCCCGGGGAACACGACCAGCGTGGCCAGGGCCAGCTTCCAGTCCAGGATCAGCAGCACGACGGCCGAGCCGGCCAGCGTGATCGAGTTCTGGACGAGCGTGGTGGGGCCGTCCGTGACGAGCGTGTTCAGGGCCTCGATGTCGTTGGTCAGACGCGAGATCACCACGCCCGCGCGGGTGCGCTCGAAGTACCCCAGGTCGAGCGTCTGCACGTGGGTGAACAGGTCGCTTCGCAGGTCCGAGAGCACCCGCTCGCCGACCCATGTGGTCAGGTAGCTCTGCACAACCGCGAACACCCAGCCCAGCAGCGCCACCAGCAGGTACACGGCCACCCACAGCTCCACCTGGCCGAAGTCGCCGGGCGTGATGCCACGGTCGATCGCCTGCTTGGCCATCAGCGGACCGCCGATCGTGGTCGCGGTCACGCCCAGCAGCGCGGCGATGGCAGTCAGCGCCCGCAGCTTGTGCGGCCACGTGTAGCGCACCAGCTGGCTCACCCGGCGGTACGTGCGGCGCAGCCCGAGGCCGCTCGAGGCGGCGCCGCGTGCGCTGATGTGGCCGCCGAACGAGGTCGGCCTCACGCCACGTCCTCCTTCTCGATCGGCGCGCCGTCCGGGTCGAGCTGTACGAACGTCCGCTCGACCAGGCCGTGGTTGTAGATCTCCTGGTAGACCGGGCTCTGGTCGAGCAGCGCGGCGTGCTCGCCCTGAGCGACGATCCGGCCGTGGTCGAGCACCACCACGTGCGTGGCGAGCGAGATGGTCGACAGCCGGTGCGCGATGATCAGGGTGGTGCGGCCCTGCATCACCTCGCGCAGCGCCAGCTTGATCCGGGCCTCGGTGTTGGCGTCGACGGACGCGGTGGCGTCGTCCAGGATCAGCACCCGGGGGTCCATCAGCAGCGCGCGGGCGATCGCGATCCGCTGGCGCTGGCCGCCCGAAAGCGACAGGCCGCGCTCGCCCACGCGCGTGTCGTAGCCGTCGGGCAGATCGCTGATGAACTCGTGAGCCTGGGCCCGGATCGCCGCCGTCACGATCTGCTCGGGTGTGGCCGCCGGCGCGCCGTAGGCGATGTTCTCGGCCACGGTGGTCGAGAACAGGAACGTGTCCTGGCTGACGATGCCGATCTGGGCGCGCAGCGAGTCGAGCGTCAGCTCCCGCACGTCGGCGCCGTCCAGCAGCACCCGGCCCCGGTCGACGTCGTAGAAGCGCGGGATCAGGGTGGTGAGGGTGGTCTTGCCGCAGCCGGTGGGCCCGATCAGCGCGATCGTCTCGCCGGCCGGGATCTCGAGGTCGATCTCCGACAGCACCGGCCGCTCGCGGTCGTAGCCGAACCCGACGCGCTCGAACCGCAGCACGCCGGGACCGTCGGGCAGCGGGCGCGCGTCCGGCCGCTCGACGATGTCGCGCTCCTCGTCGAGCACCTCGAACACGCGCTCGCCGGACGCCATCGCCCGCTGGTACTGGCCGACCCACATCCCGATCGCCCGCAGCGGCAGCACCAGCAGCGCCAGATAGGCGTTCACGGCGAAGAACTGGCCCAGCGTCAGCTGGCCGTGCACGACCTGATAGCCGCCCACCAGCATCACCCCGGCGATGGCGACGCTCGGCAGCGCCGTCATGGCCGGCACGTAGGCGGCCTGCAAGCGGGCTGCGCGCAGCGCCTGGCGGAAGATCCGCTCCGATCCCGCCCGGAAGCGATCAGACTCGTTCTGTTCCTGCGCGAACGCCTTGACCACGCGCACGCCCACGACGTTCTCCTCGGCCCGGGTGGTGACGTCGGCGACCCGCTGCTGGACCTCCTTCAGCACCGGGTGGCTGACCCGCGAGTAGCGGTAGGCCATGGTCGCCAGCACCGGCGTGATCGCAAGCGCGATCAGCGTCAGCTGCACGCTGATCAGGGTCATCACCACCAGCACGCTGACCACCGTGAACACGTGCTGGGAGAAGAAGATCAGGCCGTAGCCGAGGAACACCCGCACCGCCTGCACGTCGACCGTGGCCCGCGACATCAGCTGACCGGTCTGGTGGCGGTCGAAGAAGCGGTAGGAGAGCCGCTGCATGTGCCCGTACATGCGGTTTCGCAGGTCGTACTCGACGGCCAGCGAGAGCCTGCCGGCCAGCCACCGCCGGAACAGCATCATCACGCCCTTGACCGCGCCCGCGGCGATGATCAGCAGCGAGTAGGTGTAGATCTGCGAGCGGCTGTCGCCCGCCTGCGCCGCGTCGATCACCTTCCCTGTCAGGTAGGGGATCAGCAGCCCGGCCGCCTGGGTGCCCGCGGCCAGCACCGCGGTGATGATCACCTCACCCCGGTAGGGGCCGAGAAAGCCGAGCAGGCGGCGAAAGGTCCTCATACGACCAGCCTAGTGCTCCGTCTCGGGAATCTCGTGCGATACAACGGCTGATCACAGTCATCCCCGAGACGAGCACTGCCGCTGGCATGTGGGCTTACGCTTCGGTCAGTGGCTCTGCGTGCCGTTGCGCAGCTGGTCGAGCAGCACCCCGAACGAGACGCCCTCGAGATGCGCGATCACCCAGAGACCGACGATCGCCAGGACTGCGACATACACGAGTCCCTGAGAGATCTCCGTGGCGACGCTGCCACGCTCGCTGTTGAAGTTCCGGTACACCAAGGACCCCTTCCAAGACGGTTCCGGCGCACGACCCCTCGTGCGGTATGTCAGGTATCGACGCGCGCGACAGGTTCCGGTATCACCCGAAATCGTGAGCGCTATTCGTCCTCGATCGCTGCCGGGCCGAGCCGGGCCGACAGCGCCGTGCTCGCCGCCCGGCTCTCGGCCCGGGCCGCGGCCTCCTCCGGGTTGCGCTGGTCCTCGGAACCGCTCTCGGCGCTCTGCGCGGCCAGGGCCGAGATGGTCCTGCGCGAAAGGTCAGAGATCTCGGTGATCTCGCAGCCCGCCCGGTAGCGCTCGTAGGGTGCCGGATCGATGCGGACGACGCGCGCCTCGAGGTCGATGGGGCGGCCGGAAAGCACGGCCTGCACACGTACCAGGTCACCGGTTGCCAGCTCCTTCTGGGTCACGAACGCGCAGCCGGTGGCCGAGATGTCGACCAGGCGCACCTCGAGCTCGGTGTCGCGCGGCAGCGAGCGGCAGTAGGTGATCCGGGCCGTTGCCGATGTCGAGACGGCGACGCGTGGCGACGCGCGGCGGGCCTTTCGATGGCGGACGCCGCTCACGGCCAGGTGCACCTGCGCCTGGGGGATGCTGTGGAAGAAGTGCTCGACCACCTCGAACTCGACCTCGTAGCGGCCGCGGCCGGGGTGGTAGAGGCGGGCCAGCAGGTGCAGGTCGTCGCGGATGGCTCCCCGCGGCGCGTAGCCCAGCAGCAGGTCCTCCTCGCGCTCCGAGAGCGTGACGGGAAAGCAGCCGCCGTCCTCCGACAGGACGTCGACGGTCTCCGGCAGCTCCGGCAGGACGCCGAGAGCCAGAGTGAGCAGCTCTTCCCGAGTGGGTTCTGACATGTTCGCACCCATAATCGGCGGGGAGGGGTAACACCTGTAGGCGCTTTCACGCACCGGGCCCGTGCAGTACGCTACACCCGACCGTGAATCACGCAGACTTCTGGGTGGTGATGTTTCTTGCCGTTGGCCTGAAGCTGCCGTTGATTGGCTTGTTCTACGTGATCTGGAAGGCTGCCAAGCTGGGCGACCAGGCGCACGCAGCGCAGGGCAGCGCGCCGGTCTCGCGGATGGCGCTGTGCGGCTACTGCGGCGCTCGCATCACCATCGGCTATGACGCCGGCAGGGTGCACCAGCGCGCCGCCGGGATCGCCGCCCGCACGGGTCAGGCGGCGTTCGACGTGGAGACGCGGCTGGTGCGCGAGGAGCTGGCGCTGCCCGACCGCTACCCGGTTGAGCCGACGCGCTGCCCGGGCTGCGGCGAGCACACGGTGTGGGCGCCGATCGAGGCGCTGCCCGACAGCGCTGCGATCGCGCTCGAACCGCTGCGGCCCGACCTGAACTAAGTTAGCGAGAGTCTTTGCGGGGCGCGCGGCGGCGGTTGAGCGACTGCTGGGTGCGGGCGGCAGTGCGCAGCACGGCCAGGTCGGGGTCTCGCTGCTCGGCGGAGTCGTCGCGCTGGTAGCGCTCGGCCAGGCGCAGCAGCAGGTGCCGGTCAGCCTCGAGGATGGTCGTGATCTCGCTGCCGACGCGGTTGCGGCCGTAGACGGCGGGGCCGGTGTGCACGACGCGCACCTCGAACCGAACCAGCTGGTCCTCGATGGAGGTCTCCAGCTCGAGCAGGTCGCCGGCCGCCAGCCGGCGCTCGGTGACGAAGGCTGCGCCGGTGGGAGACGCGTCCGCCAGGCGGACGTCGAACAGCTCGGCCCGCTCGTAGGAGTGGGCGTAGAGCACGCGGGCCGTGGCCAGCTCGGCGAGGTGGGCGCGGGCCGCCAGGCGGGTGGCGCTGCGCGGCTCGACCGAGACGACGTTCAGGTGCAGCAGCAGGTCGTCGCCCGACTGGAAGTACGAGCGCAGGATTGAGAAGTGGATGTCCCAACCCTCGCCGCGGTCATCGCGCAGCCGCGCCTCGAGCACGAGGTCGTCGCGCACCAGCTTGCGCGCGCCGTAGGCGTAGACGAGGTTGCCCTCGACCGCGGCCAGCGTCAGCGAGATGGAGCCGCCCTCGGGCGACAGCACCTCGACCGAGCAGGGCAGCGGCGGAAGCAGGCTGAGGGCGGAGCGCAGGAGCTCGCTGGGCTGTGCGGGATACATCGTCCCTGGTATCGGCCGATCGGCGAAATCTCTGAATCCCACCCGCACAGTCAGCACAGCAGGCACACGTCCGACCACCAGCGCGCGTAGCGGGCGTAGGTGGCCCGCGAGCCGGGCGGGCCGGTGGTGACCGCCTCGGGGTCCGACCAGACCTGCTTGGCCCAGGGCGGCGTGGCGCCGGGATCGAAGGCGGGTGCTCCGCGCCGGGCCTGGTCGGCCGGCAGCAGCTGTGGCGGCTGCTGCGGCAGCGACCCGTCCCAGCGGTCGCCGGCCAGGTCGATGCCCGCCTGCCGCAGCGACCCGGCGTGGCTGCCCGACGCCCGGTACACGGTCGCCGGGTACTCCGCCCAGTCGCCGTTGCGCAGCTCCCACCAGGGGTGGCGGCCGTTCCACCCGAGGTGCGCCGACGCCCGTGCGCCGACCACCGTTCCGTCGTCGCGCAGCTTGACGATGACGCCCTCCCAGTCGTCGCGGTGGTCGCCGTCAAACGCCGGGATGTGGGTGTGAGCTGTGCGCGAGTCGGGCAGGTACTCCCAGTACTCGAGGTAGGCGAAGCCGCCGCGACGCAGTCCGTGGACGTAGAGCACCGGCCGTCCCGATCGTGCGCAGGCGCGGTCGCGGCAACGGCGGAAGTCGACCGGGTGCTCGCCGTCGCCGCGTTCGGCAACGAACCGTGGCGCCTCGCGCGCGGCCAGCTCAAGGTAGGCGGCGTCGCCGGGGGTGGGGGAGGTCAGGCGGGCGCGCGCCGCAGCGGTGCCGACCAGCAGCAGCGCCAGCACCAGCAGGCCGGCGCCGGCGTACTCGACGGTTGCCTGCGCTCGCTCGCCCACGGCGCCAACCTACGCATCGCGGTGTGGCGGGTGGGTGACACCTCGTCACGGATGTGTGCCGATGGGCGCGTCAGGCGACGACCGGCGCGTGCAGGTCGGCCAACCCGGCCTCGGTGCCCTCGCGGATCGCCTCCTCGAACGACCGCGGGCCGAGTGCGTCGCCGACCCGCACCACGTCCGCGCCGGCGTCCTGCAGGGCGGCGAACAGCCGGACGCCGCAGGCGCTGCGCCCGTCGTTCACGACCAGCGTGTCGATTCCGTCCAGCACGTGCTCGCGTTCGGAGAACACGTTGCGGAAGGTGGCGCTCGACCCGTCCCACGCCGTCAGACGCAGGTGGTGCACCAGGTCGATCCCCGCCTCGTCCATCCGCGCCAGGTACAGGTTGCGCTGGTACTGGTGCACGGCCTCACCGAAGGCGATGGCGCTGGTGACCAGGCGCACCTGGCGGCCGCCCTGCGCCAGCTGCTCGGCCAGCACCAGTCCCGTCCAGTCGCCGCCCCAGTCGCAGATCGTCACGCGCCGGCCGGTGTCCGCCCCCGCCAGCACCTCCCAGGCGTGCATGGTGCCGGGGACGCCGGCGTCGTAGCGCTGCGCCCCGGTGGCCAGGATCACGCGGTCGGGCGACTCGGCCAGCACCTCGTCCACGCCGGCTTCCAGCCCCAACCGCACCTCCGCTCCCGCGAGCCACCCCTCGACGGTGCGCACCATGCCGCGCGCGATCTCGGCGTGGCCGGACGCGTTCAGCGCCAGCCGCATCTGACCGCCCACCGCGTCGCCGCGCTCCAGCACGACCACTCGGTGTCCGCGGGCGGAAGCGCAGACGGCCGCGGATGCGCCCCCGGGTCCTGCTCCCACCACGACCACCCTCCCGGGGCTGGGATCGGGCGTGGGACGCGGCAGGGTCAATTCGTACCCGGTCCAGGGGTTGATCGTGCAGGCGATCGGGAGCCCAGCGTGGTAGTGGCCGATGCACCCCTGGTTGCAGCCGATGCAGGTCGTGAACTCCTGGCCGGCCGCGGCGCGGGCGGGCATCGACGGGTCGGTGATCAGCGCACGCGTCATGCCGCAGGCGTCGCAGTCCCCGCGCCCGATCATCGCGTCGGCGTCGGCGGGGTCGACGATGCGGCCGGTCGCGATCACGGGGACGCTCACCGCTGCCTTCATCGTGCGCGCGAAGCCGGCCACGGCGTTGTGCTCGACCGGCACCGGCGGCACGATCCAGCTCGAGCCGCGGTACGTGTTGGAGCCGCCCAGCGCGATCGAGAGGTAGTCGATCAGACCCTCGTCGGCCAGGATGCCCGCTGCTCGCTCCAGATCCTCATGGCTGTTGCCATTCCAGGAACCGCTCTCGTCGGTCAGCCGGCAGCCGACTGCGCCGCCATCGATGCCGTCGCGCATGGCCTCGCAGACCTCGCGCAGGAACCGCAGCCGGTTCTCGAACGAGCCGCCGTAGGAGTCGGTGCGGGTGTTGGCGTGGGGGGAGAGGAACTGGGTGGGCAGGTAGTTGAAGCCGGCGCAGACCTCGACGCCGTCGATGCCGCCGGCGGCCGCGGAGGCGGCCGCTTGGCGGTAACCCTCGATCATCTCGCCGATCTCCCGCCGGGTCAGCTCGCGCGGCTCGGTCTTGAAGCGGGCGCTGGGGATGCTGGACGGAGCCACGGCGGCCGGGCGCGGGGGTGAGGAGATGACCTCGCGGCCACCGTGGAAGAGCTGCACGAACAGGCGCGTGCCGTGCTCGTGAACCGCCTCGGAAAGACGCCGGTACGCGGGCACGATCTCGGGGAGATATCCACCCAGGGTGTGCGCGGTCAACAGGCCGGTGTGATGGATCGCGGTGGCCTCCACCACGATCAGGCCGGCACCGCCGCGGGCGCGCGCCTGGTGGTAGGCGATCAGCTCCTCGGTGGGCAGGTGGTGGTGGACGAGGCTGGTCTGGTGCGAGGTCGACACGATCCGGTTGGGGATCGTGACGCTGCCGATTGCCAGCGGCGAGAACAGGCGGCCGAGCATGCCGCGACTGTAGCGGCTGCGATCAGGGAGGGGTTCGCGGCACGTGTACGGGCGCGGACGGTGAGCCTCACTGCCACCGTAGCGGCACTGCCCCCCGCAGCGCCCACCGTCCGCCAACCCGTATCAATTCGGATCGAGTCGCGCTTCCGAGGTGCCTAGCCCCGGCAGGGCGAGCGCGATGGTGAGAATCACCACCGCTCCAGTGAACACCGCGCCAGCTTCCGCGTGCCCTGGTGGGCGTGCGACCGCTGTTGAGCGTGCGGGTTTCCGGGTTCGGTAGCCGAGCCGTCTCACGCATGAGACCTCTTGCTTTGCGCCCCCGCCTCACGGCGGGTTTGCCATTTTCGATCCGTGTATGCATCATCGACAAACGGTGGGCCCATCCCGTCGCCCGAAGGGTGGCATGCGTTCCCCATATCGGGGTATACGAGCGCGCAGCGCGCCGTCAAACCCCCCGGACGGGTCATGAATCACGTCCCATTCCGGACGATGTCTCTTGCGCCTTCTTCGGAAAGCCCGCTCCACTGGCCTTCCGTCGACCTCAACCCCCTCAGGAGGACATGCATGTCACGCATGCGCTTTGCGCTTGTGGGCGGCCTCGCGGCTGCCCTGCTGGTGCTTTCGGCGGGCTCGGCCCTGGCCGCTCCGCCGTCCAGCGACACGCAGAACCAGACGGTGCAGTTCACCAACCGGGCCGCGGTGCAGCTGACGCTGGACACGCCCCTGGTTGCCTTCGGCAACGTCGATCCGCTGTCGCAGTATGCGGCCGGCGGCGGCAACGCCACCGTCAAGGCCAACGCCGGCTGGACGCTGTCGATGATGGCTCCCGCCAACTTCACCGAGACCGGCGGCGGGCTCAACACGGTCCCGATCGGTCGCCTGTCCTTGAAGCCCGGCGCCGGCGCGTACGCCGCCGTTGTCTCTGGCGCCAACGCCGTTTCGTCCGGCGCCCGCACCACCAACGCCGGTACCGCTACGGCGCTGGCCTATCACCTCGACCTGCAGTTCGGCGACAACCCGAACACCGCCGGCGACCAGTACCAGGCCGTGCTC